>JAMCTA010000123.1 GCA_023381895.1 Chloroflexota bacterium
AGTGGATGGACCACGCCTCAGATGCAGCCGAGCTGGCGTTGAGTGACCAGGAGCTAGCTGAGGCCCAGGCGCAGTCCATCACGACGTTCTTCGAGAATGTGCTGAGCACGCTTGTGCTCCACTTTCCTGCCAAGAGACAAGGGTAACGGTAGGCAAGCCAGCTGGTGTTGCAACGCTGCAGCCACCTGTTATCCTTATGTGCTATCGTGAAGCAGAGGAGTGTAGCTCAGTTGGTAGAGCAGCGGTCTCCAAAACCGCTTGTCGCAGGTTCGAGTCCTGTCACTCCTGCTTTATTTTTACTCTGGTATCGGCCCAAGGACGTGCTGCTGGCGAGTTGGTTCGGTAGCAGCGAGTTAGAGCCAGGCGCCGACGAGGTATGGTCGCTTATGTCTCAGGCAACAGAAAGCAAGTACCTGCACTTTGTACCGTGGACAACGCCCCAGGATTTGCATGACGCCTTACTGGAGACCCTCGCTAAGGAATTGCCGCTCGGTTCTCAGGATGATAGTGTCGGCTTTGAGGTGTCGCTCGGAGACACAGTATCCAATGGCTATGTGTATTTCAATGTCGGGAGTGCTACGCAGGCCGGGTCGGCGGCGAAAGTGGAGCAATGGCAGATTCTCACGCCGGTGCGCGGTGACAGTTTCGGCGTGACAGAGTTGAACCGCCTGCTCCAACGGCGGTTTCGAGCCAATACTCGCGCGTCGGCCGTCCTACCTGAATACCAGCGCCGTATTCCTCGGCCACTGGGAGCCGAAGAAATCGTCTATGGCGATAAGGTAATGCAGACCGTCTAACGATGGCCGCCTCCATGCCTTCCCTACGGCGGGCGCGCTGGACTACGTCGCCAATGGCGAGATTGGAATCGTCGTCGGCCAGTTCGGTCGGCACGGAGGCGGTGCGCCGTACTATTCCCATGTAGAGTTTGCCTCACAGCCGGGCTATCGCTACAGCTACAAGCCTGGCGATTTCGAGGATTCCGGCGAGAGCCCGTTGGAGTTGGCCTACGCTCTCACCATCCACAAGGCGCAAGGCAGTCAGTTCGGTAGGACATTCCTGGTCCTGCCCAAGCATGCACGAATGATGTCACGGGAACTGCTATATACCGCACTCACACGGCAACAAAAGCGCGTCGTCGTGCTCCATCAGAGTGATTTGAATGAGCTGAAAGGCTACTCCTCGCCGCAGTACTCGGAAACTGCCCGCCGGTTGACGAACTTGTTTGCGCCGCCAGCGCCGGTGGAGGTGGAAGGTCACTTTCTGGAGCAAAATCTCATCCACCGAACGACCGACAATCAGCTCGTCCGTTCCAAGTCGGAAGTGATTATTGCCAACCTCCTGCACGAGCACGGCGTCATGTACGTCCTATGAGCAACTGCTGGCCGCCAACGGTCAAACCCGCTATCCAGACTTCACGATCGATAATGCCGAGACTGGTCGCAAGGTCTTCTGGGAACACCTTGGTCTCCTGCACCTGCCGGAGTATCAGCAGCGCTGGCAGCACAAGCTGGAATGGTACAAACAGCAGGACATCCTGCCGTTGGAAGACGCGCCCGAGGGTGGTAGTGGCGGCTTGTTGGTGATAAGCCGCGACGACGAGCACGGCGCCATCGATGCCGCCGCGATCAAGGCGACCATTGAGAAGGTATTCCCCGGATGAGCTATGAAGGCATCCACAAGCCCACCTTCACCAACCAACTCCTGGCCGTCCCGCCGCGGGAGTGGCCGCACATTTTGGACAAGCCGCATCTGCCCGCGAGGGTCGGGCCGGCGAGCATATACGAGGCGTGAGGACAGCGCAAATGAGGCGGCACAATGGGTACTGAGACCAAGGGACACCCCTGGTTCGCGGCGCTCTACGATCCTCTCAACCGCTTGGGGGACCGCAAGGTGATGGGACCGCTGCGTCAGCGCACTGCCGGCGCAGCGAGGGGGTGCGTGTTGGAGATCGGTGCCGGTACGGGGGCCAACCTTCCCTATTACCAGTTGGTGGAACGCCTCGTTGCTACCGACCCAGACCCGTTCATGCTGCGGCGGGCAACGAAGCGGGCGCGGGAGATGCGACTGGACGTCGAGCTTTGCCGATGTGCTGCCGAATCTCTGCCCTTTGCCGGCGCTTCCTTCGACACCGTGGTCGCCACTTTGGTGTTGTGTAGCGTGACCGACCAGGCACGGGCGCTGATGGAGGTGCGGCGAGTCCTCAAACCGGACGGCACCTTTCGCTTCATCGAGCACGTACGTGCCGACGATGGCCTCGTTGCGCACTTCCAGGATCTGCTAACGCCTGCGTGGCGCCGGCTCGGTGCTGGCTGTCACCTCAACCGCTCCACCCTCGACAGTATCAGAGCAGCAAATCTCCGGATCGTTGAGACGCAGCGGCTGAGATCGCCGATGCCCCTGCTCCCGTTTGTCACCGGCCTGGCTGTGCCGGGGTAAAGGTCGCCCCCCATCCTGGTCGCCAATCCTCACATCGGTACGGGTCGCTCCGTTTGCTACGACCGCTCATGGTACGATCACTACAGTGAATCACCCAGCCGGGACGCACCGACACCGACGCAATGAGACCGGCAGGTGGCGCTGGAGCGCTTCGATGGTTGCGCAGTAGGGGGCGAGGCAGATGGCGAGCAAAACGACGATGCGAGTAACCCGTGGCGCTCGCAGCCGGTCGCGGCGGTGGCTCTGGGCTAGTCTGGTCGGCGTGATCGTGGTCGTCATCGTCGCCTTCGGCCTCGTGGTGAGCCATTCCGGCGGCGCCGTTGTCGGCACGGCCCTCGGCACGGCCGTCTCCAACGTGGCGCTGCCCTCGACCGCCGGACATCCAATCTCGCTTGCCGACTATCGCGGGCGGAAAGTCGTGCTCTACTTCTACGAGGGTTCAACTTGAGGGGCGTGCCAGCAGCAGCTCGTGCAGCTGCAACAGGATCTGCCAACTATCCACGGCCTGAACGCGACAGTGCTCGCCGTGAGCGTCGATCCCGTCGCCACCTCCCAATCGGTGGTGCAGCAGTTACACCTCGCCTTCCCGATCCTGCAAGACACCGATCACCAACTGGGCTCGGCGCTGGGCGACTTCAGGATCGCCGGCGGGATGGACATGGGGCCAGTGGATAACCACGCGATCTTTATCATCGGCCCACAAGGTACGGTGGTCTGGAAGCAACTCGCCCCCGACACCATGCACGTGCCGGACGCCTCGGTCATTGCTGCTCTCAAACAGGCGGCCTGATGGAGACGATTCAAGTCGCCTTGCTCACCGCCGAGGGTTGCCACTACTGCGCTCACGCCCGACGGCTCTTGGAGCGTCTCAAGGGTGAGTGGCCGTTGGTCGTGGAGGAAGTGCCGCTGGAAACGCCAGAGGGAGCGGCCATGGCGCTGCGGGATGTGATTGCCTTCCCGCCGGGCGTCTATCTGAACGGCGCGCTCTTCGGCTACGGGCGGCTGTCGGAGGGAAAGTTACGTCGACGCCTCGGGGAGTTGACCCGCCCATGAACGCCCTGATCTACAGCAGTTCGGTCGTCGCCGCCTTCTTGGGCGGCATCCTGGCGCTGTTCGCTCCCTGCTGTATCGTCTCTCTCATGCCAGCCTACCTGGCGGCGGCGCTCCGGCGGGGCGGCTGGCAGTTGGCCACAATGACGCTGCTCTTCTCGGCCGGCGTGGCGCTTGTGCTCTTGCCCATCGTGCTCGGCATCGGCGCACTCAGCCAGGTGCTCGGCACGTACCATCGCGAGCTGTACTTTGTGGTCGGCCTGCTGCTGACGCTGCTCGGCCTGTTCGCCCTGAGCGGTCGCGGCTGGATGCTGCCCTTGCCGATGCTCTCGACGCCGGCACGGGCGGGACAGAGAGACGCCGGTGGCGTCCTACTCCTGGGTGTTGTCTCCGGCCTCGCCGGCTCCTGTTGCGCGCCGGTGCTGGTGGGCGTGCTGGCGCTGACGGCGCTCTCGCCATCGTTGTTGACGGCGGCCGGCCTCGGGCTGGCCTACGTCTTCGGCATGGTGTTCCCCTTGCTGCTGGCGGCGGCCCTCTGGGAACGGCTAGGATTGGATCAGCGGACGCTCAGTCGCCTGGGGGCGCGCCGGTTTGCCTTCAGCGCCTGGTCGGCCAAGGTCACCGACGCGGTGGCTGGCCTGATGTTCCTTACCATGGGCATCTTGGCCTTGTACCTAGCCTTCAGCGGCCAGAGCACCTACACGCCGGACTTCCTGCTGGCGTTCAACCACTGGGCCTCCGGTCTCCTGGCCGACGTCGCCCTCCGCCTGCAAGGCGTGCCGCTCGTCCTCCAGGGCGCCGGGTTGCTGCTCATCGCCGTCGCGGTGGTCCGGTTCTCCTGGAGACGACCGGCGCAGCGGCTCGCCGCCGTTCCGTCCGGGGAAGCCGGCGCGTTAGCGGCGGCAGGCAAATCGTCTGAGGACGATGGCAATCGGGCCATGGCGCCTGGCATCCGCTAGGCGACCGAGCGCAGGCGGAGCGCTGCGATGACCCGCAAGAGCCTGGAGGGGGTGGCATGGAACCTGAACTGGCTATCGGGACCTTTCGTCCAGACCGGCCGGGTGTCCGCAAGGTGCTCGGCGACCTGGAAGCCGAGATCATGGAGTTGATCTGGGCTCGCCCGGTTGGTCAGGGTACCACGGTCCGTGAGGTCTTCGAGGCGCTGTACGAGCGCCGGCGCCTCGCTTACACCACGGTGATGAACACCATGACGCGCCTGGCGCGGAAGCGTCTGTTGCGCGCCGAGAAGGCCGACCAGGCCTACGTCTACTTCCCCAACTTCACTCAGGAGGAGTTCATCGCGCGCTTCGTCGGCCGGATTCTGGAAGACCTGGTCCTGAGCTTCGGCGGCGCCGTGAGCCGCGAACTGGAGCAGATGAGCGATCCAGCAATGCGGCGGCGCGCTGAGCAACTGCTGGCGGAGTTGGAGCGGCGACGGACAGCGGAGGAAGCCTGATGCCGTTCCTCATCGTCCTTGCTAGCCTGGTGGTCGTCACGCTGCTGGGTGACGCGGCGCTCCGGACCTCCTGGGCAAGTCGCTATCCACAGTTGCCGCTCGCCGTGCTTGCCGCGCCGCTAGCCAGCCTGGGTCTGGGCGTGTGGATGCTGGCGGCGTTCGGTCGCTCGGTGTGCTGGCTCGGCGCGCCGCCCCTTGCTGCGCTGCTGAATCTGGCGCTGCCACTGGGCATGGGGCTGGTGGCGTCGGGAGCGCTTGTTCTGGCGCTGGTCCGCCTCGGCCTCCTCTGGCGACTGACGGCGCGCGGGAGCCTCCCCATACCGTCCACGCTCCAGACGAGCGTCGGCGGCATCGCCCGCCGGTTTGGGATCGCGGCGCCGCTGTTGCTCCTTACTCCTTCCCATCAGCCCCAGGCGCTCGTCTGTGGCTGGCCGGGCGGCCGTCCTCGGTTACTGCTCTCCACCTGGATAGTCGCCCGTCTCGACGCGCGCGAGCTGGAAGGGGTGCTGGCGCACGAGCTGGCCCACCTCGCTCGCCGGGATCACGCATTCGTCTGGCTGGTCGTGCTGCTGCGGGACGCCTTCTGGTACCTGCCGAGCAGCCGGGTCGCCTTCCGCCGGCTCCGGTACCAGCAGGAGCTGGCCTGCGACGACTTAGCCGTGGGCGTGACCGGCCGGCCGCTGGCGCTGGCGAGCGCCCTGGCGAAGGTGTGGCAGGCGGCGCTTGGCCCGCGACTGCTGCCGGCGACAGGAGTAGGGCTGGCCGGCGCGCACGCCGATATCGAAGGGCGCGTCCGGCGCTTGATGGAGGGCAGGCAACTATTGGTCGGAGATGCTGGCCGTCAGCCGGGACCGCTCGCGCGCGCCGGGGGGGCGGCCGTGGCCGTCCTCGGCTTGCAGAGCATGAACCTGGCGCTGCTGCTTGCGCCGATGGGCTGCGGGTCGCTCCTCCATATGCTCGGTTGGTAAGCGAGCGTGCGAAAGGAGTTGGCGCTATGCTATGCACTTCGCCACGACCTGCTAGACGTATTTGGGCAGTCCCCGCTGTCGGAAACCACACGGGCGCTGCTTGATGTCGTTGGATAGGAGCGGTGTAGCGCCGTGAGTCCTGCCCGCCCGCGTCGTGCCGCTCATCCGGGAGCAATCCGCCTAGCGGTGGTGGGAGTGGCGAGTGGGGAGCAGCCGCCCTGTTTCGATGTGAATGGCCGCTCGAACGTTGGAGCGTCGCTGCCTTTAGGAGGGCGAAAACATGGACATGCTGAAGTGCTGTTTGAACTGGAAGGTGTTGGTCGGTCTGGGGGCAGTCGCAGTGGGGGTTCTGGTCGTGGAACCCCAGATCTTCTGGTCGGCGTTGCCAACCCTGGCGGTCCTGATCTGCCCCTTGTCTATGGGGCTCATGATGTTCGGCATGGGGAAGATGGGCGGAATGAACAACCAGGGCGCCCAGTCCGGCGCCGGGACGACGTACTCCTGTCCGATGCACCCGGAGGTTCGCAGCGACCGCCCGGGGAAGTGCTCCGAGTGCGGCATGAATCTGGTGCCGATGACGCCTCCGAAGCAGGCTCAGGCGATGCCGTCCGGGGAAAGCATGGCTGCGTTGTCTCGTGAGGAGCAGCTCGCGCAATTGCGGGCCCAGCTTGACAGCGTCCGCGAACAGCAGGCGGCGCTGACGCGCCAGGTGGAAGAGCTTGACACCTCCGAGGCCGTTCCGTCCAATTGGGCAGTCCGAGAGGCGGAGCAGGTCGCACGGGCCACCAATAAGGCCGCCCAGCGCAAGTAGTCGAACGAGGCGGGACGGCACCTTGCGCCGACCTTGACCGGGCGAGCACGATCCGTTGACCTTCACCTGTCATACTGATTGCACTCCTGCCACCGGGAGTCGTTCGCCCCGCCTGAATGCTGGCATTTGGGATGCAGTCGAGGATTGCACGCACCAATAGCGAACCTGCCGATGACGCGCGAGTTGGGAGGTTTCGGCAAGATGGGCGGATTCGGTTCCGGCTATGGCATGATGGGCTGGGGATGGCTGGTGATGGTCATCGGCTTCCTGGCCATGGTCGCCGTCATCGTGGCGGTCGTTCTCGTGGTGGTCTGGCTCGTGCGGGCACTGACCGGTTCGCCGAGCACCGGCATGGAGCGCGAAACGCCGATGGAGATCCTGCGGCGGCGCCTGGCCGCCGGGGAGATCAGCCACGACGAGCACGAGCGGATGCGGCAAACATTGGAGCGCTAGCAGATGCGCCAACGGCGGTCGGGCGGGCGCTTGGGGCGAGCGACCGTGCGGTGCGGGAAGGTACCAACGTGACGACGGTGCTGGTCGTAGATGATGAGGCGAACCTGGTCGAGCTCGTGCAAGGGTACCTCGAGCGGGAGGGCTACACCGTCCTGACCGCAGGCGATGGGCGCGCCGCGCTGGATCTGGCTCGCTCCGGCAACCCGGACGTGATCCTCCTGGATCTCCTCCTGCCCGGCCTGGATGGTATCGAAGTCTGCCGGCAGGTGCGGCAGTTCTCGGACGCCTACGTGCTCATGCTCACGGCCAAGGCCGAAGAGGTCGACAAGCTCGTGGGTCTTGCTGTGGGCGCCGATGACTATCTCACCAAACCCTTCAGCCCGCGCGAACTCGTCGCCCGCGTCAAAGCGCTGCTCCGCCGGCCGAGAACGGCCCTGCCCGGTGCGCCGGATACGCCACCCATCCGCCGCTTCGGCGAACTGGGTCTCGACGACGCTCGCCACGAGGTCACCAAGCGGGGACAGGTCGTGCCGCTCACACCGCGCGAGTTCGCTCTCCTGACGATGCTGGCCGCCCATCCTGGCCGTGTCTTCACGCGGGACCAGCTCCTGGAGCGCATCTGGGGAGACGACGCCTACGACGACCACGTCGTGGGCGTGCATGTCGGCAACCTGCGGCGCAAGATTGAGGATAACCCCGGCCAGCCGCGCTATGTCGAGACGGTGCGCAGCGTCGGCTACCGTTTCGGCGTCCGGCCGGACTAGCCCGATGCGCCGCTTGCGGACCACCCTCGCCGGCCGGCTTTTCCTCTCTTATCTGCTCGTCATTCTCGTGGGGCTGGTGACCATGGTCATTGCCGCGAACAGCCTGGCGCCGGCCTTCTTCAGTGCTGGGATGGCGCACATGATGGCTGGGCGGGGCATGGGCGGCGCGCTGGTGGGGCCCAGCGCGCGAGGCGCCCCAATGATGGATCCCTACGTGCAGGCGGCGTTCCGGCAAGCCCTCAACCAGGCGCTGCTGGTGGCCGTCGTCGCCGCGACCGTGACGGCGCTCCTGCTGAACCTGCTCGTGGCCCGCTATATCGCTCGTCCCATCCAGGCGGTGCTCCGCGCCACCCAGCGCATCGCCGCCGGGCACTCTGCCGAGCGCGTAGCGGTCTCAACGACCGAAGCCGCCGATGAGCTGGCCCAGCTCGCCGCCGGCTTCAACGCCATGGCGCACTCGCTGGAGGAAGCGGAGCGGCGGCGTCTTGAACTGGTGGGCGACGTGGCGCACGAGCTGCGCACACCCGTGGCCACGCTGGAGGGCTACCTGGAGGGACTGCTCGACGGCGTCGTGGCGCCGTCGGACCACATCTGGGCCAAACTGCACGGCGAGGCGGGACGCCTGCGTCGCCTCATTGATGACCTGCAGGAGGTATCGCGGGCGGAGGCTCGTCAGCTCTCACTGACGGTGCGGGCGGTACCGCCCGGAGCGATCGTCCAGGCCGCTTTGGACCGGATGCAGCCCCAGTTCGAAGAGCAGGGACTCGCGCTGGAAAGCCGGGTGCCGTCCGGCCTCCCGGCGGTGGCTGCCGACCAGGACCGGGCCGTTCAGGTGCTGACGAACCTGCTGACAAATGCCCTGCGCTACACACCCGCTCCGGGCCACGTCGAACTCTCGGTCGAACGGGCAGGCGCTGCCGTCAAGTTCGCCGTCCGCGACAGCGGCATCGGTTTCACGCCGGAGCAGGGGCGGCGGCTCTTCGAGCGCTTCTACCGGGCGGAGAAATCCCGTTCGCGGGCGCTTGGCGGTTCGGGGATCGGCCTCACCATCGCGCGGGCGCTGGTGGAGGCGATGGGCGGGCACATCGGGGCTGAGTCGCCGGGGCCAGGACAGGGCAGCACCTTCGCCTTTACCCTGCCGATCGCCCGCGAACGTCGCCCGCTCGGCTTGAGCGAATCTTGACGCGGCCGAGCATCCGCCCTTGAGTTTCCGGTCGTAGCCTGGAAGCAGTACAGAGGGCAGCGGATGTCCGAAGCGAGAGCAAAGACAGTGAGGAAATGACATGCTGCGAGTACGAAGGCGAGAGTTGTTAGCTGGCGGGCTGCTGGCGCTACCGCTGCTGCTGGGAGGCACGGGCGCGGCGCTGGCGCGTGGCCTCGGTGGGCCGGCGACTGCCAATGGAACTACCCCAGGCCCTTCCGTCCCGGACCAGGGGCGGGCCGGGCCGGGGGTACAGGATATGGGGTCCGGCGGCATGATGGGCGGCGGTATCGGCGGCGCCGTGACCACCAGTAGCCCCGCCGCCGCGCGGGCGCTCGCTCAACAACTGGCTGCAGGCGCGGACATCAACCGGCAAACGAACACCGTCACCTACCGTGCGGCGGCCCTCGAACTGGTGGCGCTGGCGAGCCCGGACGGGCAGAAGGACATGACCTGGAACGTCGACGGCCTGGTGAATCCCACCGTCGTCGTCCCCAAGGGCGCGCAGGTCACGGTGCATTTCTTTGATGCGGATACCGGGACGCCACACGGCTGGGAGCTCACCAGCACGCCGCCGCCCTACCCGTCCATGGTCATGATGGACGCCCAGGTGGCCTTCCCAGGCGCCTTCGCCATGCCGGTGCGTGGAGCCACGGCGCAGCAGTGGTCCGGCCGCACCCTGCAGTTCACGGTCACCACTGCTGGGACCTTTTACTACCTCTGCCCGGTGCCCGGCCACGCCCGGCAGGGCATGTACGGCACGCTGATCGTGCAGTAACGGCGTGTAGAGCGGTCAGGCCTGCCAATATACGCCTCCCCACGAAGCGCAAGGAGCAGCAGATTATGACGATGCGTGAGGTCTGGGATCTCCTCTTGCCCATATGCGCCCCGCATGCTACGATGCCTGATGGTACGATGCGTACAGCATAACCGAGGCGTGCGAAGTGCACGTAGGAACGGTGGCCAGACAGAAGGGCACGCATGCGGCCCCGGCGTGTCGAGCAGCGGCGATGTGAGCGCCGCGCCGGTGCCCATTGGAGGGTGAGTTGTGGTCGAGGCGCCGTCTGGAGAGCCTTGGACGCCGCCGGTCACGCGCCGTTCTCGCAGCTTGTTGGTCGTCCTCGTCGTGTTCCTCGCCGTCATCGCCTTCCTGACGGTCACGGGCTTCGCGCTCCTACGCCAACAGGGCGGGGCGAACGGGATCGGCGTCCATGCGGATAGCCAGGTAGGACTGATCCATCCAGGCCCCGCCCCCGATTTCCAGATCCAACTCTACTCCGGCGGGGCCTTCCATCTCGCTGCCCAGCGCGGCAAGCCGGTCCTGGTGAACTACTGGGCCTCCTGGTGTCCCCCCTGCCGCGAGGAGGCGCCGGTGCTGGAGGGCGCCTGGCAACGCTACCAGTCGCAGGGACTGATCATGGTCGGGCTGGATATCTGGGATACAGAGGTGGACGCGCGCAAGTTCATAGGGGAATTCGGCATTACCTATCCCAACGATCCCGACCCCAGGGGCAATGCCGCCATTGACTATGGCGTCACCGGCATCCCGGAGAGCTTCTTCATCCGGCGCGACGGGACTGTCGCCCTGCACTGGATCGGTCCACTTACCGAGGCGCAAATTAACCACTTCGTCGAAGAGATTCTACAGTGAGCGCACCGGGGTCACGTCTCTCGCCGGCGCGCGCGATGCGTCCCGCCTACTGGCACCTCGGCCTGGCCCTCTGGGCACTAGCACTGCTCGCGCTGGCGTTCCTCGTGGCGGCGCAACTGCGCTGGGGCAACCTTGGCGATGCCGGCACACTCGTGCGTGATCGCCTCACCGCTCTGGAGGGACAAGGCGACTTTCCGGGCCAAACCGCCACTGGCCTGGGGCTGGCGCCCGACTTCACGCTGACGCTGTTCGATGGCGACTCCTTCCGGCTGGCCGAGCAGCGCGGCAAGGTCGTCGTCAACTTCTGGGCCTCCTGGTGCGTCCCTTGCCGGAACGAGACACCCCGCCTGGAAGCGGCGGCGCGCCAGTACCAGTCACGCGGGCTGCTCGTGGTCGGCGTCGATACTGAGGACACCGCCACGGACGCTCGCGCCTTCATCCGGCAGTTCGGCCTCACCTACCCCACTGGCCCCGACCAGGGTCTCACGATCACCCAGGCCTACGGCGTCTCCGGGCTGCCGACCACCTTTTTCGTGAGCCGGACCGGGCAGATCGAGCGCCGCTGGCTGGGCGAACTCCAGCCGGCGCAACTCCAGGGGTTCCTTGCGGAAGTGCTGCGATGAACGAGCTGGTGCCGCAAGTCGGCTGGGCAGTCGCCTTCGGAGCCGGCATTGTCTCCTTCTTCTCGCCCTGCGTGGCGCCCCTCATCCCCGGCTACCTGTCGATGGTGTCCGGGTTGTCGCTGGATCAACTCTCGGCCGGCAGTCGGGCGCACACCGTGCGCGCACTGCGCGCCGCGCTGCTGTTCGTCCTCGGCTTCGTCGTCGTCTTCGTCCTGCTCGGCGTCGTCGTGTCGCTCCTCGGCGGCCTCATCGGACCCAGCCGGCGGCTGCTCAACGAGGTGGCCGGCATCGTGATGATCGTGATGGGGCTGCTGGTGTTGGAGGTGGCGCGGCTGCCCTTCCTCTACCGGGAACGCAAGTTCCGCCTTTCGCCTTCCACCCTGGGGCCGGCTGGCCCCACGTTGCTCGGGATGGTCTTTGCCTTCGGCTGGACGCCCTGCGTCGGCCCGATCCTGGCGGCGATCCTCTTCTACGCCGGCAGCACGCAAACCCTCGCTCAGGGCGCCGCGTTGCTCCTGCTTTACTCCCTCGGCATGGCCGTGCCCTTCGTCGCCACCGGCGTCGGCTTCACTCGCATGACGAGTGTCTTCGGCTGGGTCAAGCGCTATTACCGCCTGCTCAACTGGGGCAGCGGCCTGGTGATGATCGGCATGGGCGTGCTCTTCCTCACCAACACCTTCTTCTGGCTCAGCATCGCCATGCAGCGGCTGTACTACATGATCTTTTACCAATGAACAGCATCCGACGCCGGCTGCTAACGGCCGTGCTCGCCCTGACGGCGAGCATCCTGCTGTTCCCCCCACGGGCGGCCGAGGCGCACGCCTTTCTCGTCCGGACGACGCCGGAGCCAGGCCAGCGCCTGGGAGCAAGCCTGACGTCGCTCCTGCTCCAGTTCAGTGAGCCGGTGATCAACGAGCGCGTGACAGTGAAGACCGCCGGCGGCAAGCTGATCGCGGTCGGCGTCTTGCAGCGCCTCAAGAGCGGGCTCGTGGTCCAGGCGCCCTTGCCGCGCCTGGACCACGGCATCTACGTGGTGTCCTGGCGAGAGAACTCCGCTGACGATGGGCATCTCTCCCTCGGCGAGTTCGCCTTCGCGGTGGGAGCCGGCGGGGCGCTGCCGCCGACGGCCAGTCAGGTCGCGACGTCGATTTCCTGGCCGGCGGTCGCGGCGACCTGGCTTTTCCTCGGAGCGCTGCTCCTCGCGTTTGGCGGACTAGCCAGCGAGCGCGTCGTCTGGCAAGCGGTGGAACGGCAGCACAAGCTGACGGTTCCCCATCTGCCGATCCGGCCGCTCTTGGCGCTCTCATTGGTCGGGGGCGTCGCCCAACTCCTGCTCCTGCTGCAGTCGGCGCTGAACGATGCATCGACGGCAGGTGGTCTTGGCGTCGGTATGGCGTCCCTCACGACCCGAGCCGGGGTGTTGGAAGTGGCCCAACTCGCCCTGGTAGGCTATGGCCTCTGGCTGGTCACGCTGCCGTGGCCGCGTACCCGTTCCCTCGCCCTGGCACCGCTAGCCGGGGCGCTCGTGACCGACATCAAGCACATCCGGTTCCAACGGACCGATCGGCATTTCAGTCGGCCTTTGGTAGTTGGCGCGGTCTGGTCGATGGCGATACGTTGAAGCGGCAGCTAGCTAAAGGAGGAGTGCAGCGCCGACCGGGCGCTGATTCGGCTCTGATACATCTTCTCGACACCGATGTCGTTATTGACTACCTGACGGGTGAGTATCCAATGCGAGCTACCGGAGAAGAGATTTTAGCCATGGACGTAGCTCCCGACAGGACTGCGCATGCCGACAGCGAAGCGATTCCAACCGTTGATCGCAACGACGGCGAGCGTCAGCGCGACGATCTCCTCGGGCGAGAAAACGCTCGCCACTCCGTCGTAGACGTCGTCGGGGGCACCCGTCTGGGGTAGGAGCGCAGGCTCTCGCACCAGGCGAGGGCGGCACGCTCTCGGAACGTGAACACCGGTGCCTCGCGCCAGGTTGCGACGAGATAGAGGCGCTGCTCCGTCTCACCGATAGCGCGCGCGTCCTTCGTGTGCATGTCCAGACAGAAGGCACAGCCGTTCAGTTGCGATGCTCGCACCTTGACCAGTTCGGGCAGCTTCGGGTCAAGCCCACTTTCGTCGACGACCCGCTGGACGCCGACAAGCGCACGGTAGGCAGCAGGCATGACCCGGGCATAGTCGATGCGCACGTCCTTCACCTCTTTCGGTGCCCGCCATCTCCGTCTCGCCGTCAGTGTAAGGGAAATCAGCAGAGGCGACAAACACTATTCATCGCTGATCCCGTGGCGGCGCAGCACGGAGGAAGAGGAAACCAGAAGGCACGTGCCCCTAATCGAGCAGCGCCCTGTTGCGGCCAGATCCGTTGCCCCCGCGGAGTTAGAGCACGCTACTACTCATGAGGTCGCGGTCTTCCAGAGTGTGCCCGTGTGCCCAGGCGCTACACCACTCCTCCTCTCCGAGCTGCTGTCGCAGGTCCTCAAGGTGACGCTGAATACGATCAAGGGAATAGCCGCTGGGATCACTCGTGGTAGGAAGCAAGTCCGGTGCCGTGAGCCGGCACTCCGCGGCAGCCAGCAGAGGCACGGCACGGCGCGGCTTTCCCTCCCGAATCTCCGTCTCCGCCAGTTCGGCTAGGGCAACCGCTGCTCCCCACTCGTGACCTTGCGCCAGCCGTAGCGACAGACAGCTTGCCAGGCGCTGGTGGGCTTCTCGATACAGCTTGCGCTCTCGCGCGAGGCGACCAAGATTCAGGAGTGTCCACGCTTCGAGATCGCGCAAGTTCAGGTCTCGGGCAATCTCTAGGCTCTCGAGCAGCAGTCTTCCCGTGCTATTGAGCTGGCGGCGGTGGAGAGCAATCTGAGCAAGGGCACAGAGCGTGTACCCTTCTCCGCGCCTGTTCCGGCGTTCCCGGTAAAGCTTCAACGCCTCCTCGTAACGTGCCTGGGCGACATCCCAGTTACCCCGGCACGTCGCAATGAGACCCAATCCCGCGGTCGCGTGAGCGACGCCGACAGCGTCGCCGGCCTCCTGTGACCGCGCAACGCTGTCGCGTAACAGGGTCTCGGCACGGTCGAGATCACCAGCATAGGCTTTCAGTACGCCAAGCTGTCCAAGCCTCTTCGCTTCTCCCAAGCGATCGCCGACCTGCTGGTAGATTTGCAGGCTCTCTGTCAGCAGTGGCTCGGCTTCACGCTCACGGTTGTGTGTCGCCACTTCCGCAGCGCTCCCAAGTGCCAGCGCAAGATCACGGGGATCCTCTAGGTTCCGGGCCAGATTTACGGAGCGCATAAGCAGGTTCCAGGCACGCCGGTGATCACCCTCAGCGAGGGCAATCGTCCCAGCATTGTAGAGGGCGCGTACGTGATCATGGGGAAGCGTGCTGAGCTCGCTCAAGGCAAGGACCCTCCCCAGCCACTCGTGTGCTTCACTGTAGCGATTACGGGCGTGCCAGTATGGCGTCAGCGCATTGACGAGCGTGACGAGCTCCTTTGGGCCACTCTGCTTGCTGAACCAATGGAGCGCGGTTCGAAGGTTTCCTTCTTCTCGCTCTAGCGCGTCGTTGCGCTGCTGCCGCTTCGCAGGGTCAGGTGCGAGAGCATCGCCCTGCTGGGCGAACGCTAGGAAGTACTCTGCGTGGCGCTGGCGAAAGATCGCCTCCTCGCCTTGAGCTCGCAGCTGCTGGAGCGCATAGAGTCGCACCGTCTCTAGCAGGTAGTAGCGCCTTACCAGAGACTGCCGGCTATCCGCCATGACGAGAGAGCGTGTCACCAGTTGAATCAGTATCCGGACGATTGCTGGTTGCTCCAGTCCTCCGCCGGAGCAGATTGCCTCGGCTGCATCGAGATCCCAGCCACTCGAAAACACCGAGAGCCGGTTCAGGAGCAGCCGCTGAATCTCATCCAGGAGGTCATAGCTCCAGTCAATGGCCGCTCGTAGCGTTTGATGGCGCAGTGGCGCTGAGCGGCTTCCGCCCGTCAGCAACGCGAACCGCTCGTGCAGCCGCTCAGCGAGCTGACCAACGCTGAGGGCAGACACGCAGCCTGCCGCGAGCTCAAGCGCGAGCGGGACGCCATCCAGCCTTTCGCATATCTGCACTACGTAGCGAGACGACTCATCATTCAGCGCGAAAGTGGGATCAATGGCACTTGCTCGCTCAACGAAGAGCCTCACCGCGGCAAACCCAAGAAGCTGCTCTACAGGATAGTCCTTCTCAGAGGGTGGGTATCCCAACGGAAGCAGTCGAAAGAGCACTTCGCCTGCGACCAACAATGGCTCGCGGCTCGTCACAACGATAGTAAGAGCGGGGCACGTCCGCAGCAAATCGTCCACGAGGCGTGCGCACTCTTGAATCTCTCGCTCACAGCTGTCCAGACAGAGCAGTGCGTGGGCATCTTCAAGAGCGGCGTGCACGGTCTCCGTGAGAGCAAGCGGTGGCCTCTCCGCTAGATGCAGCGTCTCAGCAACGGCTTGTAGAACAGTCGCCGGGCTGACGACAGTACCCAGATCAACCCACCACACGCCATCCGCATACTGCGGGGCTACATCCCAGGCTACCTGCAAGGCGAGATGGGTCTTACCAATCCCGGCAGGTCCGGTGACAGTGACGAGGCGGGAATCGCCAAGCAGCCGCTTCAGGTCCGCCACCTCGCTATCGCGCCCGATGAGGTCAGTCAGTGGTCGTGGCAGTGTGACAGGAGCTATGCCCCCTTGGGCATCCTCGCCTTCCTCGCTCCGTCGCGGATGGCCACGACCCAGTACTCTCAAGGTCTCGGCCATCTGTGGGTCAATCTCGAGTGCGATCATGAGCCGCTCGAGAGTCTCCCGGTAGGGCCTGGTTTCCCCCCGCTCCACCTTCTGTAAACCGCGAACGCTCATCTCCGCGCGTTCGGCGAGGAGCTCTTGCGTCAAGCCCCGCTCTAGGCGCAGTCGACGCAGCGAGTCTCCAAGCGACTCAGTCGTCTCGCCAAAATGAAGGTGGGGCGCTCGCACATCAGAACACACAGTGACCTCGCGTCTTGATCACCGCCTCGTCGTGAACGTCACCAAGCTTGCCACGTCATCGTAGCACGACCTCGTTATCCATCCCATCTCGCTCACCTTTCTTTCGTACCGGGGGCCTGTGTCGGGTTCACGGGTCCTCTCCAATCACCAGGAAACACGTGGCGGCCCACGTGGGGCACGTCACCACCTTCAACGGCGCTCCCACTCAGACGTCGACACGAAGAACTTTCCGGGCAGTGACGCTTTCCACAAGTTCGTCCCAGAGGGCGTCCAACTATTCACCTTGTTCGTGGTTCCCAGCCGCTCACTCCCGGACAATCAAGCTGGCAACATAAAGAACAGGGCGAGGAGAGGAGTCAGCAATGCTCCACTACATTGGAATCCCCCAGACGCTCTATGAAGAGCGACTCCGCGAGGCGCGTGAGAGCCACCAATATACTCAGGCGATCCGCACCCGCCGGAACAGCGCCAAGGCCAGCGGACAGCCTAAGGGAAGCATAAGCATTTTTCGCCGGTTGGTCGGTGCCAAGCGCCGAGCGGCCTGATCACAGAAGCCTACCGGCACCATGAGTCGGAGGAGAGAGGTGGCAAAAATGTTTCCGTTCATCAAAATGGGCCAGACTATCTACCAGGAACGGCTTCAGGAGGCTCGCGAGAACCACCGTACCGCCGCGGTCGTCCGTTACGAGCGCACCCAGCGGCGCGGGCAGACCTCGAGGTTACTGGCCCTCTTTGGCCGCGCGAGGCCGGCTAGCCACTAGCTACGCGAAGAACAGCGGAAGTCCGGGTGCGAGATTAGGGGAGATTCCAGCCTCTGGCGCTCGGGTTCTCCCTGTACACGGTGAGGGAAGTCTCTCGCCGTGCGTGTTCGCGGTTATGAACAAGGCAGTGGCTAGAAGCGCACCCGAATCCGTGTGCCTTCCTGTGGTCCGTGACCCCAACCTTCACGACGATCGAGTCCACGAGCTTCGCACTACCTCACTGAAGGTGCGCATGAGCGCTGTGGGACGGCGTGACTCAACCTTCACCAAGGAGAAGTAGCGGCGCAAATCAGCGTCTTGGAGTGGTACCAGGGCGAGCTTACCGCTCAGCAAGCGCTCTCCCACAATCGACTGCGAGATAATCGTGAGTCCCAAGCCGGCTTCGACAGCGCCCACAATGGCCTCGGGTTCTTCAATCTCGAGCACGATATTCAGGGTGTTGAGAATTGGCTCCAAGGCTCGCTCTGCCAGGGCACGAGTTCCAGAGCCCCGTTCACGCATAATGAACGACTGTCCGCGTAGGTCCCCGATGTCGACGCTCCTCTGGTGACACAGTGGATGATCAGGTGGTCCCACGAGCACGAGTGCGTCCGTCCGCAGCCGCTCAACCTCGAGCTCCGCGCTGGTGACCTCCCATTCAACGAGCGCCAAGTCGAGTCCGTGCGCCAGCAACATGTGTTCGATAGCCATGGTGTTGTCTATTCTGAGCTCGAGGTCTGCACGCGGGAGTGCCTGGTGGAAGCGCGACAATACCGGCCCGAGCGCATATCCACCAATCGTGCGGGTGGCTCCGAGTCGTAGCTTCCCTCTTCCGCCCCGCTGATACTCCTGCATCTCGTCATCGAGGTCGCGTAGGCCGACGAGAATGGCTGCGGTTCGCCGCGCAAGACGCTCGCCTGCGTCGGTCAGTTGCACTCGCCGCCCGACCAGATCCACGAGCGGCACTCCCAGCCGGCGCTCAAGCTCTCGTACGTGATATGTCACCGAAGGCTGTGCGACGCCAAGCTCCTCGGCTGCCCGCGTAAAGTGCCGCCAGCGTGCTACAGCGTCAAATACCTGAAGTTCTACAACTGTAAGCATTTCATATAGACAATCCATGGAATCGCAATGTTTCCGCTATTGGTAATGGTATTCTCGCTGATCTCCCGGAAACAATCCCGTGAACTGGGCAATCTGTCTCAAACGAGAGAGGTCTGAGGGTTCTCCCTCAGACCTCTCTTCACTGCACCTCGAGTTCCAGTGTTCTATCCTGGCGCCTTCGCGACGCTGACGTGATCACCATCAACCAACGTGTCCTGACCTTGCATGATGACTTCCCATCCGGGTTGCACGCCGGACACGATCTCTGTCAATGTGCCGTTCGAAAGGCCCACGCTCACCGGAACCTGCTTTGCCATCCCATTCTGCACGACAAAGACGACAGGCTTGCCGCCTCGTTGCACGATTGAGTCACTGGGCACCGCCAAGACATTGGCATGCTCTTCAGGTGTGATGGTGACCGTCGCGAAGGTCCCCGGAAGTAGGGGAGCCGTGGCGGTGTCAGGTGCGACTTTGACCAAGAATGCTCGACTCTTTGCATCGGCGCTAGGAGCGACGTTGGTCACCTTGCCCTTGAGGCCCTCGGTCGCCCCAGCGGTCTGAGCATTGATCGTCACCGGCTTGCCCGCGACCATTCCGGCGATCTCTGTCTCAGGCACGTTGATTTCGACGTCATCCTCAGGGCTCGCAATGGTGACCAGCGTGGTATTCGGACCGGCCAGAACGCCTCTGGACACATTCTTTTCAGTGATGACCCCGGAGATCGGGGCCGTCACTGTAGTGTCCTTCAGGTTTTGTTCCGCCTGATCGTAGGCGGCCTTCACTTGATCGACTGCTGCCTGAGCCTGCTCCACGTCTTGCGCTGTATAAGGCTGCTTAGTGAGAGCAAGCTGTTCTTGGGCGTTTTGCACAGCGAGCTTGGCCTGTTCGATGTCCTGGACGGTGTAAGGATTCTGTACGAGGTTGAGGTTTTGCGTCGCTTGCGTGACAGCAGCCTGCGCCTGAATTGCAGCGTCCTTCGCTACTTGCAAGTCTTGCGGTGATGCCGGATGCTCTGCAAGGGTGAGCGCCGCCTGGGCCGACTGCACTGCCGCTTGGGCTTTGGCAAGATCCTGTGCCGATCCAGGCCGCTCGGCAATGGCAAGCTGAGCCCTTGCCACGCTCACGGCATCCTGAGCCTGTGCCACATCCTGACTTGTGTATGGGTGCTCAGCCTGTTGCAGCGCCGCCTGGGCCGACTGCACTCCCGCTTGAGCTCGCTGGAGGTCCGTCGCGCTGGGCGGCTGCTGCGCCTTCTGGAGATTGGCAATGGCCTCATCGACAGACGACTGCGCCGCATTCACCTGGGCATTCGCAGCGTTGCACGCTGCTTGCGTGCCAACCGTGCCAAACCCAGCTGGTTTGCCAACTTGCGCACAGGTCGAGTCGCGACTGATCTGCGCAGCATTGAGATTGTTCTTCGCAATCTCCACCGCCTGCTGAAGCGGCACCAGATCCGCAGCGCTCGGTCCATTCCGAAGGGCTGCCAGCTGGGCTTGAGTGGTAAGCACCTGTGCCTGAGCCTGACTCACAACCTGAGGGCGAGGACCGGCTTGGATCGTCGAGAGTCTCTGCTTTGCCTCATCAAGTGCAAGCTGCGCCTGGGCCACCTGCTGTGGACGGCCCTTCTGAAGAGCCTGAAGGTTTTGCTCAGCCGTCACGAGCTGCGCCTTGACTTGCTCAATGGTCTCCGGACGGGGATGCACCAGTGAAGCCACCTTCTGCTCGGCAGCATCAGCCGCTGCCTGGGCGCTCCGCACGCTGGCCTCGGCGCTGGCGATATTCGCCGGCTTCGGACCATTCAACATCGCCTGCAGCTTCGACTTGGCCACATCAACGGCAATCTGCGCCTCGGCCACTTGCTCTGGACGTGGGCCAGCCTTGATCGCATCGAGTTTCGCCTGAGCTTGTTCCAGAGAAGCCTTCGCCTGCTCCGCGGCCAGCTGTTGTTGCGTCTGATCGAGCTGCGCCAGCATTGCACCCTCCTGAACTTTCTGCCCTACAGAAACGTTCAGCGAGAGCACGCGGCCAGCTTGACGGGGTTGAACGTCTACCGAAGACACAGGAACTACCGAGCCCGTAAAGGTGAAGGTAGTGCCCACGGTCGCCCGCTGGACGCTGGCGACTTGCACCGGATTGGCGGGGATCTTCACCGCTGCTGACGATGCCGTGCCTCCGGCACATCCAGACAGCAACACCAGGGTCAAACCTACCGCTGCCATAGCAGCGCGACGGTCTCGGTACATCATACGCTACCCTCCTCTGCGAAGTGTGACTTCTTCGGTCACCGCACGAGCCCCATCTAATGGTGACATCGCAAGGCTCTGCTGCGGAACACTGAGCGCCGCCAGCTCCTCTGGTTCCAGCTCCCGTGGTGCGACAAGCCGGGCTACCAGCCGCTTGATCTGCTCTTGGAGGTCGTCGAAATACGTATACATCGCCGGTACAAACAGCAGTGTCAGCAAGGTCGAAGTGAGAAGGCCACCAATGAGTACAATCGCCGCTGCCTTCAACAGCTCCGATCCTGCCTCAATCCCAATCGCGACAGGCACAAGAGCGAAGATCACCGAGAACGTCGTCATCACAATTGGCCGGAGTCGCGTAGGCCCGGCTTCGCGAAGAGCTTCGAGCCTCGAGTATCCGCGCTTTCGCAACGTGTCAGTATAGTCGACGAGTAGGATTGCATTCTTACCGACGAGGCCGACGAGTAAGAAGAACCCCAGTGCAGAGAAGAGCGTAAATGGTGTTCCGGTGATGGCCAGTGCACCCAGCGCTCCGAAGAGAGCCAGCGGAAGCGACACCAGCACAGAGAAGGGTAGCGTGAAGGAGCGGAAGAGCAACGTCATCAGCACGTAGATGAGGAGAATTCCAACACCAAGTGATTTGAACAGGTCGCCAAAAGCCGTCACATTGTTTTGGGCTCCGCCACTCAGCCCTACCGAGTAGCTCGGTGGAACAGGGAGTCGTTGAATCGCAGCGTTCACGTCGTTGATGATAGAGCCTACTGGGCGACCGGAAGCGGAAGCACTGACGGTGATACTACGCTGGCGGTTGTAGTGATTGATCTGAAGTGGAGCTGTGCTCTGAACAAAGTGCCCCACCTGACCCAGCTGGACCATCTGACCCGAAGGCGTGACTACCGGCAAGAAGGTGAGCTCTCGAGGCGACGATCGAAATGCATCATCGGCCTCAAGCCGGATATCAACATTCGCTCGACCGGGACGCTGATACTCGGACACGACATCACCATTCACGGCGAGCTGTAACGTCTGGGCAGCGAGCTGGGCACTCACGCCGAGATCAGCTCCCTTACTGCTGTCGTAGCGAAATACCATCTGTGGCTGAACGACATCAGTGGAGCTGTTGATGCTGACAGTTCCGGGGATCTTCCGGAGCAGATCCTCCACCTGCTTAGTCAAGGTCGCGAGTGTTGCCGGATCATCACCGCGAATGTTGACCTGAATCGGCTGTGCCGTGCTATCGCCCGTGAATCCGAAAGCAGTCGGCAGGTTCGTGGTGAAGTGGCTACCCGGCAGCTTGGGATCAAGGGCAACACGAATACGATCAGCGAGCTGAGCAGACGAGAGCCTGCGCTGCGATGGCGGAACAAGCAAGAACGTAAACGACGCGGTGTTGTTCGATACACTTGTGTAGTAGTCTCGAATTTCTGGGAACTGTTTCACCTTTGCCACCATCTGCTCTACGACGTGCTGCGTCTCCCGGGCCGCTGTGGTGGGCGCAAGAGTGAGGCTCGCTCCCACCTGGCTCTGGTCGCCGGTCGGGAAGATGTCGAAGCCAATCCTACCGCTAGTCACGAAGCCGATCGACAGAATCATCGAGAGGACACCAATGGCAACCACTGCAGAGCGCGCTCTCAGACGCCTCTCGCCGATCCCCAGCCAGTGGCCCGTCAGGGTCCAGCTGAGGATGCGTTGATAGAAGCTCGTGAGGCGCCCGAACCCGTAGTTCCACGCGCGCCCAAACCGAGCAAGCGGACTGTTCCCACTCTGGAGTACCGCTTGAGTAGTGAGAAAGCGGCTCGCTAGCAGTGGCGTCAAAGTAAAGGAGACGATGAGAGAAGTCAAGGTGGCTGCTGCAATGACAAGGGCGAAGGGAGCAAGAATCTCACCCAATACTCCTGGGATCAACGCAATCGGTACATAGACCGCAACATCGACGAACGTGATGGTGATCGCCGCAAACCCAATTTCGCTACGACCATTCAGCGCAGCAAGAATCGGCGGTTCCTTGAGGGAAAGGTGACGGTAGATGTTTTCTAGCACCACAATGCTGTCGTCCACCAGAATCCCTACGCTGAGCGTCAGCGCCAACATCGAAAAGAGATTAAGGTCGTAATGCAGCAGCAGCATCATGCCAATGGCGGTGAGGAGTGAAGTGGGGATGGCGACCAGGACAATGAAGGTGCTTCTCCAGGTGTGCAGGAAGAGCAAGAGAATGAGACCAGTGGCGATGATTGCTTCAATGAGCGTCCGCTGCACGGTGTTGAACGACTGCTGCGTGTATTCAGCCTGACTAAAGACGACACTCAAGCGATCGCCGGTAGGTAGGCTCGGCTGCAGACCCTTGATCGTCCTGGCCACTTCCTTGCTGATCAAGAGAGCATTCGCAGTTGGGAGCTTCGTCACGACTACCGCGACTGCAGGCTTGCTATCTACGCGGATGAACGACGTGTTTCGCTTGAAACCGTCGCTAATCGTGGCGACGTCGCCCAGTCGCACATTGCCAGCACTCGTGTTCGCGACAACGATATTCGCCAACTGCCGAGGTGAGGTGGACAGCGCATCAAAAATGATGGCAGTATCGGAACGTCCTACCGGAAGCTGCCCAGCTGGCTGCTCGAGCTGGGAAGACTGAATAGACTGCTGAAGCTGGTTGAGACCGATCTGATAGGCAACGAGCTTCTGTATGTTCGCCTTGACGTGGATTTCCCGTGCCGATCCCCCCGCAATCTGCACCGATTGAACGCCTTTCAGCGCTTGGAAAGGGCGCTGCAAGCGATTGGTCGCCAGCTGCTGAAGCTCATCAGACGGTTGCGGTCCAAAGAGTGCAATGACCTCCACCGGGATGGCGCTGGCATCAAAGCGTGTGATGCCCGGGGTGTTCGTGCCGGTCGGGAACTGACTGCGAACCGAGTTGACGGCCCGCTCCACATCGATAGGTGCCAGGTCTATGTTTGCAGAGGTGGTGAACTGGACATTGACGACCGACAGTCCTTCAGATGAGGTCGAAGTGATGGTATCGATATTCTGTAGCTGGGCGATAGCATCCTCAATCGGCTTCGTTACCTGCGTCTCCACCGTCTGCGGATCTGCTCCCGGAAGCGCAGTGGCGACAGAGACCCCTGGAAACGTCACATTAGGAATGAGACTCACACCGAGCGTGAAGTAGGAGTACAGCCCGAAGCACAGCACAACGAGACAAAGGAGCGCGACGACGAGCGGGTTGCGCAGTGCAAATCGGGTCAGGGACACTCCGCACCCCCCTCTTCCCCGAAGACTCCTGCCACGGAGTCCATAGATGACTGCACGCGGCTCTCTTGCTAATATAGCTCCGCTCCAGCGTCCCGGACCGTGCTCCTCCAGCTCCATAGCACAGTCGAAGCCGAAAATGTGGCACGGCTGAGATATGGACGGTCCTTGAACGTCCTCCGGTAGCCCGCGCAAACGTACGAATGCGCTAAACGTTACCTAAAGGCACGGAAGTTGTCAGTACAACATCGAGGGATGATGTTGCTACTGTGTTGCTGTTGCGCGTCCTGGTTGGCGTGACATGGCTGCAAGGACGGGGAGGGCCTGCGTCTCTGTTTGGTCACAGCTGCCGCCCGGCAGCACCACGATATTCCGACACGCATAAGCCACCTGGTGCGACTCGCGTATCCGCCGGTACACAGACCACGTTCCCCATCACGCAGCGACACAGGTGTTCGAGTGTAGGTGAGCTCACCACAGCGAAGAAGAGGATGGATGCTCGGAGAGAAGAGCGTAGAAACCACCTAGTTCCCCGCGCTGCGACAATGCGGCGTGGGGAACTAGGTCAGGTGCCGTCACGCGTCGATCGGGGAAGCGATCGATTCAGACTTCACGAGTGCTGTCGTCTCAGAATGAAGACGGGCTGCTTCCACCATCGCGCGTGCCGGAACGCGCCGCTCTTCGGGAGCTATCGGAAGCTCGGCTGCGCAATGCGGGCAAACACGCCACTCACGGGCAACAGCGTGATGGCAAGCAGAACATTGAGGCGGCTCCTGGATGACGTGCATGCGGTAGCCACAGCTCGGGC
Source organism: Chloroflexota bacterium (assembly GCA_023381895.1). The sequence goes on from JAMCTA010000123.1 coordinate 24,562, forward strand.
ACGCCTGCCAGCCGTCCTCTACCGGTGTTGCGCACGCGGGGCACGTCACGTCCTTCCGGTGTGTTGCACCCGACCAAAGCTCTGAGAAGCTGGGCATTGAGTGTAGGCCATTGGTGTCGTCATCTGGAGCCATCCACCAGTGGACGAGAAAGTATCCGGAAGCAGCAGCGAGCACGAGGGGTAGCACAGCAATGAGCACATTCGCTGTGCTACCCAAAATAGCTCCTAGGGTTGTGAGGCCCAGTAGAGGATTGACACCTCCCCGAGCGGGGGCGCCTCCGTTCCCATAGAGTCCTAAGATGAGTAAGATAATGGCTACAGCTCCCAAGAGCGGTGCCCAGCGCCTGAGGTTCGTCACCTGCATCGATTTCTCCTGTGATCCAAAATCTCTACTCGCGGATTCCTAAGTTCAGGTCAGTGCGCCGGCGGGATCCCACGCGGACCAGCGTGGTCTGGCCTGTTCGCCAAGATAGCGTGCTCTCTTCCGGAGTCACCTGGGCCGTCTTTCTTGTCTTGCTTTAGCAATCTTGCGGAAATGGGTCCCGTTCCGGCGGGAGCGGAGTGCTTACTCACTGCTCCGACGGGGGTTCCCGGGAAGCCCAGATGAGACCCTGCCGCGTAGGAGCCCAGTGTGACGGCGGCGAGCAGAGCTATCGCGACAAGAGCGCCTCGCCCCCAGAATTGGCGCATATTGCTCCTTTCCTTTTTACTGCGTGTGCCAGTAGGTTGCTCGAGCAAGTTCATCATCCGCTGTCTTCCTGAGTGGTCGATAAGAAGAGCGTGAGAGTTGTCCAAGTTCTGAGGATCATCCACGACACCGCGCCGGACCTGTGCGCAGCCTGTTTTGCAGACAAGACAGGACCGGCTCACGTGGCGAGTTCGCGTTGTGCTGAGAAATTCAGCGTAAGGTCGCGGCAAGAACGCTGGGGTTCGGAGGCGCCTCCTCCGCCTCTGTGGACCATCTCCCAACGTCGCGTCAACCTATTTCGGAGCACTCCACTGAGCACGGAAGCAAACACCTGATTGCCCTCTGGTCTCTACGAGCCGTCACTGCGAGCAGGGCATGCGTGGTCCTACACTCAGTGTTCGCGCTTCAGGCACAAGTGGATCCTTGCTAATGGGCCAGCTTAGCGCCGACCGTGCTCACCGTCACCGGCAAAAGCACGGTTACCCGCGTTCCCACCCCAACCGTGCTTTCGATCTCGATGGATCCGCCGTGCGCTTCAGCGATGCTCCGCGCGATGGCCAGTCCGAGCCCCACGCGTCCTTCGGTCCGTGCCCGTGCCTTATCGGCCCGGAAGAATCGGTCGAAGACGTGCGGCAGGAGTTCGGCCGGGATTCCCGATCCGGTGTCAAGCACCTGTAACAGCAGCCGTTCTCCTCGGACGGCAGCAACCAGATGCACCTTCCCCCCCACCTCGGTGTGATGGATGCTGTTGTCAGCAAGAATGAGCAGCAGCTGCCGGATGCGATCTGGGTCAACCTGAGCTGAGAGACGGGACGGCGCCTCGTCGATGATCTGGTGCCGCGGACTGAGTAAGCGAGCCTCATCAGCCACATCGCGCAAGATTCGAGCGACGTCAGCAGTCCGCCGCTCAAGGGTGATACCGCGGTCGAAGCTTGCAAGATCGAGGAGTTCTTGCACGAGCTTTCCCATGCGGCCTGCTTCCCTGCGCAGCTGCTCAATCAACTGATCGCGCCGCTCCGCTCCGGCCATCGGGTCCATCTGGAGCACTTCGAGACCACTCGCCAGTACAGCAAGCGGCGTGCGCAGCTCGTGTGATGCATCAGCGACAAAGCGACGCTGGGTTGCAATGGTTGCCTCAACCCGATCCGCCATATGATCGAACGCCGTGCCCAGCTCGCCGATTTCGTCGGAGCCTGCACGTAACGCTGCCCGCTGCCCAAGGTCTCCAGCAGCAATGGCACGGGCAGCGAGCGTGATCTTTTGCAACGGCGCGAGTGCAGTCTGCGAGACCGCGGGAGCGCTCAACGCCGCCACGGCGATGCCCAGCATCGCGCCCGCTGCATCGAAGATGAGCAGATTCCGAAGCGTGGCGTCAACATCAGCCAGAGGTGTGGAGAGCTGAACGACTCCGATGATTGCACCTGCCAGTGACGGCACTCGTACAGGGATGAGAGCTACCAAGTCGTGACCACCTGCAGCATTATCTTCATAGGTGATCTCATCACCACCGCGCAACGCGCGTTGAACGTCAGCGACTCGCGGGGGCGGCGGAGTCACGCTCGAGCTGGAACGAGGCGTGCCCTCAATGTCTGCCACCGCTTTGGCTTGAAGATTCAGTACCACCACACTGGTGTTCCCCGTTGCGAGGTCTGCCGTTAGTCTCTTCGCCAGCGGATCCGTCAGCTCTACAAGTGGGCGCGGCCCTAGATCGCGCTGGATCACCGCGTGCGCCTGTGCTCGCAGTAGGGCGGCGGTTCGGTTGATCAGCACGTGCCGGAGGATGACGTACTGGGCAGTCAACACAGCCAGCAACAGCACGGTCACGACGATCCCGTTGACGAATGCCAGACGCATTCGAACCGACCATCGCCACCCACTCGTATTGCCTACATCGCCCTTGTCCGGCATCCGCGACCTCTGGCGATCCGGCTCCATCACTCTGCCGTCCTCAGGGCATAGCCCACACCCCGGACCGTACGTAGGAGAGTTCCAGCTTCCTCACCGAGCTTGCGCCGTAGATAGCCAACATATACGTCCACGAGATTCGTGTCACCATCGAAGTCATAGCCCCATACGTGGTCGAGGATGGTAGTGCGGGACAACACGCGGCGCGGATTACGCAGAAAGAGCTCGAGCAGATCGAACTCTCGTGGTGTCAGCGCCATTTCCCGGTCTCCAACGAAGACCTCACGAGCCGATGGATCGAGCGTGATCAGGCCCACCCGCAGGAGCTCTTCGGGCCCTACGTGGTGGCGTCGTAGGAGCGCCCGCAGCCTCGCTCTGAGCTCTTTGAAGGCAAACGGCTTCACGAGATAGTCATCCGCACCTGCCTCCAAGCCCGAGACCCGGTCGTCGATCTCTCCCCTGGCAGTCAGCATCAGAACTGGCACATCGATGCCAGCCTCACGCATGCGGCGACAGACCTCGGCGCCCTCCAACTCTGGCAGCATCCTATCGAGAATCACGATGTCCGGGCGCAGCATTCGCATCGCATTGAGCGCTGATGAGCCATCCCCCACCGTCTTGACTTCGTAGCCTTCGTATTCCAGACCAGTCCGCAGAAAGTCGACGAGGAGGGGCTCATCATCGACCACGAGCACCAGTTCGTGCTTCGCGTTGCTGCCATCCAACATGTGCGATCCTTGAGCCGTATGTGGCAAGAGTTCTCACCTTCTACCAGCAGTGTCGCTCTGTGGGGTGAGGCTTCGTCAAGAACAGGATAAGGAACAGCTAAGGAAAAAGTCCAAGCGACGATGTAAGAACGAGCCGAGAATCGTAACGTGGCCACGCACGGCAGTATCTACTCCCGGCCGCTGGCATCATCAGGGCGATGATGGGCTATTTCGCCGCGGGAGACTCTCGCGGCAGCACAGTGACATCGAAACGAAGTGAGCCCGGAAACCGAAAGGTGCGGTGTCTACTTGTCAGAGACACGACAACCAGAACGCCCTCCGGAAGCATCACGACAGCCCATCCGGCTTTCGCCGGTGCTCAGCACTGGCTGGGGTATACTGACCACACAGGAGAGAGACGTTGCAGCAGGTCGAAGAAGAGATCCTTCATGACCACTGCGGGATTGTAGGCATATTCGATCCTTCTGGACAGATCGACGTTCCACAGTACCTCGTCATAGCCCTGAGCGCGCTGCAGCATCGTGGCCAAGAGAGTGCTGGCGTCGCGCTGCTCAAAGCCGACGGCGACATCGATCACAAGACAGGCATGGGGCGCGTCCGTGACGTGTTCAGCAGTGGGACTGACGCTCTCTACAAGGGAAAGTTTGGCATCGGCCACGTTCGCTACTCGACCACGGGCTCGAGTGTGGAGACGAATGCGGCACCCTTCGTGCTGAAGCCACGGCAGCGGCTGCTCTTCGACGCTATTGCCCTTGCCCATAACGGCAACATCATGAACGCGAGCGAGCTCCGCCAGGAGGTATCAGTCATCCCCCTTCGATCACAGACAGACAGCGAAGTCATCGCGGCCCTTCTCTTGGAACATTCTGGCGTGTCAATGGCCCAGCGTATCCGTCAGATTACTCACCGTTTGAAGGGCGCTTACTCCCTCGTATTGCTGGCGGACGGGCAGCTCTATGGTTTACGTGATCCCTACGGCATGCGTCCACTCTGCCTGGGCAAGCTGGGAGAAGGGTGGATTCTCGCATCTGAGACGTGTGCGCTCGATCGTGTCGGAGCGACCTTCGTACGCGAGCTTGAGCCCGGTGAGCTGCTATGCATCGATGAATCCGGCACACTCACGTCACACAGCATAGGCACACGGGCGCGCTCAGCGTTGTGCATCTTCGAGTACATTTACTTCAGCGATGCGACGAGCCAGCTCCAGGGGAAGGCCATCTACAATGTCCGGGAGGAGCTTGGCCGCCAGCTCGCACGCGAGCACCCGGTCGAGGCAGACCTCGTGGTACCCATTCCTCAGACCTCGATTCCCATCGCGCTGGGTTATGCAGCCGAGAGTGGCTTGCCGTACGCTGAGCCGATCATTGCAAGCCGCTACGCCGACCGCTCGTTCATCAAACCGGATCAGCGTCTGCGCCAGCTCGAGATCGACCTAAAGTACAACATTGTGAAGAGCAAGATCGAGGGCAAGAGACTGGTAGTCGTGGATGACTCAATTGTCCGGGGGAATACCCCCTCCATCCTCATCCGCTCGCTCCGTCGCCTCGGCGCCAAGGAAGTGCACGTGCGCATTGGCTCACCCCCGTTGCGTCATCCGTGCTACTTCGGTATTGATATTCCGACGGAAACGGAGCTCATTGCCAGTCACCACACCGTTGCCGAGATCGCCTCGTTCATCAATGCGTCCAGTCTCGGCTACCTCAGTATCGAGGGCCTGACGCGCGCCGTCGGCGCCGCTACGGACCACGTACCGACCGAGGACGACTTGCACCGCCTCTATTGCTACGGCTGTCTGTCAAAGAGAGGTTATCCTTTCCCGCTTGACTTGCGACAGCACAGCACCCAACTGCAAGAGGCGGCAGCCGGGACGTCGTAGCGTGATCTTGCAAGGTTCGACCTTTTGACTCCACGCGACAAGAGAAGCCAGAGCACTCACAGATCGTTCCGGTGTGGCATGACGCTCTTCATTGTGTCATTGTGGCGGAGGTATCAGCAAGGGCCACAGCGAGTGCCGCGACGAGCCTTGATGGCGGCCTCTAGGATACGCTCAGCGCTCGGCATAGCAGCGTTCTCGAGTGGCTTCGAGTAAGGCATCGGAACCTCGGCGCCGCCAATCCGCTTGACTGGCGCATCCAGCCAGTCAAAGCATTCGTCCCCGATGCGCGCCGCAATCTCTGCCCCCACACCGTAGCTGACCCAGCCCTCCTCAACGCACAGGACGTGGTTCGTTTTCTTGACTGATGTTGCAATCGTCTCGAAGTCGAGGGGGCGCAGGCTGCGCAAATCAATGATCTCTGCCGAGATGCCGTGTTCACGCTCGAGCTGGCTGGCAACGCGAAGACAACGCTGCGTCATGTAGGAATGCGTCACAATCGTGAGATCGGAGCCCGGACGCTTGACATCCGCCTTGCCTATCGGGACGACATAATCTCCTTCAGGGATGTGACCCTTCTCATTGTAGAGCATCAGGTGCTCGTAGAAGAGCACGGGATCATCGTTGCGAATGCTCGCCTTCAAGAGGCCTTTCGCGTCAGCTGGAGTAGAGGGGGCTACGACGATCAGCCCTGGCGTGCCAGCGAACCATACCTCGAGGCTCTGAGAGTGTTGCGCGGTGAGACCAACCCCAGCTCCGCCAGGGGTGCGAATGACCATAGGCACTCCCACTGACCCGCCCAGCATGTAGCGGATCTTGGCGGCATTGTTGATGATCTGGTCCATAGCAATGAGGATAAAGTTGATGGTCATAATCTCGACAACGGGCCGCAAACCACTCATCGCTGCGCCGATCCCGGCACCGACGAATCCCTCCTCTGAGATCGGAGTATCACGCACACGTTTCTCTCCGAACTCATGTACTAGCCCATCAGTGATCTTATAGGAGCCACCAAAGGTACCAATCTCTTCACCCATGAGAAAGACGCGCTCGTCTCTCGTGAGCTCTTCCCGAAGTGCTTGCTGGAGAGCTTGGCGGTACGTACCTTCGGTCATGGCTAACTCTTGCTCTCTTCTGCATAGAGGTGCTGGAACAGTGAGTCAGGAGAAGGGAATGGGCTTCTCTCGGCGAAGCTCACCGCCTCCTCGATGATCTGATCCACGCGCTTCTCGATGGTGTCGAACTCCGACTGCTCGAGGGACGTGTATTCCTCGAGATAGTGCTGGAACAGACGGATAGGATCACGCTGCTTCCAGCGATCGATCTCCTCTTTCGTACGGTAGGACCTACCAGGATCAGCGTACGAGTGACCAGGATATCGGTAGGTCAGCGTTTCGAGCAGGGCCGGTTCGTGCTGTTCGCGTGCACGTAGCAGGAGGCGATGGGTGGCTTCGTACACGCTCAGCACGTCCATGCCATCTACCTGCTCCGCGTGCATGTTATAAGCGCACGCTCGCTTGTAGAGCTCAGACTCCGCAGATGCCCGCCTGACTGACGTCCCCATCCCATATTGGTTGTTCGTTAGCAACCAGACCACGGGAAGATTCCACAACTTCGAGAGATTGAGCGATTCGTGGAATGCACCAATGTTAGTGGCACCATCGCCAAAGGCACACACGACCGCTCTGTCCTCGCCAAGGTAGTCAGCGGCGAGTGCCAGTCCGATAGCCAGGGGCAAGTGCCCACCGACAATGCCGTAGCCCCCGAAGAACCCACGGGGAACGTCGACCATGTGCATCGAGCCGCCACGGCCACCGGCACATCCGCCTTCCTTACCGAAGAGCTCGGCCATGACTGCACCGGCAGGAGTGCCACGTGCGATTGCGAAGCCATGATCACGGTAGGATGTGATCAGTCGATCACCCTGGCCCATAGCAGCCACTGACCCGACGACACTCGCCTCTTCTCCGATATTCCAGTGGCAGTAGCCGCGGATTCGGTTAAGCGCGAGCATCTCCATCGTCTTCTCTTCGAAGCGCCGAATCAAGAGCATTCGCTCGAGAAGATGGAGGAGATCGGATCGCGGCAGGGGAAGTGGCTGCTCGGTCGTTCGAGTAGATTGCTCTACCATCGCTGTCATACTCCGCCCACTAGGCTCCGCCTGTCACTCACTTTAGGATAGCACTGTACTGGGCAGGAGAGAAAACAGCACTACCAGTTGCTGTTCTTAGATGCTCGATGGGAGCCAAAGGGCCAGTGTGATTGCTACAATAGAGAGGTGTCGGTAAAGGCACAGAGGGAGCACTTCAGTGCAGGCGGCTCTTTCCGGTGGAGTCGGTGTCCTCTGTGCCATTTTTTCTGCGCTGGTATGGCACGATTGGGTCTATCACCACAGACCACACCAGTTGTATTGGGCAGTCGCCCTCACCATGGCGTGCGTAGCGAGCGCATCCTACTGCCTGTTCTTGCTGACTGGTCGCCCGATCTTCCTCTTTCGCCTCTACTATCTCTTTGGAGCGGCGCTCAACGTGTCCTTCCTTGGGCTTGGAAGCATCGCTCTGTTCTCCCACCGCCCTTTGCGGGCGCTAGCGGGCGCGCTCGTCGGGTTGTCGCTGATTACCGCACTGTCTCTCTTCACCGCACCATATTCACCGAGTTCCCTACTTCACGCCAGTGGAGCAGGAACGAACGTCTTCGTTCCCGGAGGATGGCTCATTCTCCTCATCGTGAACAACACGTTTGGCACTGTCTGTCTCGTCGGCACCGCAGCCCTCACTGGTTGGCGCGGGATCCGTCACCCTAAGAGCAGGGGCCTTGCTGTCGCGCAGATCACGATCGCCGCGGGGGCCCTAGTGGTCGCGGCAGCGGGAACGACGGCTCGGCTTTTCTCGGCAAGCGGCTTTTGGGTCGTGATGCTCCTTGGCTGGTCAGTCCTCTTCACGGGCTTCCTTCTTGCCAACCGCTCTGTCACCCGGATACCCAGCCGGAGCGTAGTACCGGGGGCAGAGCAACAGCAGCTCGGCCATCTCTAGACGTGCTCGCCTCGTAGGCGGTGGCAGAAGGAGCAAGGTGTGGCCAGAATCAGTCAGAGAAAGGAAGATCACCTCCGTATCGCCCTGCAGCCTGAAGTGCAAGAGGCAGCTATGCTGTCCTTCGCCGCTCTTCGTCTAGAGCACAATGCCCTTCCTGAAGTCGACTTGGCAGACGTGGATCTCACCACAGGGTTTCTCGGTCACCGCCTTCGTGCCCCGCTCCTCATCGGCGCTATGACCGGCGGAACAGACCGTGCCCGAGCCATCAACCGGAACCTGGCAGCGGCAGCCGAGGCGACCGGTGTCGCATTTTCGGTAGGTAGTCAGCGCGCAGCACTCATGCACTCGGAGCTGCGGTCAACCTACGCTGTGCGAGACGTAGCTCCTACCGTGATGCTGTTCGCCAACCTTGGTGCAGTGCAGCTCCGGCGGGGCTTCGGCTTTCGCGAATGCCAGGACGCCATTGCGATGATTCAGGCTGATGGCCTGATCCTTCACGTCAATGCGCTCCAGGAAGCACTACAACAGGACGGCGACACGACCTTTTCCGGTCTGGAGGAAGCCATTGGAAGCATCTGTCACCAGCTCAGCCAACCCGTAATCGTCAAAGAGGTTGGCTTCGGTATCTCAGCTTCGGTCGCGGCACGCTTGCGGGCCGCCGGAGTTGCTGCAGTCGATGTTCAGGGTGCAGGTGGAACGTCGTGGTCCCGTATCGAGGGGACACGCACCTCGTCCGCTCGTCTCGCCCACGCAGCAGACGCCTTCGCCGGTTGGGGCATTCCAACACCACTCTGCATTGCCCAGGTCCGCGCCTGCTGCCCAGACTTGCCACTCATTGGAGGCGGCGGGATTCGCTCCGGAGTTGACGCGGCCAAGGCCCTGGCACTTGGCGCCGACGTCGTCACCGCCGCTCAGCCATTCCTGGAACCGGCCACACTGTCGATGGAGGCTGTTATCGAGAGGATCGAGCAAATGCTGTTCGAGCTCCGCGTAGCGATGTTCACCACAGGCTGCCAGCGTATCAACGACCTCCGACAGGTCCCTATCTACCTTGGCGCACATCGATACCCGGAGTGATCGACGGCCCGGCATCGCTGTCGCTGAGTGCATTCGCGCCAGAAGTTGAAGCTACTCCGTGCCTCCAGTCGGAGTGACGCACACGCCTTCTACTACCCGTGGCAGCTGTGCCAGATCGCGATATACAGTAATCCGGTAAGACTGAAGCCGCTTCAAGACGAGAGCAGCTAAAGCCTCGACCTGATCCGGTCCGGCTTCCAGCAACAAGACTGCTGGACGGATCGCCGCGAGCTGCTCGATCAATTGCCGGTACAGGACTAGTCCATCAACGCCACCTGACAGCGCCAGTACCGGCTCCCGCTGTACTTCCGGCTGCAGGTACTCCATCTCAGCGAAAGTCAAGTAGGGAAGGTTGGCGAGCACCACAGCCGTCTCAAGCACACACGCGCTCAGCAGGTCGGCTCGCACGACTCCGACACGAGCATCGACACCGAGCCGGGCAGCATTACGTTGAGCAGCTCTGCACGCGGTAGGGGAGACGTCGCACGCCTGGATGATGACATCGGATCGGTAGGTTGCAAGTGCGCAAGCGATCGCTCCGGAGCCTGTGCCCACATCCGCACACAGCGCTCTTCTGGGTGCAAGTTCGATCGCACGCTCCACCAGCAGCTCTGTCTCCGGCCGGGGGACGAGAACTTCAGGTCCCACCAGGAACGTGAGTCCATAGAACTCACGTTTCCCCAGGATGTAAGCAATTGGCTCGCGGTTTTCTCGACGTTCCACGAGACTGGCCAGCTGAGACGCCACAGAAGCATCCAAAGATCGGTCTAAGGCTAATAACAAGCCAGTATCATCCAGACCGGTTACCGCGCGGACAAGCAGCCGCGCATCAAGCGCCGCTGTGTCGATGCCGGCGGCTCGTAGGCGCAGCGTGGTAGAGGTAATGGCGGCACGAAGGGAATTGTCCTTACCGATCACACCGCACGTGTCGCCCATCAGGAGACGCCACGTCTCCGCCTAGGATCGCCCGAGCGCGGGCGCAGCGTCAGTAAACTCGGATTCAGCCTGGAGATGCTCGGCCTGGTCCGAAGCAATGAGGGCATCAATAACGGCGTCCAAATTCCCATCCATTATATCCGGCAGGCGATGAACCGTCAGGTTGATCCTGTGGTCGGTGACGCGATCTTGCGGAAAGTTGTACGTGCGGATCTTTTCGCTGCGATCACCCGATCCAACTTGAGACCGGCGTGCCGCCGACTCTTCTGTCTGGCGACGCTGTATCTCGATACTGAGGAGTCGCGAGCGTAAGACCATGAGGGCCTTAGCCTTGTTCTTGAGTTGGGACTTCTCATCCTGGCACGTGACTACCAGTCCCGTTGGCAAGTGTGTGATGCGCACCGCAGAATCAGTCGTGTTGACGCTCTGTCCTCCGTGGCCAGTTGACCGATAGACATCGATACGCAGATCATCCGGGTTGATAGTAACGTCTACCTCTTCCGCCTCGGGCAGCACCGCAACGGTAGCCGTGGACGTATGAATCCGCCCCGAGGCTTCAGTTACTGGCACTCGCTGAACGCGATGAACGCCACTTTCGTATTTCATCCGGCTGTAGGCCCCCCGCCCATTCAGCTTGAAGATAACCTCTTTGAAGGAGCCGATGCCGTTCTCGCTACTACTGATCAGCTCGTAGTGCCAGCCGTGGCGCTCGGCATAGCGCATATACATGCGGAACAAGTCAGCTGCAAAGAGGCCCGCTTCATCGCCACCCGCGCCTGCACGGATCTCGATGATGACGTTCTTGTCGTCATTAGGATCCTTGGGCAAGAGGAGAACACGTAGCCGAGCCGCGAGTTCCGCTTCACGCCCTTTACTCAGGGCAAGCTCCTCACGGGCGAGCTCTTGGTATTCCTCCTCCAATGCCACATCCTGAAGCATGTATTCGTAGGAGCGAACGGCTTCCACGGCTTCCCGATACTGCCGGTATACCGTCACGATCTCCTCGATCTCAGCTCGCTCTTGGGCATACTGCTGCAGGAGCGGAGGCTGCGTTACAACATCTGGGTCAGCCAGCAATTCCTCGAGGCGCACATAGCGCTCCTGTACGGCTGCGAGCTTTTCAAACATCGCTGCGCTCCTCTCTAGGGCGGAACTCACCACGCCTACTCAGAACAGTCGAAGCAAGCCCGAGCGCTCAGCAAAAAGGAGGAGCCCTGCACAGCAAGGCTCCTCCTCCAATGTCGACCGGCTACTGCGTTACCTCACCAGGAGCGAGACCATAACGCCTGCGGAACCGCTCAACCTGTCCGGCGGTATCAACGATGCGCTGCGTGCCAGTGTAGAAAGGATGACAGTTCGAGCAGATCTCAACGTGAATCTCGGACCTTGTGGATCTAGTCTTCCACGTGTTGCCACAGACACACGTCACAGAGGCTTCTACATACTTCGGATGAATCTTGGGCTTCACGACTTACGAACCTCCACTACCGGTCAACTCCTGGCAGCATACAATGCTAACAAGTCGACCGAACGTTATCGAGAGCTTGAACCGCCACGCTAAGACTTCGATGCGGTCTCAGCCTGGTCCGTACCCTGTACGTCCTTGCCGGCTCCAGCTTCTTGCCGGAAACCGCGAATCATCTCGCCCAGCCCCCGCCCAAGTGAAGGGAGCTTACCCGGACCGATGACGAGCAAGAGAATCACCAACAGAGCGATGAGCTCTGGCACTCGCACGAGACCAAACATCCACCACCTCAAGCCAAGCAGGGGAGCAAACTGCTGCACTACAAGCATACCAGCCTTGTCGACGGGCCACGCAGGGGGTTCCAAGACCAGTCGCGCTTTCGGCATCGTTCCCCTCCCGGCGAGTACGATGCCGGCATAAGGATGTAGAGTCTTCCGGAAGCGCGATGACATGCGAGTCATGTTCTCGATGTGATATGGCTACCTGGGCACGGTGACAGACGCAGAAGACCACCAGGCGTTACATCTCAATGGGAAGGGGAGCAATGAGGATCCTGCACTTTTCTGACCTCCACCTTGACAAGCGGTTTCCGGGATTGCCCCACGAAGTGAGCGTTCAGCGCCGTAAGGATCTGCGCCAACGTCTCAAGGATCTCCTGGGTCAGGCACGCACGCGCGCAGTCGATGCCGTCACGATCGGTGGTGACCTCTACGAAGACGAGACTGCCAGAGTAGACCTCGGTGTCTTTCTAGCAGATCTCTTCAACTCGATCGCCCCCACTCCGATCGTCATCTCCCCGGGAAACCACGACCCCTGGACACCGCGGTCGGTGTACGCCACGACAACCTGGCCGGCCAACGTGCACATCTTTGACTCTGCTGCCTGGAGCGAGCGGCGCATCGGAGATCTCTCCATCTATGGCACCGCCTTCATCTCCAACAAGCGTACCGAGAACCCGTTCGCATCCGCCCCCACTCCCAGAGGGCCCAGCATCGTGCTGATCCACGGCACTGTCGATCCGCCGGACCCTTATTGTCTCTATGCACCATTCACCTCGCAGGACATTGCCAGTCGAGGCTTCCTGCTGGCGCTGCTCGGTCACATCCACACGCCTTCATCGGGCTTGGTGGGAGGGCGCATCGCATGGACCTATCCGGGCAGCCCTGAGGCTCTGGACTTCTCGGAGACGGGCCCTCGACGCGCCCTCCTCGTGTCCTGCCAGGACACTCAAGTCGACATCCAGACGGTGCCGCTCACCGGCCGGCAGATCTTTAAGGAGAGTATCGAGGTGGAAGGAGTAGTCACGTCGCAGCGCATCATCGATGAGCTCCGCAAGCGCCAGGTTCCGCACCCTGAGTGGACGACGGGGCTCTTGCGAGTTGTTCTCCGAGGGAATGCAACGGTTCCTAGCGTTATCGACGATCTACGTAGTGCGGGAATCGCGTGGCACATCGAAGTCGAAGACGGCACCGAGCCAGAATGGCCCTACGAGTCCCTCTCGAAGGAACAGACCGTCGCCGGCGAGTTCACTCGGTTGATGTTGAGCCGTCTCAAGCGAGAGGATGGAGACCAAGCCGTGCTTCGACGCGCCTTACACCTCGGATTGCGGGCGCTCCACAATCAGGAATTGGACGACTGAGATGCGACTCCTCGATCTAAAGCTTCTGGAGTTTGGCCCATGGCGGAGCAGCGCCTTCGTATTCGGCCCTCATCTCAATCTCCTCTGCGCTCCCAACGAAGGTGGCAAGACCACCTTGCAACAAGCCATCGTTGGATCGCTTTTCGGCTTTGACGACGGCCCCTCCGTAGATCGCTACCTGTCTTGGGTCGGGCAAGGAACGACTGCAACAGAGCTTCGCCTTGAGCTCGGCGCCGGGCAAATTATCCGGATCAACCGAGATTACGGGCAGAGCGGGAGACGGCAGATTCAGACGCACGTATGGGACGCTACTGAGAAGGAAGACATTTCTCATCAGTACCACTGGTTCAATGACGGCAAGTTTGACTTTGGCACCAAGCATCTCGGACTTGACCTGAAGGCTTTCCGGCGCACTGCGCTCCTCGTCGCCGGAGACATTGCTGTCGCGCACGACGGGCCAAAAGGCAAGCCCGATAAGGACCTTGGCAGTCTGGCGAACCTTGTCGGTCGTCTGGCAGCGTCTCGCGGAGAAGCCTCTGTCAGCCAAGCTCGTGCAGCACTCGACAAGTATCTGGATAAGCTGGGACGAACCCCCAGGGGCAATCATCCGCACGGCGCGGCCACAAGACGGCGAGAAGACGCTTACAACAAGCTTCAGGAGGCGCGCCAGCGCGCCAGCGATATTGCCGGTCAGCGCCAAGAGCTTCAAATTCTCGAGCACAAGCAGATCGAGGCTGAATGCGATCTCCAGCACGCGCGCGAACAGCACCGGGCCCTCGAGAAACGTCGATTGGCAGCCCGGCTTCGAGAAGTGCACACACTGAACCTACGGTGCACTGAGCTCGAGGCATTGCCACACGGTCCAGACGTCCCCCCAACTGGCGAGCGTATCAACGAGCTGCGTGTGCTCTTGCAGCACGAGGCAGCATCACGCGCAGAGCTGTCCACGCAGCTGCGCGCCGCCGAGCAAGCTCTCCAGCAGGCACAAGACCGGCACGGCGCCCTGACACAAGGTCTCTCAGCGATCGAGAAGGTCGCGCCTATTCCCGACGCTGTGATTGCGACAATTCGATCAATGATGCAGGTCGATGCTGAGATAGCAGAAGTCCAGCGCCCAGAATCGCAAGCTCAAGCCCCTCAGATAAACAGAGCTAGCCAGCGTCCTCACCGCGCGCTGAACGCCGTGGCAATCGCGGTAATCGCTCTCGTTCTGGCTGGGGTTGTGCTCGCCGCTGCTCCGGGCAAGTGGATGATTGCTGCCGTCCCATTGATCGTCTGCGCTGCGCTGGTATTCGCGGTGCTGCAGGATCAGTCCGGCACGGCGCTGAAGAAACAAGGAGATAAGAGCCCAGTTGCGCAGCCAGCAGTGGTCATCAAGACATCGAACAACGCGCTCAGCGATCTCTTGCGTGCCTATGAGCTTCCTGTCGAAGGAGACTGGCAGAGTGCTGTTACTGCACGCCGCCAAGCTCTTGAGCACATGGAGACCTTGAAGTCGCAGTTGGATGGGACCTCCAGAGAGTGTGAAGCTTACGAACGGAAGATCAACCAGTTGCGGGAGCGCCTGTCACACCTCGATGGTTGGGAGTCAGAGCTACGGTCGGAGTTGGAACACATCGGCATCGCAGCAGACAGCCTGGAGAAAGGGCTGGCAGGCTTCGATGGACTGGTCGCGCAGGCACGCCAGGAGCGGCAGCGCGGCATCGACTTGGAGCTGGCACAGCAGCAACTCAGCACAGTCTTAGGGCCGGACACAATTGAAAGTCTCGAGCACGAGTGGTTGATGCATTTCCCTGACGAGGCTCCTGAATCTGTTGACACGCCTGCTCCAAGTGAGCGCGAGCTACGTCGCTCTCAAGAAGAAGTAGCTCAGGCGAGCCGGGATTACAATGAGCTTCTTCGACGCCACGCTTCCCTTCTCGCTACGCTCCAAGGCGCACTCGAGGTCGTGGAAGACCTACCAGCACTAAACGAGGAGTTCGAGCGTGCAGACCGAGAGCTCACATGGATCGTTCGCGAGATAGAAGCGCTCAGGTCGGCGATCAGCGTCATCGATGAGGCAACCCACAAGGCGTTCACGCTGCTATCTCAGCGTGTGGAGAGCAATCTCAGCCGGCAGTTCCAAGTCGCTACCGAGTCGCGCTACAGCCGGGTCGATCTCCAGGGCACAACGCTGATCCCGACCGCCTGGCTTACAGACCCACCTCGACAAGTGGACGTGACCGACTTGAGCAAAGGCACGCAGGATGCCTTGTGGCTTCTCCTGCGCCTCAACCTCGTCGACGCCTTGTCGACGACAGGCGAGAAGATCCCGATCTTTCTCGACGAGCCTGGTGCGCATCTCGACGCACAGCGCACCAGGGCAATGGCCCGCACACTATGCACTGTCTCAGAACACGTCCAGGTCTTTGTGCTCACGTGCCATGAAGATGTTGCCGGCATCTTTTATGAGGTCGCAGGTGACCGGTTGCACAAGCTGAGTGCTATAACTCTTACTTGATTCCTTGATTCGTGCAGTCCCCAAGACTATGTAGACACCTGCTCATGAGACCACGACTACGGTGCGACCAAGAAGCGCTCACCGATGGCGAGCATCTTGAATGCTTGCCCCGGACACGTGCGGAAGAGGTGATCCACGAAGAAGGCGGGATTCTCCGTGTTGCCGGTGAAGAGATCATAGTGGAGTGGCACGATAAGCTCGGCCCGTACCATTTGGGCGAGATCGACAGCTTCACGATAGTTCATGTTGCCGGCGATATTGCGGCGGTTACGTAGCCAGTCGCGACCATTGATCGGCAGAAACGCGACGTGCGGACGGAACGGTTGCAAATCCTCTGCCTGTCCATCGAAGCCAACGGTATCACCAGCGTGAAAGAGGCGTATGCCATCCATCTCTACAACGTATCCGAGGTAGAGATGGTTGCCTCTCGCATTCAGCTCGAACTCCTCATGCTTTGCACGCAGTGGAGTGACCTTGAGAGATCGTCCCTCGATAGACTCGCCCACAACTGCAGTCACCAGCTGATCCCTAGACACGCCAGCGTCGAGCGCGATGCCGAGGTGCGGCTCAGGAACGACGACACGGCACTGCGGAAAACGGCGCGCCAGGGGCCCTACTGTCCCTGGATCAAGGTGATCGAGGTGATGATGTGTACATAGCACCCAGTCAATCGCCGCCAGCTCATCGATATGGAGTGGCGGCGGATAGAGGCGGCCAGGGTTTTCACGAAAGTAGGGGTCGATCAAGAGAACTCCGGCAGTGCTCTTCAAGACGATCGCGGCTTGGCCCAAGAACCAGCACGCCACCGTGCCCTCTGGAACTCTGTAGGTCGCGATGTCCTCAGCGAGCTCACGACCGTGACGGAAGAATCGTTCGGCCATCCTTCTCCCCTCTCTGGCTCAAGATTCTTGAAGCGTGAAGAGACGCTGTCAAGATGCTCTGGTGGCCGTCAATCCCTCCGCGAGGAGGCAATTGGCTAGCGCTCTTCTTCGCGATCACGGATCTCTGATCGGTCTTTGGTGATGACTCCCTGGAAGTGAGACACTCTGGTCTGGACTGAAAGCAGCAATCAGAAGCCCCGACCTGCGGGGCTACTCAGCCGCTCTCGTATCAGCAGCTGGCACATTGGCGAGCTCGACCACTTCTCGCCAACCGAAGTGCAGAGCCAGGTCCCGTGCCTGACGCAGGTACGCAAGAGAACGCTGGTGCTCCTCACCTTGGGAGTCAGAACTCCTTGCTGCTCGGGCCTCAGTGCTTGCGGCGTAGTCGAGAGACCTCAGCAGCGCTGCCAGAAGGAGCCGTTGCTCACTCCAGGGACGATCGTAGGCGCCTCGGACAATCTCCAGTGTGTCCTCAAGGCTCAGTGAAAACGGGGGAAAGAACACAAGGTCCGCGAGGTCCCATTCCAATGCTCCGACAGCCGCTGTTTCCCAATCAATGACCCATGCACGCTGGTCAACCAGCACGTTGAGAGGAACGCATGAGTTGTGGATGATCTGCAACGGCTCTGCTAGGAGCGACCCGTGGAGCCTTCCGCCGCGTTCCCATATAGCGGTTCCGGATCTGTCATCCAACCCGAACAGTCGAGATAACGCGACACGAAATCTGGCTCGGAGCGTTTCCTCTGTCACTTCATCAAGGTGTATGCTCGTGATGACGCGGCGGAACACTGCATCGTGCTCGGCGAGCGCACCGTGAAGTGAGGCCAGTGTCTGGAGGCCCAGCGCAATGGCCCCGCTGAGCGATTCCCGAGGTAGAGATAGTGCGAGCTCCGCCAGGGAGGGCGCTTGGAGATCCTCCATCGCGAGGAAGCCCCACGCACGATTGATCCCTACAGCGACAGGTCGCGGTGAGCCGCCTTGCCAGAATCGCTCGAGAAGGCGTAACAGCCAGTGCTCTCGCCGCAGGTGATGCTCCCAGAAGGGATCCTCGGACTTCCTCACGATTTTGACGATAACGCTCTCAGCAGACTCCAGACGCGTGAGCCGGAACACCGTGTTGCGGGAGCGTTGAGACAAGACTTCAAACGCGACGTTCGACTGCTCTGGCCAATCAAGACCAATCAACGCTCGAAATCGCCGGTCGGTGAACATCTGCCCCGTGGCATCCGTGACGATCATCCCAGGACCAGCTCTGATTGCCGCGGCACTGATGCGGGCGTCGTTCCAGGTGTAACTGCCAAGACCTGCGACCGGCACTGCTGGGCCGCTTCGAGATCGCCGGAGGCCTCAAGGTGCCCAGCGAGGTCCGTGAGGACCACGTCCAGCCGCCCTTCTTGATAGACATCGCGTAGCGCTCGCCGCCACGTGGCGACAAGGTTGGACAGCTCTCCTGAACGGACAGCAGCAGAGATCACGATGCTGGTGATCTCAGGCCGGAGCAAGAGGCTCAGCGGACGGATGCGAGCCGCAAACTCGCGTGCGAGCGCTGGGCGCTCCGGCCAGCACGCCAGAGCAGCGAGAGCCCATGCATCGTGACGATGCAGCACGGCAACTGTGTGGAGAGGCAGGGGCAGCTCCCCACTTCCAAGCGGCACGACAGCTAGCTGGCGCTCAAGCGCCCATCCTCGGACCCTTAGGCCAAGGCCACGCCCAACCACGAGGCACCGAGTCCCTCCTCTCGTCTCGATTCTCACGGTGACCCGTTTGGCGAAAGCCAGGACCCCAGCAACGAGCACAAGTCCTACTAGCCCCAGCATCCACACGCCAGCGGCCGCTGGAGCTGTGCCCAGAGCTCTGATTGTTGCAGCACAGAGAACTCCGAGCAGTTGGAGGCTGAGGAGGACACTGAGAGTATGAACGGGATCAAATCCGAGGAGGTTGAGATGGTAGTGCAGCGGTGTTGCGAGATACGGCAAAGGGAACTCAACGTGCGGAACAAAGGTCTTGGATGCGTCGAACCGGGTCAGCCTCACAAAGCGGCGGTAGAGAGGAGTCAGCACACCAGTTTGAATGAAGACGCTGCCACCTTCTAGAGTAATTGCCGCTGCAATGAGCGGCAGTAAGGAGGCATCTCCGGCTTGCAGTGGTGGCAAGGCGACGAGGGCACCAACTACCAGAGCTCCGCTATCGCCGAGATAGGCCCGCGCACGCCGCGATATCCCGTTCGTTCGTGTCCAGTTGGAAGGCGTGTTCGATAGCAGCGCACCACTACAGCTGGCCAGTACGAGGATTCCAAGAAACACCAGATACGTGCTCCCTTGAGCGCCACCCAGGAGAACGAAGCCGCACCCAGAGATCACTCCGAATGAGCTCACGAGGCCATCAACACCATCTGCAAAGCCGGTTGATAGGACAGCCAGAACAAAAAGCGCCACGTCAGCCAGCAGCTGTATGACGCCAGAAGCGGACTGTACCGATACCGCTCCGGTGGCAACAAGGCCGGCAGCGACAAGTACCGAGACAGCTCCCTGGGCAGCCAGTCTGATGCCCTCACTGAGCCCTTCGCCGCGCGACTTCGAAAAATCATCGAGCCAGCCCAGCGTGCCCTCGACAAACGCGACAACGGCGCAGAGCATCAACGGGCCTCGGTGCGAAACGTCGCGGGTAGCGGTGAGGAGCAGTAGACCGGGGACAATGAGCGTTAAGACTGGGCCGATGACGCTCGGCAACCGGGAGCTCTGCCTCGGATTCGACGGAGTATCGCGCCGGTATTCCCCCGACTTGTTCTCTATCGACCGAAAGCCCGGAAAGAGGCGCAGACCAACCTCAGCGCCAAGGGCGGTGAGAGCGAACGTACCGACACCAGCAAAAACAAGCCAAGCTACTGGCACCGGAACCGCGCTTGCCCTTCTTGCTCGTTGAATCAGCCCTCGGCGCTGTCGGCCGGGCTCTGGTCGCTCGGACGAGTGGAACGCGGAGTCCATCCAAAGCCGCGGAGGCTCTTCTCTGTGGCTTGTTCATTCTGAAACTCGAGAATCAGTCCGAAAACCTGGAGAAGGAGGCGTTTCCCGACAGCTTCGTGTCCCATGTTGAGATCGTGCCGAATGTTAAAATCGATGCACCAACACTCGTGCTCGGTAAGAGCTATGGGTAGAGTCGGAGCTTTTGAGCCAGCCTCAAACTCTTTGAGGAGGCTGAAAACTTTGATCAGAAGGCCTTTCGCTCCACCAGGAGGACCATCATCGTCCTTCCACGTGTGACGAATGAGGTAATCAATGGCCCAGCAGTCGGCCTCACTCAGCTGAATGACTTTTGTCGGTTCCACGACTCGGTGCTCCTCTCACACTCACAGGCGCTCGAAGCGACCAACATTGAGCACCATGACCGTAGCTGCACCAGTCCGGACAGCCCGATCTCCGCCAGTTGTGACGGTACGGGACTGACACGTCTCTCGAACAATCCGGAGAACTTCATCGACCTGGTCGTTATCCACCCCAACGAGAACAGTTGCATTTCCACGGCGCAGGAAGCCTCCTGCGGTCTCCAGGCGAGTTAGGCGAAAGTCTGCTTGTCGAAGAGCATCGCTGAGGGAAGCAGCGTCATCTTGCTGTGCGACGACCGTAACCAGCTTCACCGTTGCTCACCCTTCCATTCAGTAACTAGTGTAGCACTCACCCTCCGCACTGGCGGCGCGGGAAGAAAGCAGACTCGCGTGCCGGCACGCTAGCGCACATTACCTACTATGCAGCCAGCGCTTCACACGCTGGACGACATCATCGAGCCCTCTGCGCTTCTGGGACTCGATGACCTGCCCTCGCCAGACGTGCGGAGGAGTAGGAGCAATGAAAGCGCGCACAAGTGAGATACCAATGGCATAGATGATCAGCAGTGATGCCACGGCTCCCAAGAGATGCGTCGCTGAAACACCCACGACAACTCTGCCAAACTGCGCCAGGATAACCAGAACAATCGCTACGAGAAACGCGTCACGGGCACCGGGCACAGGCACACTCCAGTGCGGACGGGATGTGTGCGGCACTCGTCGCCGAGGAGGATCACCAGGCCGCTTCTCGCCCGGAAAATCGGGGAGATTGTTAAGAATAGATCGAATCTCGCGCTCATACCGCGGTGCTGACATATCTTGACCTCCGCGCAGGCGGTGGGTCTGCGTACGACCCAGAAGCACTTCACCCACAGTATCACACGGCTGTTCTAAGGGAGCAACCACCAAGCGAGCACGTGCCTTTGTCACGACCGTGGTCCTGAAACTCATCCGGTCAGGAAATCACGAAGGTCTTCGTCACCGGACCAGCGCCAGCACGAGCAGTGACGGTTGCGATGCCCTTTCCTACTCCGTTGGGAACTGTCAAGCGAAAGGACACGATTCCTTGCGCGTTTGCGCGCTGTGTGATGGCGTGTGGAGGCTGATTCGGGTAGTGGATCGTCAGTGTGACCAATGCATGGGGGGCGGTGATGGCGACCGCCACGTAGGTCGAACCCAACGCCAGCGTCGTGGCACTGAGTTCGAGAGCTCGCACTCCCGCCCCTTGTGCCGTGGGATGCTCCACCGCTATCAATGGCGCGGAACGAGTTGGGCTCGGAATGGGCCTTGGAGACTGGGACCGCCCGGTCGGTGCGATAGCCGCGCGGGTTACTGCTGTGGGAGACGGTCTCGGTGCCCTGGTCACCGTTGGCGTCACAGTTACCGTGGCCGTCACACTCGGCGCCCTGGTCACCGTTGGCGTCACAGTTACCGTGGCCGTCACACTCGGCTTTGGAGTTGCTGTCGGTACGGTAGTCGCAGTCGCTGGCACGCGCGTCGCAGTTGCTACAGGCTGTGTATGTGTAGGAATTGCTTGCTGCAGCGTCTCTGACATACTGAGCACCGCTGTCGCACTTGGCACCGCTGCGCCCTCGCGTGACCTGCCAGTCACAGATTGAATGCTCCGCTGCTGCAACACCACTGCCACGAGAAAGCCGACCAGGCCCACGAGAAGCACCACAGATGCAATATCGTGCCAGGCAGCTCCAAGTCGCTTCACACTCTCACGCCTGTTCAATCACAGCCCACACCGCGCTCCGCACGAGAGTCTACGCAATACTTCACAAGGTCCCACTCTTACATCCGAATCGCTCCCTTGTTCAGAAACGAAGTAGCACTGGTCTCTTCCGGGAGAAACCATTCAGAGGACGTGATCATTGACGGGCCCACAGCCACACATCGCGGCGCTGATCGCCAATCCGCAACCAATTATTGAGTAAGCTTACACGCCTGAATCCAAGACTCTCGATCCACGTGTCGTGGTCTTCTCGTGGCAATGCCGCTGTCCAGAGGGGGCTGTCTGGCCAGCGAAGCTCATTGGTCAAAAGCTGGCAGTGCTGCTCAAATCCTGGCACGATACCAAGATCTACACGCCAAGCATCGCCAAACCAGCAGGGATCGGGTTGCATGAGGCACCATCCCACCGTGGCTCCCGAGTGGCTTTCAAGCACACGCTGCTCTCCGGTCTCGAGCTGTTCTGTCCGTCGCATAAACGTGATGAACGGTCCTTCGAGGTTGCCCTGCCCCTTCACACCAAGGCAACCGAAACGCGGTAGCGCTTCTGTCCCCGCGGGTGCAATGAATGCTGGCACATTCAATGCCGGCCAATCGCCCCACGCTAGCGCCCGCGCGTGTACCGGTCCCTGCGGAAGGAGGTACTCTTGGACCGCATCAGCGCTAGCGCGCCACATCATAGAGCCCGATCCGGGAGCAACCGAATGGAAGCCGAAAGAATGATAGATCCAGTAAGGATGAGACTCGAAGCCAGTACCCAGCGTGAGCACGCGGATGCCGTCTCGAAGGCACTGCGTCATCTGGACCGCCATAAGCTGCCGATAGGCTCCCTGCTGACGCCAAGCCGGTGCGGTAAAGACGTGACTCACGATGCCGGAACCACGAGCATCGGAGACCATCACCTGACTGATGAGTTCACTCCGCACTGTGGCAACGTAGAAGCGTACTCGCAAGCCAGAGAGCGTCTCACGGAGCGCGCGCGCTAGATGATACTGCCAGTCCGCTCCCTTGTGAGCTAGAAAGGTAAGCAATTTGCCAGCCCAATTGAGGTCGGGTGCCTCGACAAAGCCCAAATCGACCGACTCCCCAGTCTTGAGGTTTCCTGACCCAAGAAATTGGTACACCGGTTGCTACTCCTTAGCTAAACACGTATGCGAAGGAAGAGTATGCCACGTGGGCTCGACCGCCACTTGAGGAGTGTGAATCATGGCCATCGCAGCTGAGCAGCTCAAGTCCGGCATGACCTATCAGCAGTTTCTGGACAGCATGACTCGGAATCGAGATCGCATCGAACAGGTGAGGTCATCCGTACAGCTGACTCCTGCCGAAGAGGAGTTCTTCGCCTCAATCAGTGAGCCCATCGATACGCTTGTTCTCGCTGAAGACTGGTGTGGCGATGTGATTGCAGGATTACCGATACTGCAGAGGCTCTGCGCGGCATCAAAGGGCAAGGTAGTCCCCCACATCTTCCTACGTGATCAGCATCTCGATCTCGCTGACCAATTTCTCAATCAGGGAAAGTACCGGAGCATTCCCGTCTTCGCGTTCTTCGACTCCTCCGGACGGGAGCTGGGACGCTTCATCGAGCGTCCCCCTGCTTTCAACGAGCTGCGCGAACGGTACCGCGTTGCGCTTTACGCCGCCCACCCTGAAATGGGTAGCCCTGAAGCACCGGTGGACTCACTCACCGAAGCGCAAACTCAGGCGAGGAGGAAGCTGCTCGCCGAGCTCGATCGAGAGCTCGCCTCGGAGCGGACCCGGCTCACGATCCGAGACATCCGCACTATCCTTGAGGGCCACGTCTAAGGCTGCTTCACGAAGCGCCTGGGGCAGCGTGGTCAGTTGTCACCTCGCTGTCCGGAAAAGGTGATACTCCTCCGCTGAGCAGTTCCTCACGGAGTCGCGTGAGGACTGTACTAAACCGTACAGGGTACCGCGGAGCATCCTTGAGCACCCGGTATTGCTCGGGCAAGCTGCGTAGATTATGCTGAGCGAGTTCCCAGACCTCGCTCAGTGGAGGCAAGCTGCCCGGGAGTACTGCGCCGTTCTGCACCACTGGCCGGAGCAGCCGCGCACTACGCTCCGGGGGGCGCTCCGAGGCCAGCATGACCAAGTCCTCTTCAAACTGACCGATGCGATAGACCTCCTTCTTGCCCGGCCACGTGACCTTTCCCATAGCGTGCTTGATGAGTGGGCGCGCTCCCTGTCCCGCGCCTGCGTATTGCACTAGCTTGTACACGCCACCAAGCGAGCCGCCGTCTACCTCATGGGCAACGGATCCGGCACCCACACCCAGGCTCGTGCCCACTCCAAAGGCATCGACGGGAGCGCCCCGAGCCAGCAGATCAGCAATGGAAAACTCATCCAGATCGCCACTGGCCAGGATCTTCACGTCCGTGAGTCCTGCTTCGTCAAGTACTTCGCGCACGTAACGACTATCTTCCAACAAATCGCCGCTGTCGAGGCGTACCGCGGCCAGCGTATGGCCAAGAAGGTTTTGATATTCGTTCGCCACGTCTACGGCCGTATGCACAGCTCGCTGGACATCATAGGTATCGAGCAAAAGTGTGTAACGGTTGTAGGTCTTCGCCACCGCCTCAAAGGCCGAGCGCTCCTCATCGAAGATCTGTACCAACGCGTGGGGAATGGTACCAGTAGCCAGCAATCGATACTGATAGGCGGCTGCTAGAAACGAGGTACTCGAACAACCACCGATGAACGCGGAGCGTGCAACCACAAATGGTTCTTGGGCGCGCCGGAAGGAGAACTCGGAAACGCGCCGGCCCTTCGCGGCCCAAACAATGCGCGAGGCTTTCGTCGCAATGAGTGTGGCGAGGTTGACCGCATTGAGAAGCCCTGCCTCTATCAGGAGCGCCTCGCGAAACGGCGCTGTGACGCGGAGAAGCGGTTCGTCTGGGAATGCGATGGAGCCCTCCGGCATTGCAAGAATCTCTCCGGTGAAGTGGAGCTCCCCCAGCTCTTCGAGAAAGCGCGGATCGTAGCCGCGTACTTGGGCGAGGAAGCGGAGGTCTTCTTGGGTGTAGTGGAAGTCACGGACAAACTCCAATGCCTGTTCCAGGCCGGCAACCAAGAGGTAGGCGCCACCTAGCGGAGAATGTCGAGTGTAGAGATCAAATGTTGCAATACCGTTGTGACCACTGCACCAGCTGATATACGCAGCATCAGGATGATACATATCCGTAAGGAGCCCTGGGTTGACGCCTTCTCGCCAGGCCGTTCGATCGTAAGGCACGGCGCGCCTCACCTCTCTTGCTCTTTCCAGCCCGGAACCGCCGCTGCGAGCCTTCGCAGCGTCGCAACCTGGGCACCAGCATCCACCATGTCAGCGATGGCTCGCTCGGCGTCGCCATTGCTGACGTTCACCCCCCTGCTGGCATCAATGAGCAGTACCGTCCGGAAACCTTGCGACAGCGCATCCAAGACCGTAGCCCGGACGCAGTAGTCCGTCGCAAGTCCGCCGGCGAGCACCTGCGAGATTCCGCGATGACGCAAGAGTTCAGCGAGCGCGACACCACTCTGATTACGCGCTTGAAATGCGGAGTAAGCATCCTCGCGGGCACCGGTCCCTTTCGAGACGATCTCCGCATCCTCCGGGAGCTGCAAATCGGGATGGAACGCTGCTCCGGGTGTATCTTGCACACAATGCCGCGGCCAGACTCCACCAAACTCTCGAAAGTGAGCCGTCTTCGCCGGATGCCAATCACGTGAGGCGATGACCGGTATCCCCAGAGCATGGCTACGCCGTACGTATTCGTTGAGCACGGGGATGACGGCATCCCCTTCTGGGACAGCGAGCGCGCCGCCAGGGCAGAAGTCCACCTGTACGTCAACAACAATGAGGGCGACTGTCACCGCTCAATCCCCTTTCACCCACTTTCAGAGTGCGGGTCAAACCCTTTTCCAGTGAACCGATAGAGCCGCGGCGGACGATGCCGATTACCGCTACGGTGGAGGCTCGTTGCGACCACTAAGCCTGAGGCAAGAATCTTGTGGATGAAGTTGCCAGGATCGAGGCGCCGTTCCAAGATGATTTCGTATACGTGACGCAACTCTGCCATCGTGAACATCTCCGGCACGAATTGAAATGCAATGGGTGCATACTCTACCTTGTTGCGTAAGCGCTGCACCGCAGTTTCAACAATGAGCTGGTGATCGAACGCCATGTAATCGGGAAGGTGCTGAACGGGAAACCAGGAGACAGTCGCGCTGGCTTCATCTGCCCGGATCGTGAGGTCAGAACTGCGCACCAATGCATAGTAGGAGATCGTGATGACTCGCGCTCGCGGGTCTCGAGTCGGCTCCCCGAAAGTATACAACTGCTCGAGGTAAACGCTGGAAACCCCCGCCTTCTCTTGGAGCTCGCGCTGCGCCGCGTCATCAAGACGCTCATTGTGCAACACAAAGCCGCCAGGAATGGCCCAGTGATCACAGAACGGTGGCTGTCTCCGTTGCAGAAGCAAGACCTGCAAACACTCCTCTTCCTCCTGACGATCAGGCTGAATCGTGAGAATCACCACATCAACGGTGACTAACGGGTGTTCACGCCCTTGTAGGTGCTCTGCTTGCATGCCGTCACCTATAGCCCGTCTAGACGAGCACTGTCAAACGCGGCCAAACGCGGCTTGCCGATATGTAGCAGCTATCATTATCCGCAACGTTGGAAGGATCTATCAGGGTTTAGCAAGAGAATGGAAGCACATCATGGCCAGCAAACTTCGCTTCGGCGTGATCAGCACCGCACGAATTGGTGTTGCCCAGTTCATCCCAGCCGTCCGCGAGAGTGAGCGATGCGAAGTCATCGCCATCGCTAGCCGTGACCTCAATAAGGCACAGAGGGCCGCATCAGAGCTCCAGATCCCCAAGGCCTATGGGAGCTACGGGGATCTCCTCAACGATCCAGAGATCGATGCCGTTTACATCAGCCTCCCAAACTCCCTTCATGCTGAATGGTCTGTGCGTGCGGCAGCGGCAAAAAAGCACGTCCTCTGCGAAAAGCCGGTCGCACGCACCACTGGAGTAGCACGAGAAATGGTGGCCGCTGCAGAAGGAAACGGCGTGCTCCTCATGGAGGCATTCATGTACCGGCATCATCCACAGCACGCCACCGTCAAAGAACTCGTGGCTCAAGGCAAGATCGGCGTTCCCCGGTTCGTCCGGGCCTCATTCTGCTTCACACTACGAAACCCAGATGTCAATATCCGGACTAACGCCCTGCTCGAGGGCGGCGCCTTGATGGATGTGGGCTGCTACTCCGTGAACGCTGCGCGCTATCTCTTCGACGCGGAGCCAGCAGAGGTTTCAGCATTTCAGCACCGTTCGGAACAATTCGGCGTCGATATCTCATTCGGCGCAGTGATGCGATTCCCTGGAGATCGCCTCGCGATGGTGGACTGCAGCTTTGAAACGGCTAGCGGTGGGCACTATGAGGTGGCCGGCAGTGAAGGCTCGATCATCGTAGATCGAGCCTTCACTCCAGGGACAAGTCCAGTGAGCGTGCGCCTCATCCGTAGTGGCAGTGCCGAGACAATCGACATCGGCGCGGTCAATCAATATGCTCTCGAGGCCGATCACCTGGCAAAGTCTATTGCAGCGGGGCGCTTGCTGGCTCCTGCTGAGGACGGCGTGGCCAATACCCGCGTGATCGAGGCGCTCTATGCTGCAGCGGCTCGTTCCGCTCCGCTGAGTCTCCTGTAGGCTCACTAACGGTACCAGGCACGGCGGGAATGCCACCTCGCCACACTGCGCCTATCGCTTCGAGCGGACCTCGCGACTAAATCCTTCCACGGGGCCTGTTGCGAAAAGCGAGGCCCTCACCCCGGCTCGCCAAGGCTCGCCACCCCTCCCCCAAGCTTGGGGGAGGGCAGGGGAAGAGGGTCTCCTTCGCAACGCCATTCTGGTTTGATTTAGCGGATCGTTCCGCCGAAGGGATCGAAGTGTACACAGGTCTGGCTCGAGCCAGAGTCATGAACCGGAGAACTTCCGTATCCAAGGCAGGTGACGTTGTGTACATCGCAACACTACAGTGCGATGTGCAGCATCTTCCAGGCGATCATCGAGTGGTTGAATCATGGTATCTGCTCCATAGCGCCTTTGAAGTGCCAGGCTGAGGAGATGATCAGCAAACCACGGGTTTTTCGGGAGTAGAGAGCCGTGAAGGTACGTGCCATACGCCGTTCCAACCCTGGCACCTTCATAACCGTCCTTTCCGTTGTTACCAAACCCGGCGATCACCTTTCCAAGAGGAGCACTATTCGATCCGAGAAACGTACGGCCACCGTGGTTTTCGAAGCCAACAAGGGTCTGTTGTATCCCTACCCACTCGCAGGCCACCACGACGTTTCCAACACAGCGCGGAGTGGTAAGACCAGGATGCTCCGTCTCTGCGTCAAACAGCCCGATTCCGGCCAGCTCTGCACCGTCTGCTTCGCGGTAGCGATGACCGAGAAGTTGATAGCCGCCACACACGGCGAGTAATGGACGCCTATCAGCTACCGCCGCGAAGAGTGCATCGCGCTTAGATTGTAGGTCACGGGCCATCAGGTGCTGATGACGATCCTGTCCCCCTCCTACGAAGAAGAGATCAAACTGCTGCCAATCCAGCAGATCGCCCAGGCCGATCGACGTCACGTGGCAGGTTATGCCACGCCACAATGACCGTTTCCGGAGCACGAGCACGTTGCCACGGTCGCCATAGATGTTCATAAGCTCGGCATAGAGATGGGCAATGCGCAGCTCCATCACGACTCCCACGCGGGCTTCGCCCATTTTCGCTGCACGAAGATTCTCCGTAGTTGCTGCATCGCGGTGTACGTTGCGAACGTGTAGATTGCCTCCGACGATGGCGTGATGCCTCGAGCCACCTCAATAGCAGATAGTAGATCTGACCGTACTAGTATCCGCTCCTCAGGGACACCGGCATACTTCAAGCGCACTGCGATGTCGTAACCTCGTGTCCCTGTGCACACCGCCTGGTGCGGAAGATTACTTACGAACACCCCTTCGAAATCAACGTCCCAGAGCCACGAGATATCTCGACCGTCGGCGATATCGTCATTGACTGCCATAATCACGGTTGATGCTGGTGGAGCGCCAAAGGCGGTCTTGAGGGCCTCGGTAAAGCCTGCAGGATTCTTGACCAGCCAGAGCATGAGATTCCTATCTCCACTGTGAATCACCTCCCCTCGTCCGTAGGCAGGCACCGCTTGCTGAAGCACGTGGGCCGCATGCTCCATCCTCACCCCAGCGGCCATTGCCGCCGCCACTGCCGCTACGGCGTTACTCACGTTGTAGAGTCCCGGCAGGTTGAGCCGTCCTGGAGCCAGCTCGCTTCCAGCGATAAGGAGAAACTCGCTCCCTTGGACACTATGCAGGGTCACCTGTCGAGCCGTCACGTCAGGCGCTGGACGAGACCGGCCGCAATGGCAGCAGCGCCACATGCCCAGGTGGCCATAGAGCACCGCGGTGTAGTCGAGCTGCTCGCCGCAGGGGCAATAGCGCGCGTCGGCACTCAGAGAAAGATCAGGATGATCTTGCGGATCCAAGTCCACCCCGAACCAAATGATCTGCTGCGATGCCCCGTCCAGCAGTTGGACGATCTGGGGATCATCAGCATTCGCTACGATCACTTGGGGCTTGCCAGTGGCTGTCAGCATACCCGCCCAGAGTGAGGCGATCCGGTCGAGCTCCCCGTAGCGGTCGAGCTGGTCACGAAAGAGATTGAGGAGAACGAGGACCGTAGGGCTGATGGCACTCGCCACCGCTGGCAAGTGCGCCTCATCGACTTCAAACACTCCCGCACTGGCGTCGATCCGGCCAGCGGGGCTGGCTGCGAGCACAAGGGCAGTGGTGACGCCTGACAAGAGATTCGCCCCTTGGCGATTATGAACAATCCGGAGATTACTCGCACGAAGGATCTCCGCCAAGAGCCGGCTCGTCGTCGTCTTCCCATTGGTTCCTGCGACGAGCCATCTTCCAAGAGTGAGCTGAGTAGAGAGTCTAGACCCAAGATGGGGATCTATACGGCTCGCGATCACCCCTGGGAGTGTGCTCCCGCCATGTCCTCGGAAGCGCGTCGCAGAACGAACAAGACGAGCAGAGGTGATTGCTGCAGCGGTCCGGAGGTTCGGCAGGCTCACCGAACGTTGATTCGTCCTTTGCCTTTGCACTTGGGGCACGTGCCGTTCACTCGGTGCCATCCCGATGGCTCTGATGGATCGGGCCAGTTTTCCTGAACCTCGCCAGTGCCATCGCATCGATTGCACACGGTTGAACCTCCACCCGTCAAACGGCGGATGAGTGGAGTTCCAATCACTGCGATGAGAATGAGAATGACGACCGTGATGGCAAATGACTCCACAGCACACCCTCCACGTTTGGGAGTATACATCGCATCAAGACCAGGTAGAACGTCAGCTTGAGCCACAGTGCACATACTGGTCAACCGTCCATAGCAGTTGCACGACACACGTGAGTTTCTCCAGACCTCTGAGATGCTCCCAATGGTGGAATACGTCAAATCGGTTGCGTTTGACCGACGATCTGGTACGTGCATCCTGAGAGAAGACGTTCCCCTACCGACCAGCCACTACATCCCACTGGAATCTCCGGAAAGCTCGTGCAAGGGCTATGCACAAACCTACACAGAACAGACGCTACGACCCTAGTCGTCAGGATGCGCGTTATACTTGGAAGGGAGCATGTTGCTGTGGCTACGGCCTCAGTAGCATGCGTTTCTGTCTTATCCGGGGGTCGAGGTGGACCTGGGGGTTCATCGGACTAAGGAGCCTTCCAGGAGGGTGAATACTGACTTCCTCGTGCAGGTCCGTACGTATCTGCTCAATGATGAGCAACAAACGCTTCAGAGTCTCGTCCAGCTGGACGAGCGCGCTCGGGAGGCACAACACCCAGACGAGATCGTTCCGATGTTCAGCGAGCTAGTCGTTGACGAAGCGATGCTCATCTCTGATCGGGAGCGTGACCTCGCAGCGCGGCGAACACTCATGCGCAGTCTCGAGGAAGTGCGCCACGCTCTCCAAAGGCTCGAGGAAGGGACCTATGGTCTGTGTGCGCTGTGTGGAAAGCCCATTCCAGAACGGCGTCTGCTTGCTCGGCCCCAATCCACCCTCTGCGTGACATGCCAGTCTTACTCTGAGCGCCGGGGATAGCGAGATGTCTACCGGGGATTGTGCCCTCTAGACTTGCGGGCTGTATGACGCGTGATCTATCGATCGGCAATGGCCAGTTGCTGATCAACTATGACCTCCATTTCAATCTGGCGGACATTTACTATCCGCACGTGGGAAAGTACATTCAGACAAACTTTTCCCCCTCTCGGTTTGGAGTCTACATCGACGACCACTTTGCCTGGCTCGATGACGCCCGCTGGTCTCGTGAGCTGCACTACCAGGCGGACACGCTCGTCACCCAGGTTACTGCCATCCACAGCGACTTGCGCCTCAAGCTCCTCATTGAGGACTGCGTCGACTTCGACCGGACTTTATACGTCCGGCGGATCCGGATCCAGCATTTAGACAGCCGTCCCAGTGAAGTCCGCCTCTTCTTTCATCTGGATCCCTACCTATATGGCATTGCGATTGGTGACACAATGTACTATGAGCCCATCCAGCGTGCCCTGATCGCCTACAAGGATCGCTGCTACATTTGGCTTTCTGGAATGACGCAGAGCAGCTTTGGTCTCTCGGCCTTCGCTACTGGCCTGAAGCATTCGTGGGGGCAGGAAGGTACGTGGCGGGATGCCGAGGACGGCGTCCTCAGTGGCAACCCGATTGTTCAGGGTTCCGTCGATGGAGTAGGCGCCCTTACCGTTGCGCTCTCTCCTGACGGGTCCGGAGAAGCTTACTTCTGGATGGCATTCGGAGCCTCATATGACGAGGTCGAGCAGATCGCCAACGACGTCAAGCTCCGGCGCCCCGACCACTTCCTCCAGCGAACGGCAGACTACTGGCGACTGTGGGTCACAAAGAGAGAGACCAACTTCAATGCTCTTCCACCAGAGGTGGCTGCACTGTATCGGCGCAGTCTCCTCATCACCCGCACCCAGATCGATGATGGGGGAGGAATCGTCGCAGCAAACGACGCAGAAGGGCTTCGATTCGGTC
The DNA here is from genome assembly GCA_023381895.1 of Chloroflexota bacterium. The sequence goes on from JAMCTA010000123.1 coordinate 56,481, forward strand.
GGGATACCTACAGCTACGTGTGGCCGCGTGACGGGGCACTGGTGGCCCGGAGTCTCATTCTCGCCGGATATCCAGAAGTAACCAGAGAATTCTTTGCATTTTGCGCCCGTGTAATGCGGCCAGAAGGCTATCTGCTGCACAAGTACGCCCCGGATGGTTGCTTAGGATCCAGCTGGCATCCCTGGGTGGATACTGAAGGAGTTCCGCAGCTGCCTATTCAAGAGGACGAGACGGCGCTCGTCCTTCACGCGTTGTGGCTCTATTTTGATGCCACGCGAGATGTCGAGTTCATCAAGCCCTTTTACCGTCCGCTCATCAAGGGCAGCGCAGAGTTCTTGGTACGCTACCGGGATCCGTGGAGCAAGCTCCCTCTTCCTTCCTACGACCTCTGGGAGGAACGGCATGGAGTGCACACGTTCACGGTAGCAACCGTCATTGCCGGACTCGAGGCTGCTACACGGTTTACGACCTCATTTGGTGAGACCGATATCGCTGATCGCTATCGCCGTACGGCGCAAGAGGTGCGGGAGGCGGCGATCCGCTTCCTTTACGTGCCCGAGCTCGGCCGCTTCGCCCGGCGCGCTATCTCGCTCCCGACACCAGGTCGCCCTGCCGACCTCGATCTCACTGTTGATTCTAGTCTCGCCGCCTTCATCGACCTGGGATTCTTGCCCCTCGACGATGCGCGTCTGGTCGGGACCCTCCAAGCGGTGGAACAGCGACTATGGTGCCATTCCACCATCGGTGGGGTTGCCCGTTACGAAGCGGACCATTACTATCGCCAGGTCGACGATACGCAACGGGTTCCTGGCAACCCCTGGCCAGTCTGCACTCTCTGGCTCGCTGAGTGGTATATCGCCCGGGCTCAGTCTCTCGACGATCTTAAGCCAGCGCGAGCCCTGCTCCAATGGGTCACCCAGCGCGCCTTTCCGAGTGGAACTCTTGCAGAGCAGTTTCACCCCGAAACAGGCCAGCCTCTCAGCGTAGCCCCGCTCACGTGGAGCCACTCTGCGTTCGTTGCTGCCGTTATCCTCTACGTACAGAAAGCAGAAGAGCTCGCGAAGCGAGGGGGTAGCCAGGAGGATCAGCCGGCTACAGCCGAATCTTCCACGACCACCGAGTCAGCGCCAGAGATACGGCCGTCGCTGCAGCAGTCACTGCGAGGGGAACCAGCCACGTTGGAAGCCGCACGACGTACGCTATAAGAAGAAGCCGCAAAGAGCTCGCTCGCAACACTCCCGGCAAGTACGACGCGTGCCCGTCGCTCGCGAGCACAGGTGCAACCTGAGCCGCCAGTGCTGCTAAAGGATTGACTAAAGTCAGCCACTGCGTGGCATTGTGGCTCTGCAGTTGAGCAAGATTTACGATGGTGACTCCACCAACTAAGCAACCCACCGTCAATACCGATAGTGCCACAGCAGCGATCACTGAAGATGACCTGACCGACCATGAGACGCCAACCGCTACACCGAAGATGGCCATCGTCACAACCTCCGCAACTGCGACGAGAATGTCCAAAGGAGTGAGCACATCAAACACGGCGGTGTAGGCATACGCGGGTAGGGCAGTCGAAGCAACGAAAACAGCTCCGCACACGGCAACTCCAGCTTTGGCAACCAGGAGACGCAGCCGGGTCAATTCCCCAATTCGTAAGAGAGCCAGCGTGTCACGCTCGACTTCGCCTGCGATGCTTCTGGACCCTAGGATGGCACCGAACACCACAGCGACGGTAGCATCGATTGAGGTGAGGAGCAGCAAGACCACCCGAGAACGCGCAGCATTCGACAAGATCTCGGCGGATGTCTGCCCGACCTCAGAAGGTGCTCCCTCGAAGCTATGGCCGAAAAATGGACTCGAAGCGGTCAACTGGGGGACTTGCTGTGTGCTGAAGCTACGGCTCAGAAACCCCACAGAGACGGCACACAGCAAGGTGACCCCTACACAGGAAGGTAGCAGCCAGCGCGATCTCAGCAACATCCGCAGCTCAAGGACAAAGAGGCCGGTCATTTCATTGCCTCATTGCCGCCGCTCTCGATGGCCGATAACTGCACGCTGTAGCAGTTGTAGATCAGTGCTTTCTTCCCGTACCTGAGTGATTTGGACATGACGCCGCACGAGAGTCGTCACCAAATCTGCAACCTGATAGCGATCACCATCGAAGAGAAAGACCAAAGCCTGTTCGTTCGTCTGAATCTGGCTGACTCGCTCGTCGGCTGACAAAGCCGCGTAGGCGACCACGGGGTCGTTGACCACATCAAGACGCATACGTCTTGGGCCCTCCATGAGCTGTTGAAGCTGTGTTACCGGCGCCTGAATCAGCAACTCGCCGCGACTAAGCACTACAACTTCAGTGATGAGGGAGGCGACATCCTGTACTGAGTGGGTAGCTATGATGATCGTCTTTCCCAGATTGCGTAGTTCCTGCAGAATCACGAGCACATCGTCCTTGGTATCGGTGTCAACCACTTGAAGCGGTTCATCCAGGAGGAGCAGCCGTGGGTCGTGCAAGAGAGCCCGCGCTAGCGCGAGTCGCTGACGATAGCCGGCCGGCAGCGTGGAGAGGTATTGATTGACCACGTGATCGAGCTCCATGAGCCCAACCAGATCGTTGATCGTGGCGCCGCTGTTACGCACTTTGTGAATTGCTGCAAAGAACTCAAGGTACTCACGAACCTTGAGGCCCGGATACACGCCAAAGACGTCTGGAACGAAGCCCACAGCACGACGGACCGCTGCCGCTTGGCGACGGAGATCGAGACCGTAGACTTCTGCTTGCCCCTGTTTCGGGAGCAGTAGCGTTGCCAGAAGCCGGAGCAATGAGCTCTTACCAGAGCCATTGGGGCCCAGCAAGGCGACAACACCACCTTCCTCGACAGTGAGAGAGAAATCGCGAAGCAGCATCATGCCGTTGTCTTCGACAACTATCCTACTGAGACGAACAGCAGGGACGAGATCACTCACGATTTGAAACCTATAGAGAAGGCAAAGGAGGAGAAGTCGACCCCCGTGGCACTTGACCCAGCATCGGGCTTGAAACTATAGCGCAAACGAATGGCTCCCGTAGGCGAGAGAAAATCACTGACGCTCTCATAAGTATTACTTCCTGCACGCAGAGATCGCGCCTCCCACTGCTGCGTGCGCCAATCGAAAAAGGACACATCCCCAAGACTGTCCCCTGGCTTGAACGCCGATCCCCCGCTGTAGCCACCCTCCACGTTGAGGTGGAAGGTCTCTGATCTATGAAGTGCTATTTCTGGGAGGTCGTACTCCACTGCGAGCGATCCTCCTGTTGACAATGAGTAACGGTTAGGGCCATCACCAGTAACTCCCACTCGCACAAGAGGAAGGGTTACAAGAAGGGAAGGCGAGATCGTGCGCAGCGTGGAAGCATCGATCTGCAAGGGGACCGCAATGACTGCTACCGTGAGGGATCGTTGAGCGGCACGTGCGCGGCGCACAGTTACCTGGGACGGTGAGTGCTCGAGCCATCCAACCACATAGACGCCACCGGAGCGTGCTCCAGAACTGAGCATTCCTGATGGGAAAGCCCGCAGCAAGAGATCGAGCTGGGGGTTGATGCCATCTCGTCGAGGGCCAGTCAAGCCTCGTGTGCCGAGCGCGTCAGCCAAGGCTTGCTGGAAATGGGTGGAGTTCTCGGGGGCGCTGTAGTCAAGCTTGGCTGACACAGAGCGCGTCGCCCCGTTCGAGAGCGATCCGAGCTCGATGACGTTCGGACCGACGATGAGTAGAGCGTTATCGAGCGTCTGGCCTAGATGATTACTGACCTGGCCGTGGACTCCGTGAGAATCTGCGATGAGCGCGATAGCGACTCCTGCTCCCATCCGCGCCTGCGAATCTACAGAGAAGATCGATAGGGCGCGGGGTAGCAAGGTGACCGCCGGAGCCTCTGTGTCGATACCCTCTTCCACCGTTATTCGTGTCGCAGACTCAGTCTGAACAATCTGTCCGAAAGTACGCCGAGCTGGGCTGAGAAGGATGCCGTGAGGACCTGTTACGTCCACCGTCTTCAACTGGGGTGCATAAAGACCAACGTAGGTTCGAATCGTCGCAATCGGCGAACCGGCCTGAAGAGAGATCTCTGACACTTGCGTCTCGGCGACGTCACTGGCCTGGTAGCTCGTAGAGATTTTCAGGGCGGCCATGGTGGAGACTAGCAGCCACACCGGCAACACGACGCCTATCCACGCCACGCGGTCCAGTCGACGCAGATACCACCACGACAATGGCAGGACGAGGAGAGCCTGCAGCAAGAGGACAGCCAGGATAGGAAACGGGTGAGGCGGGCTCAGGCTCGGTAGCTGACTCAATGCTGGCAACGGGAGATCCAGGTAGTAGCGGTACGAGGCGTAACTACTTGCCGTGATTGGGGCGCTGGTAAAGTTCAACATGTAACTCCACAGTGCGCTCTTTCCTGCCCAGCTATTCGCTGGCTCTTGTGTGCTGTCGGCAGCGCTATAAAACACCTCACCTGCCCCTACACGTTTAACCGCGAGCAGAGGATTGCTGACTGATCCCGCAAGAACTGTCCCACCATTATTCAACGGGCCAACAGCAAAGGCCCAGAGACCTGAGTCGGGGGCGTGCACCCGCAGAAACTGGCTGAGAGCCGCAGCGTCCGTTCTCGTTTCCACCCGTTGGACGGTTTCAGGAAGGAGAACCGGTGGAAGGTAGGGGACACTCTGACGCCAGTTGACACCGCCACTCACGATCAGAGTTCCGCCGCTCGCGACCCACGCAGCAAGTGCGTCGCGCTGGCTGCTCACGAGGTCCGAGAGGTTGACGTCACCCACAATCAGACAGTTCAATCCTGACAGCAGACTCGCCTCCGACGGGAGATCAGCCGGTGTCACACCCACGACTACAGGATGGTTCTGGGCACTTGCTAGCGTGAGGCGGCTGAGAAAATCGTAGCTTCCAGCAGTGCTGTCCAGAACCCCGCAGTAGACCGTTCCGGCAGGCACAGGGGTGAACTCCTGCTCAGCCTTGATCACTGTCTGCCCACCCGACACCAGGGTCACTTGCACCCGATTCGAGTTCACAGCCGGAGGCACAGGAACATCTACCACGATAGATTTTCGCGATCCCTCGGGGAACGAGGCTGCTACGCTGTAGGTTGCCGGCGGCGGTGCAAAAAAGCTGTAGCGAGCAGCACCCTCGAAGTCGATCTCGACCAGGCCACTTACCGTAGAACCCTGATTAGCCACATCAACACGTACAGGAATCCACGAGCCGAGGCGTCCTGTGTTGTCATAACCGACTTGTACGGCCATGCTGAGCCGCCCTGACTGCAACTGGCCAGCGCCAGCAGAAACAGGTGCAGCCGAGAGTGGCAACAGCGTTAGCAATAGCGCGAAGATCGCAACGATTCGTCGCAACTCGTGGCCCTCTGCACGCTAGCCTGGTGTGGCCGCGGCTTTGCGGTCTGCCAAAGCGAGACGAGAAGAACACTTTCTACCGAGTGTAGCGCATAGCTTATGCCAGCCGATCGCAGGCGAGAACTGAGGATACCAAGACCGCCTACAGCTGATAGGCCTACCGCCCGATGATTCTGATGAGGAGCACACCGAGCCAGTACAAAATGACGAGGAACGTGCCCAGTACGGTTGGCGACACTAGGTCAGCGCCAGGCGTGATGATCATCGAGGTGCCAAAGATGATGAAGACAGCAATCTTGAAGCGCTGGATAAAGAACTTCGATGATACGACACCCAGGAGAGAGAAACCCACCATGAAGATCGGGAGCTCAAACGTAATACCAAAAATCAGGGCAATCACCGCAACGAACATAATGTAGCTGTTGATATCCAGCAGCTTTTCAAGATTCAGGACAGGGAAGAACGAGGTGAGAAAGCGGATCGCCAGGGGAACGATGAGCACTCCAGTGACGGCACCGGCCGCAAACAGTGCACCACCAATGAGCGAGAAGGGCAGCGCATAGCGGCGCTCCTTTCGCGTAAGCCCCGGCGCAACAAACGCCCACACCTGGTACAGGACCACGGGAGAAGCCAGAACGAGTCCTGTGAAGAACGCTAGCTTGATCTGAAGACCAAACGGGCCAAGTACGGTTTGACTGAAGAACCGTGCGCCATCCTGTATGGCAGCACCCTCGAGGTAGGTGACGAGGTGCGGAACAATGAACCACCCGATGATGGCACCCACTACCACACTGATGGCACCTATCGTCATGCGGTGCCGGAGCTCCTCGAGGTGCTCGATGAGTGTCATCGACTTGTCGTCATCAGACTCATCATCTGAAGGCGGAGGCGGGGTTGGCGAAGAATCTGCGAGTGAGGGTGGCGGAGGGACGACGGGCGGTTCCTCTATATTATCAGTCTCACGCGATACCTCAAGGGCACTACCAGTCTCAGCCACCGGGGGCTCGAAAACGGGAGCAGCCGCAACGGCCGCATCAGTATCAGGGGCGGGTGGATACGCGCGCGGCATCGCCTCCGGCACTTGCGGCTCGTGCCCACTAGGCAACTCGCCCTCTCCATCCCGTGTGGTTATCGATATTCCGTCGTTGCCACCGGCTGGCTGATCCTCTCGTACGCTGAGATCGATGGCTGGCACAGGGGCCGTGAGGTCTTCCTTGGAATCAACCAGTGGAACACTAGGCGCAGTGTTTTCAAGAACATCCGGAGGGACTGAAACGGCCGGGGATGAGTCCGTCGGTACGGTAGCGCTTCCATCATCGACTGAGGGGTCGCCTTCCCGGGCCGGCAGCACTGCGCTAGCACCCCCACCCCCATCTGGCAGAGCCCCCATATCTTCCATTGCTGCCTCTGGCGGCTTGATCTGCCCATCCTCATCACCGTCAGCGAGCGAAGGAGCAGAAGATACAGCCGGTAAGGCAGCATTCTCTGAGTCGACAGCCTGAGGAAGCCCATCGGACTGCGGCTCATGAAGTGGCCTCCCCGAGATCGCCGCTGTCGCGATGGCATCAGCCGATGTCTCCTCTGCAGCCTGGGCTGAGACATCGGCGTCAGCAGGATGGAATTCAGAATCCAGGACTTCTGCTACAGAGTTCCCTCGGAGACTCATATCAGGCGGCTCATGGTTTGTGTCGGGATGAGAAGAGGAGGAGTCGTTCCCAGGCGAAGGGGTATCACTAAGATGCCCGCGCGGCATCTCATCGTGCTCGGGCGATTCAGCGTGTTCCATCAAGTCCTCTGCGGCACCGTACCCTTGTTGCACGGAGGCAAGATCCGTTTCACTAGGGCTTTGATGGTTCTTCTCTAGCGCCTCCGGATCCTCGGCAGGCGCCGGACCCGAGAATGCGACGGACGGAGCGCCTGACTCTTGACTGTGATGACCGTTCTTGCTTTGTGGAGCAGTGAGACCTCGCTGCTCCGTAAGCAAATCATCGGCAGCCCAGACGACAGCACTGGCACCAGCCCTTGCCCCGCCGGGCATCTCTGCAGAAGATGTCTCGATCACATCAACAGGTTCGTCACCTTGCATGAGCTACCAAAACCTCACAGGGCTGACAACACTCCCGGGACCAGAACCGCGGCACTATGCAGAGCGGCTCTCCACATAGGATATCGCGTCCTGAACAGTCTTGATCTTCTCGGCATCTTCGGGCGGTATCTGAAGGTTGAACTCTTCTTCCACCGCCATAATGAAGCTCATCGTAGCGAGAGAGTCTGCCTGCAAATTGTCTACGAGCGACATTTCGGGGGTGATGGCATCTTCATCAACGCTCAGCTCCCGCGCGATGATTGGTCGGAGCTTCTCAAATGTAGCGTCAGTCATGCGTGTCCTTCCCCATCCTCTTGACTAAATGTTCTGCAACAGAGCCGAGCACCCCGTTTACGAAACGGCCAGAGTGCTCTCCACCATAAAGCTTTGCGAGTTCTACGGCCTCATTGATGACGACCGGCAACGGAGTCTTATTATCAAAGCATAGTTCATAGATTGCAAGTCGTAACACACTGCGATCTATTGCGAGTAGCTCGCGGAGTGGCTTACTTGGGGCATAAGCCTCGATGATGCTGTCAATGTCGTCGACGTGCTTAGCAACGCCATCCACAAGGCTGAGGACAAAATCTCGCTGCCGTTCCGGCAATTCGCCCTCCTCTACAGCATTCCGCGTATACTCTTCTGCCCGCGCTCGTGGCTCTCCGCCGACCTGATCGAGCTCGAACAGGACCGCCAGCGCCGCTGCTCGCGCCAGTCGCCGTTGCTGGTGAGGAGATTGCTGGTGCGACGTCATCGTTCGTCCTGCGCTGCGTCAGGCCGCACGGCGAGAGCTAGAGGAAGCACGCCGTCGCGCAGAACTCTTGTGACGAATTCGGTGGTGAGAGAACCATCTCCAAATTCGCTCGTAGAAAGAATCCAGCGCAGGAAGGAGAGGTTCGTGGTGATGCCGCTCAGACTGCATTCATCGATGGCACGAACCAACCGTGACGTGGCCTCAACTCGATCACGTCCCCAGGAGATGAACTTGGCGAGGAGCGAATCATAAAAGGGCGGCACGTGGTAGCCGGCGTAGAGATGGGAATCGACTCGTATGCCCGGGCCGCCAGGTGGCAGATACTCAGTAATGGATCCACTCTGCGCTTGAAACTCCTTGGCGGGATCCTCAGCATTTACACGGCACTCTATGGCGTGGCCGCGCACTTGAATCTCGTCCTGCCGCCACGGCAGCGGCTCCTCAGCAGCAATGGAGAGCTGCGCCTTCACGAGGTCAATCCCTGTCACCGCCTCGGTTACCGGGTGTTCGACCTGTATGCGCTTGTTGATTTCTAAGAAGAAGTGTTGATGGTTCTCGTTGACGAGAAACTCGAATGTGCCCGCACCGACGTAGTTGATGGCGCGCGCCCCCCGAACTGCGGAGGCAAGGAGATTCTTCCTTGCCTCCGCAGGCAGATTTGGACTTGGCGCCTCCTCAATGAGCTTCTGGTGGAAGCGTTGCGCCGAACAGTTGCGGTCGCCTACCGCTATCACATTACCGAATCGGTCTGCCAGAATCTGTACCTCAATGTGGCGCATCCTCTCGAGGTAGCGCTCGAGATAGATCCCGTCATTGTTGAATGACGCAAGCGCTTCGCTCTGCGACAGCAAGAACGCGCGCTCGAGATCCTCCTCGGACGATATCACACGCATACCTTTGCCACCCCCGCCACCTACTGGCTTCAGCACGAGTGGATAGCCCACGGCACGCCCGGCAACCACTACTGCGTCAAGCGAGCGCACTGGCTCCTCAGTTCCAGGAATAGTCGGAACACCCGCCGCTTTCATGCGGCTCTTGGCAAGAGCCTTATCACCAACGGCGCGAAGAACATCCCCAGGTGGGCCAATGAAGACTAGTCCATAGCGCTCGCACACCTCTGAAAATCGCGGATCCTCGGCGAGGAATCCAGCACCCGGATGGATCGCTTCTGCACCTGTCAGCAAGGCCGCCTGGATCACATTCGGAATGTGCAGATAGCTCTTGGTACTTACTGCAGGTCCGATGCAGACAGCATGGTCGGCAAGCTTCACCGCCAAGCTATCGCGATCAGCCTCTGAGAATACAGCAACAGTCTCGATTCCCAGTTCATGGCAACAACGAATGACCCGGACGGCGATCTCACCCCGATTAGCAATCAGCAGACGTTTGAACACTGACGGTGCGCAGCACCCAACTACTACTGGCGAGCGCTGCGGCGGGCAGCCACGGGCTCAATAACCTTGCGACCGTGGTAGTAGCCACAGTTCAGACACACGTGATGCTGGAGCTTTTTCTGGCGACACTGAGGACAGGTCATCAGTGCAGGTAGCGTCAATCGATCGTGGCTTCGTCTATTTCCCTGATGAGAATGCGAGACCCGCTTCTTCGGTACGCCGGTCAATTCTCTAATCCCCTTCTCTGCAAGCGCAACAGTGTACCAGTACGACCGCTAGGCCGCTCGTCGTCAGTTGCTCTGTTCCAGCAACCGCCGTAGATCGATCCACCGCTGGTCAACCTCCTGATCCCACGCACAATGACACTCCTCGAGATTTCTGTTCCTACCGCAATCCGGACACAGCCCCAAACAGTCGGGGGAATGCAGCGGCTGCAGGGGCAACCGGAGCAACGCATGCTGGCGTATCGCTTCGTGCAGGTCGATCTGATGATGATCATCGATCTCGAAGACATCTTCTTCGTCTTTATCCTCGATGGGATCGAAAACGGCCAGCCCAGTCTCAACATCGACCGTGGGGATGAAGCGCTCCTCGAAAGGGAAGGTCAGCATCTGCGTAAACCGTTCGAGGCACCGGCTGCATTCGATGGTGATAGGAGACTCGAGGGTCGCACGAACGAGCACGCCATAGTTGACACGCGTGAGCTCAACCCATCCCTGGATTGGCCCAGCGAAAGGGACATCATCACACGGACCATAGTCTTCCCGAACTTCATAACGCCGAACGGTTCCAACCGGCGCTTTGAGCAGCTGCGCAACATTGAAGAGCATTTGGAGCTGACTCCTCCTGAAGGTCTGGCGAGAACTCTCGGCACAAGTATCCCACAGCAAGACACCAGCCGCAGATAATCAGCTGCTACCGACACCGGCTATCTTTCGTTGTAGCGCACTACCGTGCCTGAGGCTTGACACTTATGAAAGCGCGTCTTTATACTGCCCCATCTGTGAGCAGGGTGAGCAAGACTTCTGTTTTCCCTCCTCTTGGGAATGGATGCCTGGAGGGTTCGCAGCGCATAGCCCTAGCTGCTAAGGGAAAGATTACGTGCGGATCGTTGCCTTCGGAAAACGGGAGGAGATTCCACCAAGCTCTCACCTCTGTCAAATCTACTCTCGCCCAGACGAGGTACCTCAGATCGCCGCAGCGGTGCTGGGAGGGGAGCTACCTCTCAGCAGGGAGCTGTCAGTCTTCATCGGGCCTCCGGCGGCAGCGGTGCAAGTAGAAGCACTCCTCTCGCAGCAGATAAAGGGCCTAGCCGACTTCAAGGACGCTGGTCAGCTGGTGTTGACGACAGACCGTGTGCCCTATCTCTCTCACGGCCGTTTCGACCCGTACTACCTTCTCGCCTCTCACTTGACCCTCATCAACCAAGCACGGACACAACAGCTCGAGGCAGTCCGGCTGGTCATCGAAATGTCATGGCTGTCAGAGGGGCTGGCGAGCCCTGCCCAAATTCTTAAGTACGAGGCGATGTGCGACTCAGTCTTCACTTTCCAGCAAAAGCCCATTGTCGTGGTCGCCCAGTATAGTGCCTCACGTATTGGAGATCAGATTGCCGGTGAGATGATGAAGCTCCATCCGCTGGCGATCGTTGGAAAGTATCTTCGACGCAATCCCAGCTACCTGAACTCGGAGCAGTACTTCTTCAATATCCTCAAGCTCACGAGAAAGCACGCGCCTGAAGACTAGACTAAGTCCTGCCACGGTGGTGTTACGAAAGGCGAGGCCCTCACCCCGGCTCGCCATCCCTCCCCAAGCTTGGGGAAGGGGGCAGAGAACCTCCTTCGTAACGCCATTCTGGTTTGATTTAGACTAGCGTGGCGCCACCAGCACACCAAGCATCTGTTGCATCACCCCCACCTCGCTGAGGGAGTAACATCAATGGGGTCGCTCAAGTGGTGCCACAGCCAATATGCCGTCCGCTTCGACACCATAGATACTCACAGCAGTGAGGCTTCGCGGCGCTACTATTCCCGGGTCGCGCACCGCTGACAGTCAACCGATCCTCAGGATGGGCTGATGCTATGTTACGGAGAGGATATCAAGGCCGGAGCCACTGCTGCCTTGATGTGTGCTCATCCATCGTGAGCAGCGAAGACCATCCAATATTCTTCCAGTGGTGGTTGAGCTGCGTCCCGCTCACAGTAATGGGGTGCGCAGAGATCGCAGGGGCAAGCGAGAGCGGCGCGGACGAAACCACCGGTAGCTGCAGTGCCTTCGTCCACCCCGTGAATGAGGTCTGTGGTTCAAGCGCAGGGAACCCAGCGATTGGGCCAAACTTCCACGTAGGATCGCCACAAGGTAGCGCTGGTGCTGGGGAGGCGACCTTGGGCTCGCTCAAGGCCCGCAGGAGTGAACTACCATGCTGTGCGATGGCTTCGTTGGAGGCAAAGGGCGAGCCTATTGCAATCATCGGAGCAAACGAGGAGGCCCCACCAGTCACTCTCGGCACAAAAGGCACCGAGGGCGCCGAGGACTGTGGCGCAGACACAACTTGCCACAGACCACCGCTTTGGAGGATGTACAAATCCGTGGGAGTGACAACGATGAAACCGCTGGCAAAGTCCAGGATCTCGGTCGTGGACATCTGTGGTGCTCCCACGGCCCGTCCGAGTACCGTAGAATAGCCCGGCTGAAGACCAGCGTGGCTCACATCACGTGCAGATCCAGTAACATCATCGTGGAAGCTGACCGGCATCCAGACACCGGTGGGGGAGAAAATGACGGCAAGCTTGTAGGCGCCGATCTCCATCGCAGTCCCCCGTTGATACTCCTGAACCGTTACTGATGTGCGCATTGCAGGCTGCACCTGGCAACCCAAGGCACGCTGGATGTCTTCTCGTCGTAGCCACACGTTCGCTACCGTTGGGTTCGTGATTGTTACACAGTCTACGCTGCTCGTACTTTGCCTCATTGCCCGCCCAGACACGACAGCTGTCACCGCACTCTGTACCTGCCGCAGCGGGCTTGGAGCTTCGTGGCTATCCACTGACGCAGCAGCCCTAGCTCTCGTATCAAGGGACACACGGGGCGGAGTGTCACGTGAAGGAACCACAACCGAGGGCAAACTCGCCGAACTGGCAGGGACCGCTACGCGAGTGCCAGCAACCGCTATGGAAGTCGACAGCCCGCTTGGTGCCGTATGAAAGATCGTCAGCGTTGTGGGCGCTGTCAGGGCGACAGGTCCAGCATTTACCGACTGCACGATTGCACTGATCGTATACGTCGAAGAGGCACGCCACGGCACGAGCGGTATGATCTTTGCATCACTCGACCCTGACCACACTACGTCGAAGGGAATCGATGGTTCGACGCGTAAGCTCGACGCGATCATCGATCTGTTGACCCGCTCGTGGAAGGATACGGTGACTGCCTGGTCGAGGGGCACTTGGACGTTGCCGGAAGCGGGAGTGACCTGCACGGTAGGTGCAGTCAGGCTCTGCACTTGGTGCCAGGTGAAGGCAGCAGCAGTGAGAACACCAATAAGAGCTAGCCCGAGACGGCTTACTCTCCGCCCGTCCCGCCCGTCGTTGCGCTGCGTCACGCGCCCCATTGACGGAGTAATGACCGAAAACGGCGCAGTCGCGGTCCTGATCTCGCCTCCCAAAGCCTTGAGCTCGTGCATACTGCTCCGGCACAGGGGGCAGATCTTCAGGTGTTCAGACACCTCGCGATGCTCGGCCTCGGGAAGCATCTCGTCGTGATAGGCCGATAAGGTGGCCGGGCTGTAGTGACCGAAGGCAACACTAGCCATCGAGTGGTTCTCCCCCCAATGCCAGATACTGCACTTTCAGCTGTTGGCGGGCGCGAAAGAGGAGTTGCTTAGCGGCCTCCTTGGACACTCCAAGCACCTCGCCAATTTGCTCACACGAGAGACCCTCACATTCGCGCATCAAGAGCGCCGCACGCTGTCGAGCACTCAGCTGGTCGAGAGCCTGGCGCACGAGTGCCTTCTGCTCACTGCGGATGGCATCACGCTCTGGGTTGTCCCGTGCCACCTGTTTCGGATGAAACAGCGCCACGAACGAATCCAAGGGCTGCCAGCGAACGAGCCGGCGCCGGCGCAGCTCATCCAGACACGTGTTAGTAGCAATCCGGTAGAGCCACGGGAGCAGGTTGTCCTGCGGGGCTCTTGACCAGCTGCGGTACGCCTTCTCAAACGTCGACGTGGCCAGGTCCTGAGCATCATCAACGTTGTCAATCATACGCTGGAGGTAGCCACAGATCTGGGCATAATATCTCGTGTACGCCGCCTCGAACTGGAGATCTGTCTGTCTGTTCGGCTCAGCTTGATCCCGGTATTGGGGGAGCACATATCCCATTACGTCTCCTTAGCCTCACCCTCCATCGCTACTCTAACGCAATGAGAGTCGGGGCGTAACGGGAAGCAACCAGATTCGTGACCAAGCGTGGCACACAACGAGAAGGGAGACTCTAGGGGCCGGAATCTCCCTTCAGTGCAGGATGGCTTTCCCTATCCTTTGATTGATGCTTGCGAGTCCACCATCACCGGTGTGAGGCAGGGCAAGAGGCAGAACAGCTTTCACTGGCACCACACTCGTCGCCAGCAGAATGTTGACGCTAGGACACGAGGGGATGGGGGGCACACCGAGCACAGTCACCTGGCTCCCACTCGTCAACGGGGTCGAGGGGCTGGAGACAAATAAGACGCCGAGGTTGCCGCTCGCTGTCTCAAGGGTGTACTGGCCTGATCCGTTTACCCGTAGTGCTCCCTTGAACTCTCGCTCGGCTCCCGGAGCGATGGCGATAAGCAAGTAGTCGCCCGTCGTCTTCACAGTAAATGAGGCCGTGCTCGCCGTGGAATCAAAGGACGTCGGGATCCACGTGAGCTGCCCGGAACCCGTTTCCTGGACAACGGCAAGCCGGCTTGTACTGCCCCCGGCCACGGCCAGAAGCCCAGGGGCCACAGGCACACTGATAGTCACCGGCGTAGCAAGTGGGACGACGGGGACAGGGATAGATCCAGCTGGCTGTGATGGTGAAGACACTGCCTTTCCTGAGCTTGCGAGCGTGACTTGGAAGTGTCGCAAGGCCGCAATAGGATAGAGCGAGGTACCCGTACACTCCGGTGCTTGAAACTGACCTTGCACCAGTGAGATCACGATGTTGCCGCCTAGGTTACCAGGAGGAGTGATAATCGTTCCCGTAGGGCAACCTGGAAGGTTGGTACCGGGAGGACAGATCGGTAACGGACCAGCCGTCTGGCCATAGGCGACGAGTTTGAGAGGAGCAAGGGCAAAGGCTGCCAGTATTGCGACGCCCAGTGACACTCCCACAACGGCGCGAGATAGACTGCCCCTCAAGCGCACGGCGAAGACCTCCGTTCTCGGTTCCCTCCGCAACCACAAGTCACGGCCAGGCGCTTGGTCCCCAGTTTCTCCAAGCCACTCCACATCAGCACTATACGCATTCTGTCTAACGAAAAGTCTTGCGAATTGCTTGCGGTATGCTCGCAACAGGTTAGCGAGACGTGTAATACCGCCGCGACGACGATCCCGGCAGCTCCGCTTGAACAGTCTACGGGCCGCCAGCGCATCATAGACTCCGGAGTACTCTATCAAGACAGAACGCTCACCGGCTGAGCAGGAAAATACCCTAGGGTTGTGGTGAGCGTCCTGACACTACCATTACGAGGTCTCGAACCCACGCGACCATCCGGTCGAGCTCTGAGAAGCCCCGGCGCCAGAACTCGGGGGCCGAAATATCGATACCGAGCGGGCGCAAAACCTGAGCTGGCGTCTGGCTGCCACCTACCTGGAGGATTCGCAGATACCGAGGGATGAAGGCAGGACCCTCGGCGCGGTACATCGCGTACAGGGATAACACTAACAACTCCCCGAACACGTAGGCGTAGCAGTAGAACGGCGTATGGATGAAGTGGGGAATATACGACCAGCCCCACCGATAGCCATCAGTCAGCTCAACGCTCTCGGCATAGTACGGCCGGTTGGCCTCGAGCCAGAGCTCTGCCAGGCGCTCTGGAGTGAACCGACCCTTCTGACGGGCCGCAAAAGCCGCCTGCTCGAAGCGGGTCAACACATTCTGACGGAATACGGTCGCAAAGATCTCCTCGACCTTCCCCCC
>JAMCTA010000030.1 GCA_023381895.1 Chloroflexota bacterium
ACTCGGGCAGCGGACTACTCGGCGTGGGTGGTCTACTGCAATCTCGTTGGCGGCCAGGATGAACTGGTGTTCGACGGTCGAAGTTTGGTCATCCACCCGAATGGCAATGTGGTTGCCCACGGGGCGAACTTCCAGGAGGATCTTCTGATCGTCGATCTCGACCTGGATGCCGTGTGGGAGGCGCGCTTGCATGAGCCGCGGCCGCGTAAGTTAGACGTGGATCTTCGGATAGGGCGGGGTGAAGAAGGCCGAGACCATGGTGATGATGCGGTTGCGGTGACGCCACACTATCTTCCCGGAATGCTGGGGAAGACTCCGCATCCTTGGCTGGATCACGCGCTGCATATTGGCGTCGAGGATCGAGATAGTGCACCTTGGGATTGGATTGGTTCACGTGGCGTGTTGCCAGATCCCTCCAATGAGTCGTTAGAGGGCGAGGTGTACCATGCGCTGGTGCGCGGGGTGCGTGACTATGTGAGGAAGAACCGCGTCAGTGACGTCATCGTCGGAATGTCCGGTGGAATCGACTCCAGCCTCGTGATCACTATTGCCGTCGATGCGTTGGGTGCAGAGCACGTTCATGGCATCGCCATGCCAAGTCGCTTCAACGCCAGTGCTAGCGAAGAAGATGCGTGTCAGCTGGCGGCGGCTCTTGGTATCGACTTCCGCGTCATCCCTATTGAGCCGATCTTCACAGCGTTCCTGGATGCGCTTGCCCCGAGTTTTACGGGAACCGCTCCTAACGTTGCTGAAGAGAATGTGCAGGCACGTATTCGCGGATCGCTGTGGATGGCTCTGACGAACAAGTTCGGGTGGATCGCCCTCACCGCTGGCAACAAGAGTGAGATGGCTACGGGCTATGCAACACTCTATGGCGATATGGCGGGGGGATTCGCGGTGCTGAAAGATGTGCCGAAGACGCTCGTCTACCGGCTGGCACGATTTCGCAACACGGTCACCGGCACCGGACCTATTCCAGAGCGTGTGTTCACGAAGGCGCCTTCGGCGGAGCTGCGTCCCAACCAGAGGGACACGGACAGCCTGCCACCCTATGAGGATCTCGACGCGATTCTCGAAGCATACATCGAGCGAGATTGGGATTTCGAGCATCTGGTGAGCGCCGGACACGCACCAGCCACGGTGGAGCGAGTGGTGCGACTCATTGACGGCGCTGAGTATAAGCGCCGTCAGGCACCGCCAGGAATCAAGATCACACCGCGCGCCTTTGGGCGTGATCGCCGCCTACCTATCACTAACAGGTTCCACGAAGGCCCTGCCAAACCCTGAACACTACCGTAGGAGGAGGCTCCATTGCGGCCGGCCACTCTTCTGATGAGAGCACACGAGAAGTCTCTCACCTTGACGGGTTAAATCAAACCAGAATGGCGTTGCGAAGGAGACCCTCACCCCCTGCCCCTCCCCCAAGCTTGGGGGAGGGGTGGCGAGCCTTGGTGAGCCGGGGTGAGGGCCTCGCCCTTCGCAACACCACCGTGGAAGGATTTAACTCCTCACTCAGGGTCAAGCTCTTGGTGCCATCGCAGGAGGCTCGTAGGTTGCTGTAACGGTGGTGCGAATCCCTCCGCGCACATTGAATTCCCCGACTACTTCACAGCGGATGGGTTCCATAGCACGCACGAGATCATTGAGAATGATGTTGGTCACGTCCTCGAAAAAGTGCCCTTCATTGCGAAACGACCATAAATAGAGCTTGAGTGACTTCAGCTCGACACAACGTTCAGCGGGGACATAGGTGATACGGATGGTGCCGAAGTCGGGCTGGCCCGTGATGGGGCACACGGCTGTGTACTCCGGGCATACGTGAGTCACGACATACCGGTTCGAGGGATGAGGATTAGGAAAAGTTTCTAGCACTTTTGAGGGTTGCGATGGCACGAAAAGCTGCTCTTCTAGTGGTTACTCTTCGCGGTTACTTGGCGTCTTGGGGTGGTCGTCGCAGCATATAGCCCACTCCTGGCTCACTCACGATGAGCTGGGGGTGGGCTGGATCGGTCTCCAGCTTCTGACGCAGGTAGCGGATATAGACCCAGAGGTACTCTGTTTCATCGCGATATTCGGGTCCCCACACCTGTTGTAGGAGTTCTTCGTGGAGTAGCACGCGATCAGCGTTTGTAGCCAGACAGACCAGGAGGCGGTATTCAGTCGGTGAGAGCTTCACTTCGCGATCATTGACAGTGACATGATGCCTGGCAAAGTCGATGGTAAGGGGGCCAGCATGAAATGTGGGCCGTGACCGTGGCTCGTTTTGGAATTGTGTACGCTTCAGCACAGCGCGCACACGGGCCACTAGCTCTTCCGGGTCGAACGGCTTTGTCAGATAGTCGTCCGCTCCCAGATCGAAGCCTTTCAACTTATCGATCTGCTCGCTTTTCGCTGTCAGCATCACAATGGGTATCTGCGAGAACTCACGAATACGGCGCGTGGTTTCGTAACCATCCATGATAGGCATCATGACATCGAGGATGACGAGATCAGGGTCGGAGGCCTCCACTTGCTTGAGGGCCATCTCGCCATTGCTCGCTGTCACTACACGGTAGTTGAGCCGCTCGAGGTTGGCCTTGACGAGGCGGACGAGTCGTGGCTCATCGTCGACAACGAGGATGAGTGGACCGTCGGAAGAACGAATAGGGGCGGTCATGGCAGCGTCACTGGAACCGTGTTACTCGGACTAGGTGGGGTCTCGTCTATCTCACTGGTCAGTACCGGCACTGTGAAAGCGATTATCGTACCGCGACTCGATGTCTCCTTGACCCAGATCCGGCCGCCGTGGGCCTCGACTAGGCCACGGCAAATGGAAAGACCGAGACCTGTTCCTCCCGTCTCTCGTGTCAATCTGTTGTCCATTCGATAGAAACGCTCGAAGATTCTCTCTGCATGGTCTTGAGGGATACCCTGGCCGTGATCTTGCACCGTGATCTCGATGAAATCTCCCTGGTCGCGAGCTCGGATCACGATCTCACCTCCCTGAGAGTATTTTGTGCCATTTTCTAGGAGGTTTTCAACCACCTGTTCGATTCGGCGTGGATCCACCCAGGTCAGCGGCAGGTCACTGGGGAGATCGACTCGATACACGTGTGTTTGCTTGGGGTCGTGCTGGCGACCGGCCACGCGCCGGAGCAAATCATCCAGGCGAACTGGCTGTCGCTGGATCTGGAGCACACCAGCTTCCAGCTTGGAGAGATCGAGAAGGTTACCGACGAGTTCAGAGAGCTTGTCGGCTTCCTCATCGATGATGTGAATAAAGTCGCGGCGCGTGTCAACCTCCCAGTCTTCGAGCAACAGTGTTCGTGCGTACCCCTTGATCGTGGCGAGCGGGGTTCGGAGCTCGTGGGACACGGTGGAGAGGAGGGCTTGCTTGAGCTCATCAGCCTCGTGCTCACGTGTCACATCGGTGTAGACGAAGACGCGCCCGATGATACTGCCATCAGCGGCGCGCACAGGGGCCGAGAAGCGTCGCAGATAGCGGGATTCGGGAGAGCGCTGTACCCATTCTTCATCAAGCACGTACCTGGATGAGTCTTCCAATAGAGCCCGAGAGGTTTCACGAAACTTCTCGGGCTCATCCATCAGCAAGCTGAGCTGATAGTGGAGATCGTCTGCGAGCATGCCGTGCAGTGCGGCGGTGTTGAGTCCGAACATACCCGCCCACCTCTGGTTGATGACGCGCAGGTGACGCTGTGAATCCACCATCATGATGCCGTCGTTGGTTGCATTGAGTACGGCATTGACGACAGCTGCCTCGGCCTCCGAGCGCGCTTTCTCATCGGTGAGGGCTGCGGTCGCCTCCCGGATGCGCCGCCGCATGCGCTCGAAGGCGATGGTGAGGCGGCCGATCTCGTCGGAGCCACGGACTGTGATGGGATGATCGTACCGCCCGCTGGCGATCTCGTCAGTAGCAAGGACCAACTGCTGTATAGGCTTCGCAATCATGCGGGAAAAGAGCCAGGCGACGGTTGCACTGACGAGAAAAGCCGCGAACAACAAGGCGAGGAACAGCCCTTGAACGGTGAACTGACTGTTCCGCATTTCTCGTGTTGACTGATAGAACGCCATAGTGCCTACGAGATTCCACTCGTTGTTGAAGAGTGGCATGAGATAGACATTGGAGTTCGGGGAAGCATTTGATGTTACGGTGGCGCTGGCGAGTGCTGCTGGATGTGCTGCGGAGCCGTGCGGTGCTGCGGGGAGAGCTACCGCAGGCCAGGCAGTGACACCCGAGGAGGTGCCGAGCAGGTGGCCACTGGCGTCGAAAATGAAGCAAGGTGAGCCTGTCTGTGCCTCGATCGCATTGAGGAGACGGCTA
>JAMCTA010000112.1 GCA_023381895.1 Chloroflexota bacterium
CGAACAGGCCAAGCTCGCTGTGCAAAACGCCCAAGAACAGCTTGCTCTCACTAAGCAGCCTTATACAGCGCAAGACGTGGAGCAGGCTCAGGCAGCAGTTGATCAAGTGAAGGCCGCCTACGATCAGGCGGAACAAAACCTGAAGGACACTACAGTGACGGCCCCGATTTCCGGGGTCATCACTGAAAAGAGTGTGTCCAGAGGCGTTCTGGTTGGTCCGAATACCACGCTGGTCACCATTGCGAGCCCCGAGGATGACGTCGAAATCAACGTGCCTGAGACAGAGATCGCTGGAATGGTCGCGGGCAAGCCGGTGACGATCAATGCCCAGACCGCTGGAGTGACCGGGAGCCTCAAGGGCAAGGTGACCAACGTCGCCCCTAGCGCCGATGCAAAGAGTCGAGCATTCTTGGTCAAAGTCGCACCTGACACCGCCACGGCCCCCCTGCTTCCGGGGACCTTTGCGACGGTCACCATCACACCTGAAGAGCATGCCAATGTCTTGGCGGTGCCCAGTGACTCAATCGTGCAACGAGGCGGTAAGTCTACCGTCTTTGTCGTGCAGAACGGGATGGCAAAGCAGGTTCCGGTGAGCGTGGGCCTTTCGAACGGCACATTGACAGAGATCGTGTCCGGCGTGCAACCTGGCTGGGAAGTCGTCACGCAAGGTCAGGACACGTTGGTTGATGGTGACCACGTCACCGTCGCGAAGACGTCAGGATAGAACACTGGGACTTGAGGTGCGGTGAAGAGAGGTCTGAGGGACAACCCTCAGACCTCTCTTGTTTGAGACGGATTGCCCAGTTCACGGGATTGTTTCCGGGAGATCAGCGAGAATACCATTACCAATACCAATAGCTAGCGGAACATTGCGATTCCATAGATTGTCTATATGAAATGCTTACAGTTGTGGAACTTCAGGTATTTGACGCTGTGGCACGCTGGCGGCATTTTACGCGGGCAGCCGAGGAGCTTGGCGTCGCACAGCCTTCGGTGACATATCACGTACGAGAGCTCGAGCGCCGGCTGGGGGTGCCGCTCGTGGATCTGGTCGGGCGGCGAGTACAACTGACCGACGCAGGCGAGCGTCTTGCGCGACGAGCCGCAGCCATTCTCGCCGGCCTACGCAACCTCGGGGTCTACCCGCGCCGCTGGGCGCGCTCGTAACGGACGACCGCGGCGGTACAGTGATTCTTCCGAGCCTCCTGAAGCCGTTCCTGGTAGATGGTCTGGCCCATTTTGATGAATGGAAACATTCTTGTCATCTCTCTCCCCCGGCTCATGGTGCCGGTAGGCTTCTGTGATCAGGCCGCTCGGCGCTTGGCGCCGGCCAACCGGCGAAAAATGCTTATGTTTCCCTTAGACTGTCCGCTGGCTTTGGCGCTGTTCCGGCGGGTGCGGATCGCCTGGGTATATTGGTGGCTCTCCCGCGCCTCGCGGAGTCGCTCTTCATAGAGCGTCTGGGGGGTTCCAATGTAGTGGAGCATTGCTGACTCCTCTCTTATCCTGTTCTTTTGTTGCCAGCTTGATTGTCCGGGAGTGAGCGGCTGGGGACCACGAACAAGGTGAATAGTTGGACGCCCTCTGGGACGAACTTGTAGAAAGCGCCACCGTCTAGCGAGCTCTTCGTATCGATGTCTGAGGGGGAGCGCCGTTGGAGGTGGTGACGTGCCCCACGTGGACCCTCCGGCTACGTGTTTCCCAGTGACTGGAGAGGACTCGTGAACCAGGCACAGGTCTCCGGCGCGAAAGAAAGGTGAGCGAGATGGGATGGATAATGAGGTCGTGCTACGATGACGTGGCAAGCTTGCGTGACATTCACGACGAGGCGGTGATCAAGACGCGAGGTCACTGTGTGTTCTGATGTTCGAGCGCCCCATCTTCATCTTGGCGAGACGGCTGAGTCGCTTGGAGACTTGCTGCGTCGACTGCGCCTGGAGCGGGGCTTGACGCAAGAGCTCCTCGCCGAGCGTGCGGAAATGAGCGTTCGCGGTTTGCAGAAGGTGGAGCGGGGTGAAACCAGGCCCTACCGGGAGACTCTCGAGCGGCTCATGATCGCACTCGAGATTGACCCACAGATGGCCGAGACCTTGAGAGTACTGGGTCGTGGCCATCCGCGACGGAGCGAAGAGGGCGAGGATGCCCAGGGGGGCGTAGCTCCTGTTACCCTGCCGCGGCCACTGACCGGCCTCATCGGGCGCACTAGCGAGATGGCGGACCTGAAGCGGCTGCTTGGCGATTCCCGCCTCGTCACCGTCACCGGTCCTGCCGGGATTGGTAAGACTCATCTCACCCTGCAGGTAGCCTGGGATGTAGCCCCGCAGTATGCGGATGGCGTGTGGTGGGTTGACCTGGGGACTGTCGTCAGCCCGGCGACTGTTCTGCAAGCCGTTGCTGAGACACTACACCTAGCGGAGAGGCCACCGCTTGCTCTCACAGAGACCGTGCACGCCGCTCTTGAAGATGCTCACGCACTTCTCTGTCTGGATAGCTGTGAGCGGGAGATTCAAGAGTGCGCACGCCTCGTGGACGATTTGCTGCGGACGTGTCCCGCTCTCACTATCGTTGTGACGAGCCGCGAGCCATTGCTGGTCGCAGGCGAAGTACTCTTTCGACTGCTTCCGTTGGGATATCCATCCTCTGAGGAGGACTATCCCGTGGAGCAGCTTCTTGGGTTTGCCGCGGTCAGGCTCTTCGTTGAGCGAGCAAGTGCTATTGATCCCACCTTTGCGCTGAATGACGAGTCGGCTCGCTACGTAGTGCAGATATGCGAAAGGCTGGATGGCGTCCCGCTCGCGCTTGAGCTCGCGGCAGGCTGCGTGTCTGCCATCAGCGTTGGTCAGCTCGCTGAGCGGCTGCACGAGCGGTTCGCGTTGCTGACGGGCGGTAACCGCTCTGCACCACTACGCCATCAAACGCTGCGAGCGGCCATTGACTGGAGCTATGACCTCCTGGATGAGATTCAGCGACTGCTCCTGAACCGGCTCTCGGTGTTTTCGAGTGGCTGGGACCTTGATGCGGCCGAGGCAATCTGCTCCGGCGGAGGGTTGGAGCAGCCAGCAATAGTCCGGATACTGATTCAACTGGTGACACGCTCTCTCGTCATGGCGGATAGCCGGCAGTCTTTGGTGAAGCGCTACTACCTGCTGGAGACGGTGCGGCTCTATGCGCTTCAGCAACTGCGAGCCCAAGGTGAGGAGACAATCTTTCGCCAGCGCCACGCAGAGTACTTCCTAGCGTTCGCCCAGCAGGGTGGTGCTCTCGAGCCTGACCCCGCGAAGCGGCAGCAGCGCAACGACGCATTGGAGCGAGAAGAAGGAAACCTTCGAACTGCGCTCCAGTGGTTCAGCGAGCAGAGCGGCCCAAAGGAGCTCGTCACGCTCGTCAATGCGCTGACGCCATACTGGCACGCCCGTAACCGCTACAGTGAAGCACACGAGTGGCTGGGGAGAGTCCTTGCCTTGAGCGAGCTCAGCACGCTTCCCCACGATCACGTACGTGCCCTCTACAATGCTGGGACGATTGCCCTCGCTGAGGGTGATCACCGGCGTGCCTGGGACCTGCTCATGCGCTCCGTAAATCTGGCCCGGAACCTAGAGGATCCCCGTGACCTTGCGCTGGCACTTGGGAGCGCTGCGGAAGTGGCGACGCACAACCGTGAGCGTGAGGCCGAGCCACTGCTGACAGAGAGCCTGCAAATCTACCAGCAGGTCGGCGATCGCTTGGGAGAAGCGAAGAGGCTTGGGCAGCTTGGCGTACTGAAAGCCTATGCAGGTGAGCTCGACCGTGCCGAGACCCTGTTACGCGACAGCGTTGTGCGATCGCAGGAGGCCGGCGACGCTGTCGGCGTCGCTCACGCGACCGCGGGATTGGGTCTCATTGCGACGTGCCTGGGTGACTGGGATGTCGCCCAGGCACGTTACGAGGAGGCGTTGAAGCTCTACCGGGAGCGCCGGAACCGGCGCGGAGAAGGGTACACGCTCTGTGCCCTTGCCCAGATTGCTCTTCACCGTCGCCAGCTCAATAGCGCGGGAAGGCTGCTGCTCGAGAGTCTAGAGATTGCCCGAGACTTGAACCTGCGCGATCTCGAAGCGTGGACACTCCTGAATCTGGGCCGCCTCGCGCGAGAGCGCAAGCTGTATCGAGAAGCCCATCAGCGCCTGGCAAGCTGTCTGTCGCTACGACTGGCGCAAGGTCACGAGTGGGGAGCGGCGGTTGCCCTAGCCGAACTGGCGGAGACGGAGATTCGGGAGGGAAAGCCGCGCCGTGCGGTGCCTCTGCTGGCTGCCGCGGAGCGCCGGCTCACGGCACCGGACTTGCTTCCTACCACGAGTGATCCCAGCGGCTATTCCCTTGATCGTATTCAGCGTCACCTTGAGGACCTGCGACAGCAGCTCGGAGAGGAAGAGTGGTGTAGCGCCTGGGCACTCGGGCACACTCTGGAAGACCGCGACCTCATGGGTAGTAGCGTGTTCTAACTCCGCGGGGGCAACGGACCTGGTCGCAACAGGGCGCCGCTCAACTCAATAGGAGCGCGTGCCCTCTGGTTTTCTCTTCCGCCGTGCTGTGCTACCACGGGATCGGCGATGAATAGTGTTTGTTACCTCTGCTGATTTTCCCTACACTGGCAGTGAGACGGAGATGGTGAGCACCGAAAGAGGTGAAGGACGTGCGCATCGACTATGCCCGGGTCATGCCTGCTGCCTACCGTGCGCTTGCCGGCGTCCAGCGAGTCGTCGACAAAAGTGGACTTGACCCGAAGCTGCTCGAACTAGTCAAGGTGCGAGCATCGCAACTGAACGGCTGCGCCTTCTGTCTGGACATGCACACGAAGGACGCGCGCGCCATCAGTGAGACGGAGCAGCGCCTCTATCTCGTCGCAACCTGGCGCGAGGCGCCGGTATTCACGCCCCGAGAGCGCGCCGCCCTCGCTTGGTGCGAGAGCCTGACGCTCCTACCCCAGGCGGGAGCTCCCGACGACGTCTACGACGGAGTGGCGAGTGTTTTCTCGCCCGAGGAGATCGTCGCGCTGACGCTCGCCGTCGTTGCGATCAACGGTTGGAATCGCTTCGCCGTCGGCATGCGCAGTCCCGTCGGGAGCTACGTCCATAGCTGAAATCTCTTCTCCAGTAGCTCGCATTGGATACTCGCTCGTCAGGTAGTCAACAACGACATCAGTGTCGAGAAGATGCATCAGCCCGAACCGGCGCCCGGTCGGCGCTGCGCTCCTCCTCTAGCTGCTTCAACGCATTGCCATCGACCAGACCGCGCCAACTACCAAAGGTCGGCTGAAATGCCGATCGGTCCGTTGGAACCGGATGTGCCTGATGTCGGTGTGACGGAGTGACCGGCATGGGGATCGCTACGTCTTTTCATCTCCCCATCGCCGCATGCGGGGGTTGACCGGTACGGCGCACGTCCTCGGCAAGCCATAGCAGTTCCGGGACGTTGGTAATATCGACTTGCTTGATATCCTTGGTCATCAGGCTCCTCCTCCCAGGACTCCTGTATCATCCCACTCGTTGTGGCCACGCCTGTTCGCTCTACTGCCCACACGCCATTGATCGTACCCGGCTTTATCCCTTGATCGACGCTATTCGCGCCAACCAGTTCATCTCCGGGCTGGCTCCAGGATTCCGACAGGCACGCATGCTCTTTGCGCTAGAAGTGCGGCTGCAGACTAGGTCAGGCGCTGGTGATCCAAGACCTCACCGAAGGCAACGGCGGCGGCATAGTCCTGCCAGCGTCCTTGAACATCCGCTTCCGTGGCATCGCCGAAATGCAGCAACAGACGGTAGCGCAGGAACAGCGGACGCCAGGGCGGGATGACCAGCGGCTCGGCGAAGTAGCTGGAATGCGGACCGAAGGGGCCGTAGTTGCGCGTGAACCAGGGTTGCGGCGCGCCCGGATTGTGCGGATGATCCAGCAACGCCAAGCCGCAGCGTGCACCGTCGATCTCACCGGAGCAGTCGATCCATTCCGCCGGGCGGCCGAAGGTCTCGCTCTCGTTGCGCTGACCCCGGCTATTCACCATTAGTCCAGTACCGCGCGGTGTCAGGCCCGGCGCCGGGCGCACCAGCGGCATCGCCGACTCGTTGGTCGGCTGGAGTGTGAACGTGGCGTCGCTGGCTGCCAGCATGATTGCCCAATCGATGACAATTAGCGGTCCGCCGGTCGCTTCGTCGGCGGCGATGCGCAGGTCCCAGGTTGCCCGCGCCACCTGCCGACCGGTGGGGCTGAGCCACTCGTGGGTCGTGCGGAAACCGACTCGCTCGCCGGACGTGACCAGCCGATCATAACCCTGCTGGAGCTGGCGTCCTTCACGTGGATTGCCGCGTTCGAGATAGAAGTCCCAGGTGCCATCGCCAGCTTGTACCAGGTGGTGCGCAAACCAGGCGCCGTGATGGTGCCGGTGATCCTCTGGCGCATCTTCGGTGAGCGCGGGTCCGCCGGGAAGCGCCAGCGGATGCAGGTAAGGCTTCCGTCCGGCTTTGCCGTCGACATAGCCTAGGACTAGCGCACCGTCAAAACGTGCTTCCAAGCCCGTTACCGTTTGTTCAAGGCTCAACATGGGGCGTGCTCCACCAGCCAGCGCACTTTATCTTCATCTACTTCTACACCCAGACCCGGGTAGTCCGGCACACGCACAATATCACCATCCTGCGGCAGCCGCATTGTCAGAATGTCGTCGGACAAGAACTGCGGTCCGTTGAGCGCGCAGGGGCGGCTGATGCCATAGGCGGCGGCAAGTTGGACGTTGGCGGCGAAGGCGACGCCGGCATCGGTCAGCCCGCTGCACACGAGCAGCAGACCAGAGGCCTCGGCCAGGTCGGCACAGCGACGGGATGGCAATAGTCCACCGGTGCGGGTCACTTTGAGCACCAGTGCGCTGAGGCAGCGCCCGGCCAGCAGTTCGTACAGTGCTACTGGGCCGGTTACCGGTTCATCCAGTGCCAGGGGGACGCGCAATCGAGACAGCAGTGCGGCACAGGCGCTGCCGTGGTCTGGGGCGAATGGCTGTTCCAGGAGGTCGAGACCAGCAGCTTCCAGCGCCAGCGCCCGCGCCGGCCCCTCGTGGACCGGGAAGCCACCATTCGCGTCACCCCAGAGGTAGCCGTCCGGCAGTAGACGCCGCACCAACCGGCACAACTCAACGTCCCAGGCAAGAGGACCACCCAGCTTGACATTGGCACTGCGGTAGCCGCCCTGCCGCCCGTCCGTGATCGATGCCTCCACGCTCTCGCGTGTCGTGCCGGTCACCGTCCAGCTCAGTTGCACTTGGTCGCTGCGCCGGCTGCCGAGCAGGGCCCAAAGTGGTACACCAAGCGCGCGAGCCAGCAGGTCGTGGGCGGCGATGTCGATGCCCGCCCGCGCAATGGGCAAGCTCAGTCCCCAGAGCGGGGCGACCGCAGCATCCATGGCACGGTGGAGGCCGTCCAGATCGGCGACGGGGAGACCCTGCACCGCCGGGAGGAAATGCTCGCGCAGTGCGCCGATGACCGATGTTACCGTCTCCGGGGACCAAGTGACGATAGGCGAGGCCTCGCCCCAACCACTACTGCCGTCGTCAGCCATAAGTTTCACCAAGACGACCGTGCGACCGCTCCGCTCGCTGCCGATGAGGCCACGCGATGTGCGGAAGGTTGTGCGCATCGGCAACCGGAAAGCAAAGACGTCTCCGCTGACAATACGCGCCGGACCAGAACGCAACGCCGGTTCAGTAGGCATGTGGTTCTTGTCCTCCGGCACGCTCTTGTTGCGACACAGCGCTGCCGTCGTATCTCCATGCCACTCGATGTGCGTACCAGGACCAGTCCGGCTTGTGCTCGTAGAGATTATCCCGCTGGACCCGACCGCGATTGCCGGCGATCAGCAGGCGTCTCTGCCAGCGCCACCCCTCTTCCGTCGCTTCGATAAGGTCGAGAACGCCAGCCGTCGAGCCGCTCACACGAATACTTCCTCGCGGGTCACAGTCCGCCGTAGTGACGCCGCGCGCAGCGTCATCTCGCAGATTGCTAGCGTTTCCAGGTTGTTGTGTCCGCTGATACCCGGTTCCTTGCCCTCGCGAATGAAGGCGTACCAGTCGTCGACCACCCTCTGCTCGCTACGTAGCACCGGCACGGCTGGCAGCTCCTCCGGCGCGCCGTGGGCGGCGAACTGGCGTCGTTCACCGCGTGGCAACCACTCCCAGTTACCATTGCCGGCCAGGCGCAGTGCACCGGTATCACTCTGCACCAACCAGCGGTACTCAGAAATGGCGGCCTGGTGTGTCAGTTCATAGGTACAAACCGGGCCGGCGGCGAACTGCAGCACAGCACTAATGCCAGCGTCGTACTGGTAGGCCGACCAGGGGGCGTTGTGCGTGACGGCCGTCGCCTCGGCCACCGAGCCGAACAGGCTGACCAGATTGTCGAAGTGATGGCAGCCCATGTCCCAGACCATCGCTCCCGGATAGTCGAGCGTGCGTGGCTCGGGTCGGTGGCGATGACAGATCAGGTCGATCAGGTGTGGCGTGCCGTAACGTCTGGTAGTCAGCGTCTGCTGCAGCGTGACCACCTGACTCTGATAGCGATAGTTCTGACTGACGCAGAAGGCCACCCCTGCCTGATCGGCTTCACGCACCAGCGCCTGCGCCTCACGCCAGTTGAGCGTCATACCCTTCTCGACGAGCACGTGCTTGCCGGCGGCGAACCCGGCCCGACAGAAGGCGGCGTGCGTGCGCGTCGGTGTGGCGATCACCAGCGCGTCGGCCTCCACCTGCCGTAGCGCTTCCGCGATATCGCCGAAACAGGCCGACTCGGGCAAGCCACTGCGTTCCCGCGCCCAAGTGAGGTGAGCGGGGACGACATCCACCAGCGCCACCGGCTGGAAATGAGGATCGTCGCCAAGCACCTCGATCGGCCAGCGACCGCGGCCACCCACGCCAACGTGAATGGTGCGCACAGAGACGCCACACGGTCGTATCTGCATGCCTGTCCACCCTTCGGTTGCGGCAGCCGGCGCCGGACTGGTTCAGGATGCCGCAGTATAGCCCCGAGGCTCTGACGTCGCAACCGCGAAGGCACTCCTCCCCAGGGTCTTTTCTGTTGATCTGGTGGCAGTGACACTGGCGGCCGCGCGGCGCCACGCTGACCATCACTGTGGATTCCGCCTCGCCGTCCGCCTCGTACTCACTGGCGGTCTGAAAAGGTAAAAGGTCCTGAGTCCCTGGATGTCGGGATGGACACGTCGCTGCACCGCATATATAATCGTGGCAACTCCACATAGGCATTACCGGACTCAGAGGATGGTGCAGATGGCTACGGGTGCCGTCCCGAGCACGACCGCCGCGGTAACTCCGACTCGCCGCCGTGCGTTCCTCCGGACTGAGGAGCGTGAGGCGCTCATCATGTTGCTGCCGTGGGCCGTCGGCTTCTTAGCGTTCAGTATCGGGCCAATGATCGCGTCTTTCATCTTGATGTTTATGGACTGGGACCTGCTGACCGCTCCGTCTTGGACCGGACTGACGAACCTAGTCGAGATGGTGCACGATAAACTCTTCTGGATCTCCCTCGGGAACACAGCCTATTTCGCCTTCATCTCCGTCCCGCTCTACTTATTCGCGGCATTGCTGGTCGCGGTGGCTCTTAACGCGCGCATCGTCGGCGTCAAGCTGTATAGAGTGGTCTATTTCATCCCCAGTCAGACCCCTGCCGTGGCGAATGCGCTGTTATGGCTCTGGATCTTCAACCCGGAGTTCGGGCTGGCCAACGCGGTGCTGGGCTGGTTTCATATCCCGCCGCAGCAGTGGTTCTTCGATGGTGGAGAAGCAAAGCCGGCGCTGATCATCCTTGGTCTGTGGGGAATCGGCAGCAGCATGGTAATTTTTCTAGCCGGCCTCCAGGGGATACCACAAACGCTGTACGAGGCAGCGGAAGTGGATGGCGCTGCCGGATGGCGTCGCTTCTGGAACATCACACTGCCAATGCTCACCCCGATCATTTTCTTCCAGCTTATTTTGGGCATAATCAACAGCTTCCAGGCTGGTTTCGTCTACGTGTACATCATTACGCAGGGCGGGCCTGACAACGCGACGTTGCTGTACATTCTTAACTTGTATAATCAGGCCTTCAATTATTTTCACATGGGCTACGCTTCTGCCCTTGCCTGGACACTCTTTCTCGTCGTGGTTGTTTTCACCGCCTTACAATTCCGGCTTGCCCAGCGCTGGGTCTACTATGAAGGCGGCTAGGGTTCCGACGGTCACGGTGCATGTCTGACCAGTGGTTGGGAAATAGGGGAATGCAACAGGCAGCGACAGACTCAGTCACTCCAGGAGCCAGGATGCTACCTCGTACCTCCTGGAGAGCCAGCCGCAAGATACGCTCGCGTATTTCTCACGGCCTTCTCCACGTCTTGCTGATTATCTTCGGTGTCGCGGCTCTTGTCCCGCTTGCCTGGGTACTTTCGACCTCGCTCAAGCAAGAGGGAAACGAGTTTATCTTCCCGCCCCAATGGATTCCGGACCCGGTTGCATGGTCCAACTATCCCACCGCGTTGACCGCCGTTCCGTTCGCGTTGTATCTGCGCAACACGCTCTTCATCGTCGTTCTCACAGCTGCGGGCTCTCTGCTGACGGGGTCGCTGGCGGCTTTTGCCTTTGCGCGCCTCCGGTTTCGCCTGCGTTCTTTGATATTCGGCATGGTTCTCTCAACACTGATGGTGCCTTACGTCGTAACGCTCATTCCTACGTTCATCATTTTCCGAACGCTTGGCTGGGTCAATACCTACTGGCCGCTCATCCTTCCCTCCTGGTTCGGCGGAGGGGCCTTCAACATCTTTCTGATGAGGCAGTTCTTTATGACTCTACCCATCGAACTCGACGAAGCTGCTCGTGCCGATGGCGCCAATGGCTTCTGGATCTGGTGGCACATCACACTGCCTCTCTCCGGACCGGTGCTCGCTACAGTCGCAATATTCAGTGTTATCTTCCACTGGAATGACTTTCTTAATCCTCTTATCTACATTAACTCGCCCTCTCTCTTCACACTTGCTCTCGGTCTTCAGCAGTTTTCGTCGCAGCACACTACACAGTTTACGTATCTCATGGCAGCTTCAGTGGTCATGATTCTCCCGATTCTTGTGCTCTTCCTCTTTTGCCAGCGCTACTTTTTGCGTGGTATCGCGCTCACTGGTTTGGCCGGCAGATGAGATTGCCGTGATGCAACAACAACACTTCGCAACGAGTGTTACCTGTGGTGCTTCAAGGATTCGAAATGGGCTCGAGTCCGGCGTTATTTAGAAGGAAGGACAGACTCGCTATGGTTCCATCTCATCATCCTCGCGTGTCACGGCGTCGCATCCTTGGCATGCTCTCCACCGGGGTCGCGTCTGCTGCGCTGTTGGCAGCATGTGGCGCGAGCTCGGCGACTACCTCGTCGCAGGCATCAACCTCCGCCAAGGCACAAGCTACTGCAACCCAGGCGAAAAGCACGCCATCTAGTGCTAAAGGCACGATACGCGTAGCGCTGGCGGGATTCGATACAGCCCAGGTGGCAGTATGGCAAAAGGTCGCCGACGCCTTCCACAAAGATAATCCCAGCATCACGGCCAAGATCGAGAATGTGCCCGGCAACGCCTACCAGAAGTACGAGACGGAACTGGCCGGTGGTGCTGGCCACGACGTGTACGATTATGAGACGAAGCAACTGCCCGCCTACGGCGAGAAGGGCGTCTTTACCGTTCTGGATCCACTCATCGCGCAATCGAAGACGACCAGGCCGAGCGACTTCTTCCCGACTACCTGGAGTAAAGTGCTGGTAGACGGTAAGGCAATGGCACTGCCGTGGGATACTACGCCTGTTGCGCTCTTCTACAGCATTGATCTATTCAAGGCGGCGGGCATCAATCTTCCGCCTACGGATTGGACCGACAAGTCGTGGACGCGAGCAGCCTTCGTCGATACCGCGACCAAGTTGACCAAAGGGACGGGACCAGGGCGGCAGTTCGGCTACTTTCAGTCCACCTGGTGGGTGTATGGACTGCCGTGGATCTGGAGTGACGGCGGCCACATGTTCAATAAGGACATTACGAAGGCCCAACTGACGTCGACAGAGGTCATCAACAACTGGCAGTTCCTGCAGGACTTGATGTGGAAGCAACGCGTCTTCCCTACTGCTCAGGAGAGTACACAGGGCTCGGGCGCCATGTTCCTGACGGGCAAGGTCGGCATGTACATCAACGGACCGTACTTTATTCCTTCGTTGCTTGCTGGCAAGGCAAGCATCAAGTGGAATGTTGCTGCCATTCCATCGGGGACTGCCGGTCGCTGGACACGCGACCCTTCGGACTCGGTGGTCATCTGGAAGGG
The DNA here is from genome assembly GCA_023381895.1 of Chloroflexota bacterium. The sequence continues at coordinate 12,350 of JAMCTA010000112.1, forward strand.
ATCAAAGGAGCAGGACGCGAGTTGGGCGTTCGTGGAGTTCGTGGCTGGTGACAAGGGTCAGCGGATCATCGGCACCGGCGGTCGTGGAGTGCCAGCACGCAAGGCTATCGCCCGCTCGAAGGAGTTTCTCAACCAGCCCAATGGCATCGATTGGAAAGTGTTCGTCGATGCTGTAGACCACGAAGGCATTCAAGCGGTGACCGACGTTTGGCCGCAGGTTGACACCACCATTACTCAGGGGCTTGGCAACATGTGGAACAACAAGGAAACAGCCCGGGGTGTCGCGACGAAACTGCAGCCACAGATCCAAGCCATCCTCGATAAAGCCAAGTCCCGTCGTGCTCGCCCGACTTATGCCCAGCATGGTTGGACGAGTTCAGCGACCGGCTATTAGCAGTGCAACGCGGGGCCTTGCTCGGCCAGGCGTTACGGAGCGGGCCGTAGTCGAACACGACGGTCCACCGCCGATACCGGCCGAGCATGAGCGTCGCTACGTCAGTGCTGTCCATTGCATCCTCCATTCGCGCTTTCTCTGGACATTTCCCGCGTCGTTCAGGCTACGCCGCTCGCCCGCCCGCCGTCACTGGGTGGTCATAGGTAAAGGTGCGTTCGATGACGTGCCCGGGATCGACGATCGTTTCCCGCTCCAGCCGGTCCTGCGCGTCGATCTCCAGCCGGTACCAGATGTTCGATCCAGAGATAAACAGCGTCAGCACCTGCCGGCCAACTGGAGCCGGTACCGGCCGAATGTCACTGGCACCGCCGGCGGCGTAGATCTCCTGGGCCACAAACTCCTGTCCCGTCAGCGCGACGGTCGTCGTGCTAGCGCCGTTCGTGCTGGGCGTGACACGCTCGGTGAAGTCCACGCGCGGCTGGGCCCGCATTTTCGCGATCACCTGCTTTAGCAGCGCCGGATCGTCCGGTTGCAGTGGCCAGGCCACGCGGAACGTGGCGACGCCCCCGGTCCATCCCGTGGCCGCCACGTCGACCATCAGTGTCGTCGCGCCCGGCTGCCAGGGGAAGGCGGTGGTGGCGCAGCCGGGACCGCACAGGCGCGGCGAGACATCGAACGCCTTCCTATCCGGCCCCTGTCCCGCGATGTCGAGGTGCGTGGTGGGGGCCGGATCGCCGCCGGGGGCGAGCACCCGCACCCGCAGTTGGCCCGGCGCCGCACTCAGGTAGACGGTCAGCCAGCCGGCCATCCCGGCCTCGGTGAGGACCGGTTCGGGCAAGGGCGGCGGGCCGAGCAAGCTCTGTGTCGCCGTCGCCGGGCGTGGCGGCGCGGTGGCGGCGAGCACGACCGCTACGACGCCAGCGGCGAGGAGGCAGGCGCCCTCCAGGAGGGTCACGCGGCGGAGCAGGGCGAGCGGCGACTTCGCGAGCTTGGGCAGCGCTCCCCGGCGAGCGTACAGGGCGAGGCCTAGCGTAGTGGCGATGATGAGAGCCTTGATGAGCAGTACCCGACCATAGCTCGTCGTCAGCAGCTCCGCCGGCTGCTGAAACAGGGCGAGGGCGTCGGCCAGGCCGGTCAGGATAGCCAGCCCGACCAGCGCCAGGGCCAACCCGGCGTAGCGCCGCACACCCGCTTCCAGCGCCGGCCGTCCGTCACTCGGCAGGCGCCAGACCACCAGCACGACGTGCGCCAGCCCTCCGAGCCAGAGCGCCACGGCGAGGAGATGGAGCGCGTTCGCCGGCGCCGCCCACCAGGCGGCTGCTGTGGCCGGATGCCCCTGGAGCGCCACCGCCACGAGCGCCCCGGCCAATGGCGTCAGAGCGAGGAAGCGAGTACGCGGCCATGGCGGCGCGACCAGCCAGAAGCCGTAGCCCACCAGGACGAGTTGGGCCGCTTCCAATATCCCGGCACGCGACGTGAGAGCCACTATGCCGGTGTCGAGATTACCTGCCCGCGCTGACGCGTTGACCGCAGGGTGCAGCAGGAGCAGGAGTTGCGCGACGCCTCCGACAAATGAGAGCGCCAAGAGCGGCCGGATGGGTAGATGGGGAACCGTCAGCATGTGCCGCCGTTCCACCGCTTGCCAGACAACGCGCTCGCTCACCAGTCCGCCGAAGGCCAGGAGCAGCGTCCCCAGGAAGAGCCAGGTTACCGCGACCGCTGGCCCGGAAACCGGCGTCGCGACCTGACTGACCGTCAGCGGCAGCGCCCCACTGGCGCCCACTGCGAAGGCGAACTCGCCGAGGGAGAGGTGCCCATCGTCGGCGGAGTTCTCTTGCCAGGACACGACGTAGACACCCTCGGCTAGGCGCGGCAGGGGCGCCTGGACCACGAGCCCGCCATTGAGGCGCTGTAAGGGGCCGGCTACGATCGGCGTCCCGCCCGCTGTTTGTACCGTCACACGTTCGTTGACCACCGGTTCACTAAACTGGAGGCGGAGCGACGCCGGGCTTTTCTCCAAGCGCTGGCCTGCTTCCGGGGTCGTCCGGACGAGAAAGGCGTGCGCCTCGGCCGTTCCTGCGGGGAGGAGCAGGACGCTCCATGTCAGGACGAGTAGGGCCGTCAGGAGTCGGCGCCGGATGCGATTCATCGGTAGAACAGCGTGTAGTACAGCCGCTGCATGGCGATGCTCAGCCAGAAGAAGGTGTTGGTGAGGAAGAGGACGCCCATGCCGATCAACACTACGCCGCTGGTCCAGTTGAGTAGGCGGTAATGGTGCTTGACCCAGCCAAAGACACTCGTCATACGAGTGAAGCCGACACCGGTGGCAACGAAGGGCACGGCCATGCCGAGGGAATAGAGCAGAAGCAACGCAGCGCCCTGAACGAGGGTCTGCGTACTGCTGGCGTAGAAGAGGATCGCCGCCAGGATCGGGCCGACGCAGGGCGTCCAGCCGAAGGCAAAGACCATCCCGAGCAACGTGGGGCCAGCCGGCCCTAATGATGCCGGGGACAGGTGGAGCTTGCGTTCCCGGTAGAGGAAGGGAACGCGGGCCACCTCCAGCACGAGCAGTCCCATTACGACCATCACGATGCCGGCCACCTGGTTGAGCAGCCGCCGGCTGGGCCCGATGAGGCCGCCCAGGAGCGACACCACGACGCCGAGCAAGACGAAGACGATGACGAAGCCGAGTACGAACAGCAGCGCGGCGCGAAGCGCCCGTACGGTGTGCGCTCTCCCGCCAGCGGACAGTTGATCTAAAGACAGGCCGGACACCATCGAGAGGTACCCGGGGATGAGCGGGGCAACACAGGGCGAGAAGAAAGAGACCACACCGGCTCCGAAGGCCACCACCCAGCCGACCTGCGGCACGAGACCGTTCACCGCAGCACCTCGTCGATGAATCCCTGGAGTTGAGCCTGCTGGAGCTCACCGAGCCAGCGGCGCTCGATCTGCCCGGTCCGGCGCAGGAAGAAGGTGGTCGGCAGCCCGGAGACACCGTAGGCTTGGGCGATCGTGAGACCATGGTCGGGGCCGGTGGGATAGGTGAGACCGAACTGCCGGATGAACGCCCGGCCGTCCGTGTTGGTGTCCTCCGTGTCGACGCCGACCACGAGTAGCCCGCGCGACCGGTACTGTTGTGCCGCCGCCTCCAGTCGGGGCGCTTCGTTCCGGCAGGGGACGCACCAGGAAGCCCAGAAGTTCACCACCACGACTTTACCCCGATGGTCCGCCAGCCGAAACGAGCCGCCGTCGAAGAGAGGCAGCGTGAAGTCGGGCGCCAGCCCCAGGCCGGTGGCGGTTTGGCCCGGAAAGTCGCCTTGTCCCTCCAGAGCGGCGAGGCGATCACGCACGAGTGTGCCGGCATCGCCAAGGTTGCCCCAGCGCAGTTGCTCAATCACGAGGAGCGCCAGCGCGAGCAGCGCCAGCGCCCAGAGGGCCAAACCGAGACGCCAGCAGATGGGACGCATGCCATGGGTTGGCGGAAGGTGGGACGTCGACTCGCTCACTGCAGGATCTCTTCGACGAAGTGATCGATCTGCGTGGCGGTGAGTGGGCCGATCCAGTGCAGGGCGATGGTCCCGTCGCGCCGGATGAAGAAGGTCTCTGGGATGCCGGTGACGCCGTAGTCAATGGCGGCATTGCCCCTGGGGTCGGGGCCATTGGGATACGTCACGCCGAATTCGTCCATGAATTTGCGCGCGTCCGCCTCCGTGTCCCAGAGGTCCAGCCCGACCATGACGAGTCCCTGTGGCTGATAGCGTTGCCAGGCCCGCTCCAGCACCGGAGCCTCTTCGCGGCAAGGTGGGCACCAGGAGGCCCAGTAGTTTACCAGGACCGGCTTGCCGCGCTGGGCGAAGAGCCGGAACGCGCCGCCGGAGTAGAGTTGGATCTGGAAATCGGGAGCGGGGCCGGGCCGGATCAGCCCCACCTGGCTGTCTGCATGCACGCCGATACCATTTACTCCGCCTTGCTGCCGGAGCAGGGCGTACCCCGTCGCGGTGAGGAAGGCGAGGACGAGGAAAGCCACCCCGATGACCAGGAGACGACCCGTCGGGGAGCGTGTGGGACGAGCCGGGGCCAACGGATCAATGGACGGTGCTTCGGTCAGGGTACGACCTCCGTCCGTCGCGCTGCTAGTAGCGTCCTGACGCCCGCGCCATCCATGTGGCGCCAATCGTACCATCAGGCCTAGTAGAGACACAAGTCGTCGCAAACGACACCATGCGAGGCTTGCAACAGCGTCGCTTCTCTATCGCCGGAGCCGTCAAGCTACGCGATCTGGCCGCTCGGTCAGCGCATCGCGCAGGTGCTCGTACGCTTCGCGCGTGATCTCGCCCTTGGCGTAGCGTTCCCGGGCGATGTCCAAGGCATCCCTGCGGTCTGGCGTCCGCCTACTCGGCAGATCGACCGCCCAGCGCACGAGCGCCACGATGCCTAGGATGACGGCGAGCCAGAACAGCAGCATCGTCAGTAGCATGATGGGCATGGCGGCACCCATCCAGCCCCAGCCCCACGGCATTATCCCTCCGGCATAGCCGTAGCCGGCGCCGCCCGCCGGACCAAAGCTCCAGGCCACGGCCCAGCCGGCCACTGCCACGATCACCGCGCTGGCGAGCGCCACGACCGCCCAGCTGCCAGGTCCCCAACGGCGTTCTCTATTCAGCATGCTTCCACCCTTCCTTGCTGCGCACTCCGCACCAGACGGGTGCGCGGGGCGGGATGTGGCGTTGCATAGCACGTGCCACGTCGCCGGCGCTCCGCCTCACTCGCCTCCCTGCGCGTTAGCTCACCACTAGCCTGCCGGCCATGCCCTGCTGGGCGTGCCCCGGCACCGGGCAGAGGTAGTAATAGGTACCGGCGGTGGTGGCGGTAAACCGCACGGTCCGTCCGAACCACTGCTGCGCCGTGGCCCCGCTCACCGGCATGGCGAAGGCGCCCGGGAAGGCTACCTGGGCGTCCATCATAACCATGGACGGGTAGGGCGGCGGGGTAGTGGTGAGCTCCCAGCCGTGCGGCGTCCCGGTATCCGCATCGAAGAAATGCACCGTAACCTGCGCGCCCTTGGGGATGACGATGGTGGGATTCACCAGGCCGCCGACGTTCCAGGTCATGTCCTTCTCCCCATCCGGACTGGCCAGCGCTGCGAAGGCGACCTGCGCCGTATGGTAGGTAATAGTCTTCGTCTGCCGGTTGACGTCCGCACCGGCAGTGAGTTGCCGGGCGAGTGCCCGTGCGGCGGCGGGGCTACTGGTGGTCACGGGGCCGCCAATGCCGCCACCCATCATGCCGGCGCCGCCCATCGACCCGCCAGAGCCCATCATCCCGGAGTCGCTCATTGCTCCAACGGAGCCCATCATGCCGTATGCTGCACCCGACGTGCCGGAGCTACCCTGGTCCGGGACGGAAGGACCTGCGGTAGTCCCACTGGCAGTCGCCGGCCCATTGAGGCCACGCGCCAGCGCCACGCCCGCGCCGCCTAGCACTAGCGGCGCCGCCAGCAGCCCGCTCGCTAATAGTGCTCGTCTTCGTACTCGTAGCATGTCGTTTCCTCGCTGTCTTTACTTTTGCTTCGGGTATCCGCTGCCCTGTGCACTGCTTCCAGGCTACGGCCGGAAACTCAAGGACGGATGCCCGGCCTCGTCAAGATTTGCTCAAGCCGCATGGCGCGCCCATCGCCTGTGAGCAGGACGGCATAGCCCTCCTGCTCGAGGTACCCCTGCACGAGCTCGACCAGGTTCGCCTCATCATCCACGACCAGCACCGTCGTCACGCCGGTACCTTCCCGCTCCGCACTGTCCCCATCACACGCCCGTCTGCCGTTGGCGCATCTGCTAGCGCTCTAGCATGTCCTTCATCCGCTCGTACTCCTCGTAGCTGATCTCCCCGGCGGCCATGCGCCGCCGCAGGATCTCCAGCGGCGTCTCGCGCTCCATTCCGGGTCTGGCCGTACCCGCCAGCGCCCGCACGAGCCAGACCATCCCGAGGATGACCGCCGCGATAAAGACGAGCATGGACAGGAAGCCGAGGACCATTGCCAGCCATTCCCAGCCCATCACGCCATAGCCGGGACCGAATCCGCCTATCATTGCGAAACCTCCCAATCCCCGCGCCGTCTGCGGGTTCGCCACCGTGCGTGCGACACATCGACTGTATCCCGGGTGCCAGCATTTAAGCGAGGCGAACGACTCCCGGTGGCAGGGGTGCTATCAGTATGACAGGTGCAGGTCAACGGATCGTGCTCGGCCCGGTCAAGATCGGCGCAAAGCGCCGTCCCGCCTCGTTTGGCTACTTACGCTGGGCGGCCTTATTTGGTGGCCCGTGCGATCTGCTCTGCCTCTCGGACTGCCCAATTGGACGGAACGGCCTCGGGGGCGTCAAGCTCTTCCACCTGGCGCGTCAGCGCCGCCTGCTGTTCGCGAACGCTGTCAAGCTGGGCCCGCAACTGCGCGAGCTGCTCCTCGCGGGACAACACAGTCATGCTTTCCCCGGACAGCATCGCCTGAACCTGCTTCGGAGGTGTCATCGGCACCAGGTTCATGCCGCACTTGGAGCACTTCCCCGGGCGGTCGCTGCGGACCTCCGGGTGCATCGGACAGGTGTACTGCGTCCCGGCCCCGGATTGGGCGTCCTGCTGAGCCAACTGGGCGCCCTGGTTGTTCATTCCGCCCATCTTCCCCATGCCGAACATCATGAGTCCCATAGACAAGGGGCAGATCAGGATCGCCAGGATTGGCAACGCCGACCAGAAGACCTGGGGTTCCACGACCAGAACTCCCACTGCGACTGCCCCCAGACCGACCAACACCTTCCAGTTCAAACAGCACTTCAGCATGTCCATATTTCACCCTCCTAAAGGCAGCGACGCTCCAACGCTCGAGCGGCCATTCGCATCGAAACAGGGCGGCCGCTCCCCACTCGACTATCACCTATCACCGCCTACACGACGCCTCCTATCTCCTAACCGTCACCTCGCTACACCACTCCCAATAGCGCCAACTCCTCCATATGCTCGCTTACCAACCGAGCATATGGAGAAGCGAACCGCAGCCCATCGGCACAAGCAGGAGCGCTAGATTCATACTCTGCAAGCCGAGGACGGCAACGGCAGCGCCCCCAGCGCGCACGAGCGGTCCCGGCTGATGGACGGCATCTCCGGTCGATAGCTGTCCCCCCGCCATCAAGCGCCGGATGCGTCCCTCGACATTGGCGTGTGCACCAGCCAGACCAACCCCCGTGGCCGCCGGCCGTGGGCCGAGCGCCGCCTGCCAGACCTTCGCGAGGGCGCTGGCCAGCGCTAACGGCCGTCCGGTTACGCCGACGGCCAGGTCGTCGCAAGCGAGCTCCTGCTGGTACTGGAACTGGCGGAAGGCGGTCCGGCTGCTCGGCAGGTACCAGAAGGCATCCCGCAGCAGCACGACCAGCCAGACCAGCGCGTGATCCCGGCGAGCGAGGTGCGCCAACTCGTGGGCCAGCACCCCTTCCATCTCCCGCGCGTCGAGCCGGCTTGGCATCCACAGCGAGAGCAACAGCCGGGGCCGCCCGCCAGGCCAGCTGCAGACGAGCGCCTGCGGCCGCTGGGAGGCGGTAAGGAGCAGGACCGGTGGCGCCAGCCCGAACCGGTGGGCAACACCGTGGACGCTCGCCTGGAGCGCCGGCGGGATGGGAAGGCTCCGACGCGCGGTGAGGCACCAGAGGAGGCAGAGGCGGACGAACGCCAGAGCGAGCGCCGCCGCTGCCAGCAGCCCCATGCCGGCTGGCAGCGCC
>JAMCTA010000163.1 GCA_023381895.1 Chloroflexota bacterium
CAGTCCCCCATTGGCAAAGCGATGCAGCTCTCGCAGCCGGAAGCGCTCACCATCCCACGACGCCTGGAGCACCCGACCACTCGACGCCCCGAGATCTACTGCAATGACGTGCCGCTCGTCACTCATGTCTATCGACTCGCCCTTCCTGTGCGCACGGACACGACACGAGGATCATCCGCGCCGCAACGCTGTGTAGGTCAACATAGGACTGCACCGAAGTCAAGACTCTGTCAGGGCACCTGCTCCGTGCCCTCGCGGCACCTAAGCCAGCCGCGAACACCGAGCACTGCAGGCCCGATGGTCGAGAATCAAGAAGCCGTTGTAGCGCTGCAGACGAGAGCTTGGCTCGCGACCTGTACGCCGCCTGCTGGGGTAGGGCAGGTGCTGAAGAAACTCGAGACTTGGCAATCGTCGCGCACTTGCACCGAGGACTCTCATACGCCACTATAGATGCCGCGAACTTCTGCACACCAGCCACCATCCCCCTGCAGGAGGCATCTCGAGGGGATCGCGATAGCGTCTGCAAACACAGCGCTTCTGGTGGCATCACAGGGGGGCGGCCGAGGAAGAGAAACTCGAGCACGGCGTGGCAAGCCGGAAAGGTGCCGTGATCGTTGAAAGGCCGGATGGGCAGCTGCTCTTCTCAGGAGCGCGGGCGGCGCATCGAATCTCGCCACACCGCCGTCGCCTTCATCCAACAAACGGTTGCCCGAACTCCGCCACTTCCCATGCCTGCCAGCACCACAGGCAGCACGGCAATGTAAACTGTCCTGCGCCTTGAGCCTCGTTAGGAGGAACTACCCGTGGCACAGACGTCGGTGCGTGACCACTATCAGATCCACGGCTTGCACGAGTGGCGCCGCCTGGTCAAGGACCCTTTCCACCGACTCGAACTCGACACAACCATGCATTTCCTCGAGCAGCATCTGCCACCGAGCGGGAGCGTGCTAAGTCCTTCCACGGTGGTGTTGCGAAAGGCGAAGCCCTCACCCCGGCTCGCCAAGGCTCGCCACCCCTCCCCCCACAAGCTTGGGGGAGGGGCAGGGGGAGAGGACCTCCTTCGCAACGCCATTCTGTTAGACGCGGGAGGTGGGCCGGGGCGGTACAGCATTGCGCTTGCCAAGCGCGGCTACGATGTCGTTCTGCTCGACCTGACCCCAGCGCTACTAGAGCTTGCCCGGCGACGCATCACACAGGCAGGGGTAAAGCGGCGGGTCAGCACCGTCGAGGGATCCATCGTTGATCTGTCTCTCTTCCCCTCCGACCATTTCGACGCAGCGCTCTGTCTGGGAGGCCCTCTGTCGCACGTCGCCACAGAGGAGGAGCGCCGGCAGGCAGTTCGCGAACTAGTTCGGGTGACCCGCCCCGGTGCCCCCGTCTTCATCTCCGTGATGGGCCGGCTGGCGGTTCTCAGCGAAAGTCCCCGCTACTGGCCAGCCTGGGTCGACCACACGACCGGTTTCACTGAGACCTGGCGTGACGGCGACGACCACCACTGGTTTGGCAGCTCCTACGCCCACTTTTTCCTGCCGGAGGAACTGCTGACACTGGTCGAGGAGAGCCGGCTGGAGATCGTGCAAACCGTAGGGCTCGAAGGCCTAGGATCGCACGCTGTTGCGGAGATCAACCGCCTCGCTCGGAAGCGATCGACCGGGTGGAAGAACTGGCTCGAGATGCACGCCGCCCTCTGCACCCATCCGTCTGTCTTCGCCACCAGCCAGCATATGCTCGTCATCGGCCGCAAGCCGGAGTCGTAGAGCCGCTCCGTTCTGACGCTGGCGAAGGCACGGCGACTGCGGGATAAAGGGTTGTTGTATGATGTACCTGATGCGAGGTCCAGCTTGGTAGATGCCAGGTTTGGTTGTCGTGTATCGCGGCCTGGGAAGGTCGGCGTCGCCATGACGATCCGGCGTTCCACGGCGGCACTCTTCGGCGCCGCCGCCGTGATCCTCGCCGTGGGGATTGCCGTCGCCCTCATTGCCGGGAGGCAACCAGAGGCTACCGTCGCACCGGATACTCCGGCTGGCGCTGTCGCGACATATCTCCGGCTGTTACAACGCGGCCAGTTCGACGACGCGTACGCGATGACGGCATTCTCTTCGGCAGCACGCCAGCGGCATGGCTACCAGCAGCACGTTCTAGAATAAATACCGCTTGCTTCTTTGGTTCGTCAGTGCTATACTCTTGACAACCAGAAGGTGAAGCACGATGGCGAAAGAACTGAAACATATTGACATCAGTAATCGTCCCGAACTCTTGCAGATTCTGCAGGAAGCGGCGGATAAACCCGTGGTTTTTGCTCAAGAGAATAAGATCGTGGCGGTTCTTCGCCCGGTGAAACACTCAACTAAAAAGCGCATTCCTCAGGGACGACCAACCAGTGCTGACGATCCGCTCTGGAAGCTCATAGGGGTTGGCGCCTCTGAAGGCTCAGGCGATGTCTCAGAGAACAAATATAAGCACCTGGCGGAGGCCTACGCCGATCTGCAGGAATGAGACAGGCGTCGCCATCAACCATCCGTCGGGTCTTTGTGGATTCTGCGGCGCACTTTGCCCTGCTTGATCGAAACGATTCAGCGCCACCAAGCAGCCCGATCGATTCAGCAGGGGTTGATCCGTCACAGAGACCACCTCTTCACAACCAGTTTCGTCCTCGCTGAAACCCACGCGCTTCTGCTCACCCGCTTAAGTCAAGCGATCGCCACCGCATTCTTGCAGGAAATGGAAGGTAGCCCTACCACCGTGATCTGGGTGACTCCTGCCGATGTTGAACGAGCGCGACAGATTATCTACCGCTATACGGCTGGGAATCACCCACGCCTTCACCTTTGACCACCACTTCGCCCAGTACGGCCTCACCGTCCTCACTCCGGCCAGCCCCTGACCTGTCAACCGCCTAAACGGCCCGCAGGGGCGCGCTGACCTTCCGCCTCATAGAAGCAAGCGTGCTATAATACTGCCATATGTCCTCCCTGGAACGAGCAGACGGCAAACATCTGGCCTCACCCCGGGCATCCATTACGGTGCCCAATACTTTGATAGTGGGTTTGGCTCTGACGCTAAGTACGGTTCCGGAGCGCTCTTCTGGCTTACGTCGAGGTTGTGGGTCCTGTTCATGATTGCGCTGTTCAGACCACAGAGAGTTTTGGACATTGGGTGTGCTAAGGGCATCGGTCCCAAGTTAAGGAAAACGGTGGTGTGTCAAGCGCGGTGAGTGATCGTCATTTCCGACAATTGGGGGATGAGCAAGACACCGCCACCCAAGCCGCCCGCCAAGAAGCCAAGTTCGGTCCGGCACACGCGGGCGATCCAGCGAGACCGGAGCAAACGTTTGCCGGCGGCGGCGCTGGACCCGGTCATCGCGGCGCGGCTGACCAGGCGTACACACAGACACGGATCACAGCCTCCAAGGCGGGCGAAGGCAGCAGCCTTGGATGCCCTCGCCGATTGACCGCGCTGTCCCAGTCTGGTACCGTAAGCGTTGCCAACATTCACAGGATGAGGAACCTCATGACAGGTCGGCGGAACCGCACCTTCTAGGCGCCCGCGCGTCGAGGTGATTCCGGCTGCACGCCGGCGGTTCAGCGCTGCACTCAAGCCTGTTCCCCCTTTGTCATCGTCAACGTCGCAGGCCAGGAAGGCCCCGGCGTTGTTTTGTCGTGTTCAGCATGGGCCGGGGCCAGAGGCGGATAGCAGAGAGGAAAGACGCTATGTCCCCGGCAAAGGCACCGGTACGTACCAGTTGGGATCCAGTGGCAGAGTGGTACGCCGAGTGGGTCGGCGAGGAGGGTAGCTACCAGCACCGGCAGGTAACCATTCCCGCCGTCCTGGATTTACTAGCTCCCCGGCGGGACGAGCGCATTCTGGACGTCGGCGCCGGTCCTGGCCTGCTCGCCCCTGTCATCGCCAAAGTCGGCGCGCATTATATCGGGGTAGATGCCAGCTCCAAATTGCTGGCGATTGCCCGTCGCCGCTACGGTCGCTCGGGTCGCTTTCTACTCGCGGATATGCGGACGCTGCCGGAGGTGCCGGAACTGCAGGCCGGCTCCTTCGACGCGGCCGTGTTCCTACTCAGCATTCAGGATATGGATCCCTTGCCGGACGTGCTGCGTTGTCTGGCCTGGGCGCTGCGAGGCGGCGGCCGGGTGGTGATCATCATGACGCACCCTTGCTTTCGGGTGCCGAGGCTCAGCGGCTGGGGCTGGGACGACCGCCGGCACCTGCACTACCGGCGCATTGATCGCTACCTCACGGCGCTGCCAGT
>JAMCTA010000025.1 GCA_023381895.1 Chloroflexota bacterium
TCGTCGTCGCAGCAGGAGAAGGACGACTTGAACTTCCGCGGCAGGCGCTGCGTGAGCGGGTGGCGAAGGAAATAGCGGGCGTAGGTTGCCGCATAGGGCGTGACGTCGAAGGGCTCGCGGGGGCAGACACCGGCGAAGGGCGACCCCGTCACGTTCCGGACCGCGTTTCCACAGGCTTCGCGCGTGGTCAGGCCCGCCGCGCCGAGGAGCCGCATCACCGCTGGAACGTCTTCCAGCTTGACGAAGTGGAACTGGATGTCCTGCCGTGTGGTGACGTGGCCCCGCTGCCCCGCCGTGTAGGAGTGGGCTACCTGGTCAAGAACGTCGAGCTGCTCCGCGGTGAGGACGCCGAGCGGAGCCTTCACCCGGACCATCTGCGCCTCCGGCTGCCGCTGGCCGTACACGCCGTGCAGCGTGCGGTACCCGACGAAGGCGTTCGCCTCCCAGTTGCCCTGCCGGAAGCGCGTGACCTCGGTCTCAAAGGCATCGATCTCGGGGGCACTGGCGGACAGGATGCCCTGAGTCGTGTCCATCACCGCGTCTCTGCCGTCTGTCACTGCTCTGGGTTGATCCACGTGCATCTGCTCCACTTCTGATCATGCTTCCACCGCAACGGTTTGTTCACTCCGGCACCGCAGCAGGGCGGGCGATCTCCAGCCAGTCCGCACTTGTTGACTATGTTCATTGATATACTACACTATACGATAGCAGACGGTCTAAGGTATCGTCTTCCCGCGTCGAAAATGCTGCTGAGCGATCTACAGTTCCTTGCTCTGAAAACGAGGTCTCAGACGACCGCCCTGGGGGAGGGGTGACCTAGTAGCGCGTTACCTGTGATTTGACTGGTGCCTGACGGCCCCTCACCCTGCCTCCGGCATCCCTCTCCCGCGTGGCGGGCGAGGGATCTCCTTTGGACGGCCTGCGAGTACCAGCCAGAAAAGGAGTAACGAACTACTAGTCTCCTTACCAACCGAGTGCCAAAATGCGTCCAGGTTTTGGCAGTTCTCTGTCCAGTTACTGTGACTATGACAGCCTATGCTGAAAGCACGACGCACCCCACTGCCTGCAAGCATTTGCTACCCGTAGTATCTGGCTACCACGGCTCGATCGGAGGTGAAGATCACGTATGCGGTGAGTCTGCAGCCCTCCCTCGGGGAGATCATCTGTCGTCCTCAGAATCCCGACGTCAGTATTCACGAAGCAGAAAGGTGTTCGTCTTATGAAGCTCGTTTCCGGTGAGACCTATAAAAAGGTGACGCGGCGCCGGGCTCTTGCGATCTTTGTGAGCTCAACAACCGTCGCCAGCGCTGCGGTCCTGGCCGCCTGCGGAGCAAGCTCTAGCTCAAGCTCCGCCAGTTCCGCCTCGGCATCTTCTACCGTTGCGAAAGCGAGCTCCCTCAGCTCGCCAAGCAGCACTTCCACTTCCAGTACCGCCGCTGCTGCCAGCAACAGCGGAACCAGTCAGTTCGTCTCCGCCAACCCCACCGCCGCTGCGCAGGCTGCTCAAGCGTTCATCAAGAAGGGCCCGCAGAGCAATCAGAAGGCGGTGGAGTACTGGCACAGCTGGAGCGGTCAGTGGGAGAATGTCGTCGACCGCATCGTCGCTTGGTTTAATGTCACCCACCCCGCCTATTTCGTCAAGCCTCTTGTGATCCCAACCGGCTTCCATAAGAAATTTCTCAGCGCAATAGCAGGCGGCTCGCCTCCCGATATCGTCAGCGATATTAGCGACACAGTCCCCATCGCCGCATGGTCTGACTTGGGCGCGATCCAGCCCTTAGACGATCTGGTGGGAAGAAACAAGGCAGCGTTCAAGCAGTGGTTTTGGCCCATCTGTTGGGATATTGGCACGTACAAAGGGCACCTCTGGGGGACGGCGAGCACCATGGATAGCTGGGCCTTGATGTATAACGAGGGACTCTTCGTCAAGGCCGGGCTCGATCCCAACAAGCCCCCGACCTCCATAGAGGAGCTCGACACCTACGCAGCCAAGCTCTTCAAGATGCAAAGCAACGGCCAGATCGACGTTGCTGGCTTCATCCCCAGTAACATCTGGCAGTGGGCCAATACGTTTGGCGGAGACTTCTTCGATGAGGCCAAAGAGCAACCCACGATCAATGCACCGCGCAATATCGATGCGCTCACCTGGATGACGGGGTACTCCAAACGGTACGGCACTCAGAAGATCGCCCAGTTCCAATCCGGCATCTCGGCTACCATCAAAGGTTACAGTCCGTTCGCTGCCGGCAAGTACGCCATGGCTCTCAACGGGGAGTGGGTCAATCTCGATATGAAGCACTACGGACCGAGCATCAAGTACGGTGTCGTCACGGCGCCGTACCCACCGGGCGGCCGACCCAACGCGTCCTGGGTCGGCGGTAACTATCAGCTCATCCCTAAGGGCGCCAAAGAAGTGCCGGGGGCGTTTAGTTTCTTAGAGTGGTGGAGTGGCTATGGCTCCCCCGAAGCCCTTGCGACGATCTGCCATTGGGGCGGCTGGATTCCCTGCGGACCAGAGATCGTCAAGCAGAAACCGTATCAAGACTATCTGAAGGAGTATCCCTACTTCAAGACCTATATTGATGTGTTCCATAGCCCGAACGTCACCCGCGCTCCCAAGACCCCCGTGGAGGCGTACATGATCGATCAAGTGAACACCGCGCAGACCTACGCCCTGGACCTCAAGAAGACGCCTGAGGAAGCGCTCTCCCAGGCGCAGGAACTGGTGGTCAATCAGCTCAAGATCTGGCACGAGCAGCACAAGAGCTAAAGCCTTCCCCCTTGACCAAAGGACGGTGAGGTCCTTTCGGTGCGCTGGGCTATCCAATGGTTCGTCGCGCTGTAGCTACGTTTCCTGAGGAGAGGAGTGATCTTGTGTCCGTATCCACAATCGCCAGGGGTGGCTTTCTCGCTTCGCGCCGGCGCAAGCAGCAGGTCAGCCACGCTGTCACCTATCTACTGCTCACCATCTTCGGTCTGACCTTCGCCTTTCCGCTGTACTGGATGGTGGCTACCTCCTTGAAGACGCCACCCCAGCAAATCGCCGTCCCGCCGATCTGGATTCCTCATTCGCTCGTGTGGCAGAACTACCCGAAGGCGCTCACGGCTTATCCCTACGCCGACTATCTGCGCAACACGCTCACCATCTGCATCCTCAACGTAATCGGCACGGTTGTCTCCAGCTCTCTTGTCGCCTACGGTTTCTCGCGCATTCGCTGGCCTGGTCGCAATGCCGTCTTCATCCTGGTACTGGCGACGCTGATGTTGCCCTACCAGGTCACGATGATCCCTCTCTTTCTCATCTTCCGCGGCATCGGCTGGGTGAACACGTTCCGACCGCTTATCGTCCCATCCTTCTTTGGTAACGCCTTCTTCATCTTTCTTCTGCGGCAGTTCTTCATGCTGCAGCCTGCTGAGCTCTCGGATGCTGCTCGCATCGATGGGTGCACTGAGTTCGGCATCTTCTACCGGATCATCTTGCCGCTGGCCCGGCCAGCTCTGGCCACCGTGGCGCTCTTTCAGTTCATGAACTCATGGAACGACTTCCTAGGTCCCCTCATTTACCTCAATTCGCAACGCAAGTTCACGCTGGCTCTGGGGCTCCAGCAGTTCGTGAGTGCTTACGGATCCTCTTGGGGCCAGATGATGGCAGCCGCCGCGACCTTCACCGTCCCAATGATCCTGCTATTCTTCTTCACCCAGCGCACGTTCATCCAAGGCATCGCCTTGACCGGACTGAAAGGATAGAGGGGATGCGCGAGATCACCGTTACTGGCGTTCCGGCCCAAGGGACGACGATCAAGAAGACCAAGCGAGTCGGGAATCTGACGCGTATCAATTTGCGCAATGGCCTGCTCTTTATTTCGCCCTGGATCGTCGGCTTCCTGGCCTTTCAGGTGTTCCCTTTAACTGCATCGTTCTACTACAGCCTCACCGACTACACCGTCCTCAAACCACCGACGTTCATCGGATTCACGAATTATGCCGACCTGCTTCGCGATCCGCTGTTTTCCCTTTCTCTGCGCAATACCCTCTTCTTCACGGTCTTCGGCGTGCCCTTCGGTACGGTCATCGCCATCGGTCTTGCACTCTTGCTCAACGTGAAGGTGCCGGGGCAAGCCTTCTTCCGGACCGTTTTCTATCTACCCGCAGTCGTGCCGGTGGTCGCAACCGCAGCGCTCTTCCTCTGGATCTTGAACCCGCAGTTTGGCCTCATCAACGAGTTTCTCGGGCTGTTCGGCATCTCTGGCCCGGGCTGGCTCGCCTCCATCAAATGGTCGAAACCCTCGCTAATCCTCTTGAATGTCTGGGGTATCGGTGGCGCCATGGTGATCTATCTCGCCTCGCTACAAGACGTGCCGGCAGAGCTCCACGAGGCCGCCCAACTCGACGGCGCCGGCACCTTTCGACGGACGTTCTCGGTTACGCTGCCGCTCATTACGCCGGTCATTTTCTTCAACGTCGTTGTCGCGGTGATCGGCTGGTTCCAGTACTTCACCCAAGCCTTTATTATGACGGCCGGTGGTCCGGCCAACTCTACGCTCGTCTACGCACTCTATCTCTACAACAACGCCTTCGCGTACTTCCGCATGGGCTACGCTTCGGCCATGGCTTGGGTGTTGTTCGTCCTCATCCTCTTGGTAACGTTCGTCCTCTTCCGCACGGCAGGACGCTGGGTGTACTACGCGGGCCAGTGAGCACACGGGAGGTGCAATTGGACCGAGAAGAGGGGTATAGGTTGCGTCTGCGCGCCTCAAAGGCAGTACAATTGTCTGCGTGGAGAATTCCTCACTGCCTCACGAGTTGCGTCACCTGCTCAAGCACTGGCATGATCGGGCACAGATCGGCCGGAGCCCGCTGTGTGTAGCGCTGGCCCGTGGGTCGCGGCCCCTCACGCCCGACGAGCTCCGGCCGCTAGTGCTCAAGCAGATTGAGCGGCTACGCCCGGCTGGCACTGAGGATCTCTCCCACGCTCCCTGGCGGCGCTACCAACACCTCATCCTGCGTGCCCATCACGGCTACACGCTCGAGCGCGTGGCCGAGGAGCTACAGGTGAGCATCCGTCAGGCCAGCCGCGACTTCAACGAAGCGCTCGCGGACCTTAGTGTGCTGCTCTCTGGTATCCTCACCGAGCAAACTGAGCAGGAAGGCGCAGCAAGCCCACCTTCACCGCCCATCGATGAGCCGGTACAACTCCTCGATCCTGCTGGTGACGTCCAGCACACGTTCCAGGCATCTGTATCGAGCGAGGCTGATCTTCCAGCGGCGCTCCGCGGGGCGATTGCGACACTCAGCGACCTGACACCCTCACATCACGTCGCGTGGATCATCCACTGCCCCGACATCTTGCCTCAGGTGAATGCCACGCCGATGCTCCTCCGTCAGGCGCTGCTCCACATCCTGCTCGCCGCCGCGGAGACGTGGTCCGAGGGGGCCATCTCGGTGACGGCCAGCGACGGCGAACACGGCCTTGCGATCACCATCATCCCAGCCACGACCAGGGGGCAGACCGGCATTTCTACCACCGCCGGTGCTCGCCTCATCGAAAGCGCGGAGCCCATCCTCCGGCTCCTGCACGCCACTCTCGACTACTCCTGGGAGCGCAATCCACACATTCTTGTCGCCTTTCCCCCAGTGCCACTACACACCGTTCTCCTCGTGGATGACAATCCTGACCTGGCCCTCCTGTTCCGCCGCTGGGCCGGTCCACAGCGCTACCGCTTCCTGACGGCTACGACGGGTGAAGCAGCATTGCGCCTGGTGGAAGAGGTGCACCCAGACCTCATCATCCTCGACGTGCTCCTACCTGGGATCGACGGCTGGGAGCTGCTGCGCCAGTTGCGCCGCCTTCCCTACGGCGCCGCGCTGCGTGTGATCGTCTGTTCCGTGCTTCCTGAGCGTGAGCTGGCCCTCTCACTCAATGTGTTCGACTTCCTCTCGAAGCCAGTCACTCGCGATTCCCTACTCGAGCTACTCAGCCGCTGCTTTGCTACCCCAGCAGTACCTCGAGTCCCGCCGATAGGTAGCGCAGCAGCTCCCCAACCGGCAGCCCTCCGGACCGACTGAGCGCCACTTGCGAAGCGCGGATCACCTCTTCCTCCTGCTCAAAGCCAGTGACCAGCACCACGGGCACTGCCGCCGTTCCATCCTGTGCCCTCCGTTCGGCCATCCTACTCGCCCTTTGGAGAGCTTGCTTCTCACTCCATTTCCGCCCCGATTTGTCTTACTCGGGGTGAAGTGAAGCACTACAACTCAATCTCCGATTGTGACTGATCATTCCAGCGGTTCTCGGACCAGATTGGATTTTGAACAAAGCTCTAGGACGCTTCAGCCGGCGGCTCCAGGATTTCTGATAGGGTCAGAACCGGAACCTCCCGGAACGATTTCCAGCGTACATCGTTGGTGAGTACCCAGTCCACCTTGCTCCATACAGCCGTCGCGAAGTGCAGGGCATCCGGCACCCGGAAACCATGCTTGGCCCTCATCCGCGCCGCCTCCACTAAAACGGAATGGGTGATAGGTACCACTTCGACTCCTTCGGAACTGTACAGGGCCTCCTCAAAGGCCCGCTGAAGATCTTCATCTTCAGCCTGCAACGGCTTGACCAGCACCTCCAAGACGGTCAACTCACTGGTGAGAAGGGAAGCGGCACCTTCCTCAACAGCGGTGAATAAGCGGAGCAGATGGGCGGAATAAGGCGGGATGGATTCCACGGCATAAATCCACACGTTGGCGTCACAGTAGATCCTCCCCTTCGGTGGGAACTCAACCATCCCAGCTCTGCCGTTCGCTTTCCAAGTATTCATCCACCTCTGCAGCCGTCCGGAAAAGCCCGGTTCCGCTGCCGATGATCTTGCTAAGAGAACGCCGGGAATAGTGCTGGACAGCCTTCTCCCCTTCCACGAGCACTACCTTGGCGGGTCGAAGAACCAAAGCTCTGTTCTCCACGGTGACTTCGAAATACTCACACGGGGATAGTTGGTCCAGCAAAGCTTTGGGTAAAGTTATCTGATTTTTTGCTGTTCGCTTGGCAAGCACCGCGTTATCTCCTTACTTCCTTACTTTTAGAATATACTACGCTCTTCCTCTGTCAAGTGGATTCCTCGATCCCTCAGTCAGGCTGGCCAGTCCCTCATCCCTGAAGCCGCGGATGTACTCCTCCGATGCCTTCGGGCTCAGCCGCTGCTTTGCTACCCCAGCAGTACCTCGAGTCCCGCCGATAGGCAGCGCATCAGCTCCCCAACCGGCAGCCCTCCGGACCGACTGAGCGCCACTTGCGAAGCGCGGATCACCTCTTCCTCCTGCTCAAAGCCAGTGACCAGCACCACGGGCACTGCCGCCGTGACCGCATCATTCCGCAGGGCCACGGCTACTTCCCTCCCTGAGATACCGCCAAGACGGACGTCGAGAAGCACGATGTCCACCTGCTCCCGGCGCACCACCTCGATCGCCTCTTCACCAGACGTCGCGAGCAGGGTACGGCAGCTCGAATAGAGTGAGCGCACCATCCGCTCCAGTAAGAGGCGCATCTCCTCCTCGTCATCCACAATGAGGCAGGAAGTCAACCCTGGCGCCACACTACGCAGCATAAGAGCGAGGCTCTCCCGCGTCACGGGCTTGAGGAGCGTCCGCACGCCGGTATCGTGACCGTCGACGCGCAGCCGGACCGGCGTGAAGCTACAGGTGATGAACGGCAGCGAACTCTCATCTGGCTGGAAGAGCCGGGCAGGAGCGAGAGGAGGCTCATCCCCGGCTTCTGCGACGACGATAGCCTGTACCGGGCGCCGCTTCAGCTGGAGCCGAGCAGAGGCCAGGGTAGAGGCGTGCAGCACGCGGTACCCATCGATGTAGCGCTGGAAGAGCCGGTGAAACTGCCTCGAAGGGTCGAGAACGAGAATCACCCGCTCTCGCTTGCGTCCGGGTGCCCTATCAGCACGCCCAAGCCACTCCCCAGGCTGCCCTGTCTTCTCATCCGCCTGGAGTGGCAGCTCGAGCGTGAAGATGGATCCTTGCCCCAGCGTGCTCACGACCGTGAGTGTGCCGCCGTGCAACTCCGCAAAGTGCCTGCTCACCGTGAGGCCGAGCCCCGTGCCACCCCGCCGCCCGCCAGGTAGTCGCGACTGCTGAAACTCCTCGAACACGCGGCGGAGGTCGTCGGGTGGAATTCCCGGACCGGTATCCTCCACCTGAATACGCACCACGTGCTCGTGCTCTTTGAGCCGTACCGTAGCACCGCCGCGGTCCGTCACGCGGGCCGCATTGGAGAGCAAGTTGATGAGAATCTGGCGCATGCGTGTCTTGTCGACGTAGACCGGCGGAGTGGCCGGCGGGAGATGCACACGGAGCCAGAGACCGCGGTCGTGAAAGAGCGATTCGACGACACGAACAGCCTCCTTGATGATGCTCGGTAGTGAGTACCAATCCCGCTGGAGTGCCATACGATCAGCCTCGATCTGGCTGAGATCGAGGATGTCATCGACGAGCGCGGAGATGTGGCAAGCATTGCGATACACCACCTCCAGGTCGTGCTGGTAACTCGGGGGGAGCTGCTCACCGTAGGCGCTGTGGGGCGAAAGCACCATCATCTCGCAGAAGCCGATGATGAGGTTCAGCGGCGTCCGTAGCTCGTGGCTCACCGCTGTGGCGAACTGCGTCTTCAACCGGACAGCTTCTTGCGCCGCCCGTCGCGCGCGCTCCAGATCGATGTTGAGTTGCTGGAGGCGATAGTTCGACTCCGTGAGCGTCTTGGAAAGCCGTGCCAGGTCAGCTTGCCGCTCACGCGCCCGCTCTGTCTCACGCACCGCGTGCTGATAGCTGGTGAAAGCCCAGCCCAGAGCAGCACGCGTCGGCCGGGAGATGAGCCAGTAGAGTGCCACGCAGCTCCACACCACACCAATGATGCTCGCTGTGTTGAACGGTGACAGCGGCGGTGCTGCTTGCTGCACAGCGCCAGCGATGAGCAGCAGTGACGCGAGCAACGCCGCGATCACGCCAGCGCGCCAGCCAAGCATGCTGCAGGTAAGCAACACGCAGATCGAGAGCCACGGCGAGAGGAGAATCTGTGGAAACAACCGGATTCCTACAGCAAGGGTGAGCATCGTGCCAATCGCGAGTACCAGCGCCGCGACTTCCGTGTGTGCCCGGATGATTCCATGTGCTACCGCACTCACGAGCGCAAGCGCGACGAAGAAGCCAAAGATCGTATAGCTAATGGCTGCTACGCGCAGGCCGCCAATTGCCAGAACTACCAGGGCAGCAATAGTGACCAGCCAGGCACAGTCTTGCACGATCGAGCGCGTGATCTCTCGCTCGTCAGCAATCCAAGCACTGTCATCACCACGAGCTTCCATCACGTGCTACTCCTCAATGTCATGCGCCCGGATGAACGGAATCTGTGTCCCAGTTCATCCACACAGCGACTCATCCGGTGCTGGCAGCCTCGCTGCACAGGGCAGACCCGGTGGAGACGTCCACCACTGCGCAATTAGGGCTGTGTGCTCGTACATCACCAAACATGTGGAGACAGATCGATGCACGATAACTCACGCTGGTGTGCATAGGTACTGCCAAACTACCTCAATCTCAACCGCTTGCTCCGCGCTGATCTGTGGCGCTCACAGAAATGCGCTGGCCGGCACTCTGCTCTGATGCCTCCCTGCCGCGCCAACGCCGACCCCGGCGGCCTCATCACACGCTCCACCGCTGCCTAGCACGTACATCTTCAGTCCATTTTTCCAGCACGCTGCAGTGAGCGCGCCTGGGCATCAACGTACCGTTCACCGGGCGCTATCTCCGCATTTACGCCGTCTGGTCATGCTGTACCCAGCGGTGATACTGCACCCTTAGGCACGTCCCGCAGGAAAGGGAAGTCGGGTGTTCGGAGTATTGCAATCGCGCGGGGCGGGTCCGGAGCAGGCGACACCACAGCCGGGGGTAGTCACGAGCCTTCCTCAAAGCAACAATGCTGGTAGACAACGGAACACGCGGCGAGCGAGTACCAGACGCACCATGCCCATGCCCATGCCTGTGCCAGAACGTGGAGCACGCCTGTGAGATGGAGAGAGGCTCTCTTCCACCGACCGGAGCCACTCATCGCTGTCACTGGGCTGGCCGCCGGACTGGTGATGCGTTACGGTCTCGGCGCTCTAACGCTGGCCGGACATGTGCTCCTCGTGACACTTATCTTCAGTGGATCAAGAGTCGTCATCGGTACCATCCGCGGCACGGTTCACGGCCACTTCGCCGCAGACATCATCGCTACACTCTCCATTCTCGTGGCCGCTGCCACGGGGGAATATCTGGCTGGCTGTGTTATCGCCCTCATGCAGACTGGCGGGGAAGCGCTGGAAGATGCCGGCAAGCGCCGGGCGTCGGATGCGCTCGACAAGCTCCTCTCCCGCGCCCCTCAAACTGCGCACCGGCTGCAGGGAGCATCCGTGGAAGACATCTCTGTGACAGCCATCCAGCCGGGAGACCTGCTCCTCATTCGTCCCGGAGAGATCCTGCCGGCTGATGGCACGGTGGAGCACGGCGCCGGAGCGGTGGACGAGGCCGCGTTGACTGGGGAAGCTGCCCCTGTTGCCGTAGAAGCCGGAAGCTCGGTGATGAGCGGTAGCATCTGCCTCGATGGGGCGCTCACTGTGCGGGCAATCCGGCCGAGCTCAGAGAGTCAGTACGAGCGGATCGTTCGCCTCGTCCGCACAGCACAAGGGCAAAAGGCGCCCATCGGACGGCTGGCAGACCGCTACGCCGTCGTCTTCACGCCACTCACCCTGGTTGTCGCGGCGC
This sequence comes from Chloroflexota bacterium, assembly GCA_023381895.1. The sequence goes on from JAMCTA010000025.1 coordinate 10,789, forward strand.
TGGCTTACGCTCTCGTGCGCCGTCCCGAAGCAGTGCTCGCGGTCCTCGTGGTCGCAACGCCGTGTCCACTCATCCTGGCGACACCGATCGCGGTCGTGTCTGGCATCAACCGTGCTGCTAAGTACGGCATCCTCGCGAAGAGCGGTGAGGCAATCGAACAGATCGGACAGACTTCAGCAGTCGTCTTTGACAAGACAGGCACACTCACCACAGGGGTGCCTGTGCTCGAGCGCATCATCTCGTGGGACGGCAGCAACAGTGACGATCTCCTCCGCTTGGGTGGTGGGCTCGAGCAGCACTCCGGTCATCCGATGGCGCGGGCCTTCGTCGCCGCTGCCCAAAGCCGCCTTGGTACACTTCCCCTGCCAGACCAGGTTGTAGAACTGGCTGGCCAAGGAGTCTCCGGCCAGGTTGAACAGCGTGTCGTCGACGTTGGTTCCCTGTCCTACGCCGCGCGGCGTCAACTGGCAGGTCCCGAGGCGCTGCAGCGAGCGCGCAATGATGTGGAAGCAGAGGGGCACGCCGTAGCAGTGATCGGTCTTGACGGCCACGCAGCCGGCCTTGCCGTATTTACCGATCCCCTGCGTGCCGGCGTGCCGGAACTGCTGCGCCGGCTGCGCAGTCTCGGTGTCAAGGAGACCGTGATGTTGAGCGGCGATGACGAGGCGACTGTCGCGGCTATCGCTGCAGAAGCAGGGATCACAACCGCGCGCGCCAACTTGTTGCCGGACCAGAAGGTCGAAGAGCTGCGCGCCGTGATGAGCCGGCATCGCGTCGTCGCCATGGTAGGCGACGGCATCAACGATGCTCCCGCTCTCGCGACGGCAACAGTAGGCATTGCTCTGGGAGTACACGGAGCAGCGATCTCTGCCGAGACCGCCGATATCGTGATCACCACCGACGACACCGGCCGCGTGGCGGACGCAGTTCAGATCGGTCAGCGCACCCTTGCAGTTGCCCGCCAAGGAATCTGGGTCGGGATGGGGGTAAGCGGGGTCCTCATGATCGTCGCAGCATTCGGGTTCATCCCGCCGACGCTTGGAGCAGTGTTACAGGAACTGCTCGACATCGCAGTCATCCTGAACGCGCTGCGCGGTTGAAGAGCTGGGATGCGCAGGAGCGCGAGCCCCGGCGGCGGCGCCTCGGTAGTTCGGTAGCCAGCCTGTCCGATCACCAGCCATTTTCGGCGTGACCCACTGTAATAGTCCGTTACTCGTTCATTGACTGGTGCCTGACGGTCCCTCACCCTGCCTCCGGCATCCCTCTCCCGCGTGGCGGGCGAGGGGTCTCCTCTTGGGAAGCCTGCGAGTACCGGCCAGAAGAGGAGTAACGGACTACTAGCGCTACCTTACGCATTTTCCCATCAGCCGGTAGACAGAGCAGGCCTGAGGAAGTTGGATCGAAGTGACCATAGCCCCCTCATCTCGCATCTGCTGTCCGCCGGCGCGATTGTGTGCTAGCGTAGAAACCGTTGAAGGAGACACGACAGAGGAAATCGAGGAAGTCACACTATGACATCAGAACGCCTTGAACGGAAGCCCAACATCGTGCTGCTCGGCGTCGACTCACTGCGCGCCGATCACATGAGCTGCTACGGTTACCACCGGCTGACCACGCCCCATATCGATCGCTTCGCTCAGGGCGGCACGCTCTTCGAGCGCACCTACAGCGCCCACATCCCAACGACGCCGGCATACGCGTCGATGCTCACCGGGCGCGATGCCTTCGGCACCCAGGTGGTGGCCCTCCGGCACAAGGGCCCGCTGCGGCCAGAAGCACGGACGCTCGCAGAGATCCTCAAGGCCGAGGGCTACACTACCTCCTGCGTGGGGTTTACGGGCAATCCCTCCTCCCGCGGTTTCGATACTTACCTCAACTTTCCTGGTTGGGGGAGCTGGACGGCAGGGCGCAGCCCCAAGGCCCAGAACCTCAACGACGTGGCCATCCCCGAACTCGAGCGGCTGGCTCAACAGGACCAACCGTTCTTCCTCTTCCTGCGCCATATGGATCCCCACGCTCCCTACCTTCCCCCGGCGCCCTTCGAGCGCATGTTCTATCACGGCAACGAGTGTGATCCAGCCAACACGTCGATGGAACCGGTCATGGCCTTCAAGCCTTTCCGCGACTTCTTCGCTAGCTGGATGCCACCCGGTATTACCGACAAAGACTATGTCATCGCCCAGTACGACGGCGCCATCGCCTACATGGACGCCGCAATCCAGACCATCTTCACCGCTCTGGAAGCACGGGGAATTCTCGATGACACGATTGTCGTCCTCAACGGTGATCACGGCGAAACGCTCTACGACCACGATTGCTACTTTGATCACCATGGATTGTACGACGTCACGCTCCACGTTCCCCTGATCGTGCGCTATCCCAAGAAGATTCCGGCGGGCAGGCGCGTGAGCGGCTACAACCAGCACAAGGACCTTGTACCAACGCTCCTCGAGCTCGCTGGGATCACTCCTTCAGACGCCACCGTCGAGGGGCGGAGTCTGCTGGAGCTCGCGCGCGGCGACTTTGCGTCGCACGAAAGCGAGTTCTACATCTCAGAGTGCACCTGGATGCATAAGCACGGCTGGCGTACACCAGAGTGGAAGCTGATCGTGGCGCTCGAGCCGGACTTCCACTTCAAGCCGCCGGTTGAACTGTATAACCTCGTGGAAGATCCCAACGAGAACGTCAATCTCGCTGGGGCGCTCCCGGAGGTCGTTGCTCACCTGCGCGCGCGTATGGAGCGCTGGATCGCAACGCGCGAGGAAGAGACCGGTCTGACCAACCCGATGCTCACCCAGGGCGACTGGCACGGCCAGGCGGGGGTGGGCACTTTCACGAGCTCAGAACAGGCCTACAACACGCTCCACATCGGCGGTCCGCGCCAGGCGGCACAACTCCAGGCGAAGACGGAGTGAAAAGCGAGACTAGGGAATAGCCAGAAGGAGGTAACGTGACGGCACAACGCCCCAATATCGTGCTGATTCTCACTGATCAGCAGCGGTTTGACACGATTGGCGCTATCAATAACCCGGTCATCCGGACACCGAGCCTCGACCGCCTGACCCGGGCTGGCACCGTCTTCACAAGCGCCTACACGCCAAGCCCGGTCTGCGTGTCGGCGCGCTGTTCCCTGATCTACGGCCAGTATCCCTATCGCACCGGCTGCTATGACAACGGCTACCGCATGCCGGAAGGCGGCCGTGAGACCTTCTTTGGCGCACTGACCGCAGCTGGTTATCGTACCCACGGCATCGGCAAGTGCCACTTCACCGGCGATCCGTTCGGCCTGCGCGGGTTCGGCAGCCGGGAGATCCAGGAGGAGCTCATCAGCGACCCTGAGGCGGATGACTACCTGCGCTTTCTCCGCAGCCACGGCGGCACCCACCTCACGGATCCCCACGGCGTGCGTGGGGAGATGTACTACGTGCCACAGCCGGCACAGATGCCCGCCGCGCTCCACCCCACCCAGTGGGTTGGCGACCGGTCAGTTGCCTTCATCGAGGCTCAAACTGACACGCCACAGCCCTGGTTCCTCTACGCCAGCTTCATTCATCCCCACCCTCCTTTTGCTCCACCTGCCCCCTGGCACAAGCTCTACCGGGCGCCGCTCATGCCGCTTCCTCACGTGCCGCAAGATACGGAGGCCCTGTGGACGTCCATCAACCGCTGGCAGAATCGCTATAAGTATCGCGATCAGGGTAGTGACCAGAATCTCTTGCGCTGCATCAAGGCCTACTACTACGCCTGTATCTCCTTCATCGACTATCAGGTCGGCCGGATCCTCGACGCCCTGAGCGCACAAGGTACGCTCGACCACACGCTCATCCTCTTCACATCTGACCACGGTGAGCTGCTCGGCGACTACCACTGCTTCGGCAAGCGCAGCATGCACGATGCGTGCGCGCGTATCCCCCTCATTGCTCATCTCCCCAGCCGGTTCGCCGCCGGCCGGCAGTGCGACGAACCCGTCAGCCTCGTCGACATCGCCCCGACCGTGCTGGCAGCTGCCGGGGCAAGCCTTGCCACCCACCAGCCCGATGGGTGTGACCTGTCAGCCATCGCCGCTGGCAGCAACCAGCGCGCCGCGGTCTTCAGCCAGCTTCAGCGCGAGGGCAAGGCGATCTACACCGTCGTGACGCCGCGCTGGAAGTATGCCTACAGCGCACCAGACCAGCAGGAGTTCCTGTTCGATCGCCGCGCTGACCCGCTGGAGACTCGCAACCGGGCCGCACTCCCGTTCTGCCGCCAGGATCTCAAAGATGTGCGCCAGATTCTCATCGAAGCACTGCGCACGGCAGGGGAAACGAGCGGTCTTGATGGCGAGAACTGGAAGCCCTTTCCGCGGTTCACCATGCCCATTGACCCAGATGCCGGTTTGCTCATCCAGGATCACCCCTGGGCCAAGACCAGCATCCCCGGCTATACGTCGTAGCCAACTGCTCTCGAAGCGCTGCGGGCTTAGGGACGGAGAGGGCATCCGTCCCTAAGCCATTCAGACTATTGTTGCTATGGTGCTGTGGTCGTGCTCGTAGTGCTCTCGGTTGCTGAGGAGGGGTCAGCAGCGCCCCTAGCCTGCTTCGGTACTGCATTGAGGAACGTCTGCAGATGCGCTTCGAACCGGCTCAAGAGCTTCTGTTCCTGTGCCTGCGTCATCTTCTGTGCCGTCACAGCATTGGTGAGATCTTGTTGAACCGCGTTGGTGATCGCCGTTGAGACCACCGATAGCGGCACGCCTTGCGCCGTCGCAATCCGGGCAATACTCTCACCGTTCTTGCGATCTTGGTGCAGTTGTTTTGGTGTCAGTCTCAGCGACTGCGCAGCCGCCTTCACGGTGTCGCGACCGATCTCTCGATGCAGCTCGCGGACAATGCGCGCGGGCGGATGATGCTGCCGCCAGGCGCTCAGAATGGCCTGCTCTTGGCTCGCAGTAATCGTACCCTGCGACACCAACTGGTTGAGGATATCCGCCAGCTTCCCGTGGCGAGCTTGTGTTGCCGTTGACACAGAAGACGTAGTGCTACTGGTCGTAACGGTCTGCGCTACGGTCGTAGGGTAGGCGCTGGCGTGAGTCACGTCTGCGATGCCGCCGACTGCTCCCACTGCCAGGAGCGCTGCCGCTACCCTCGTGGCGATAGCACGGTTGAAGAAGGAACCCATCAAGAGAGAAACCCCTATCTGAACAACTTGTGCGGAAGGCGTCCGCATCGATCATCACCATGTCAGTCGCCAGCACTGCAGATCATGTACGAATACAGAGCACGCGGGTACACAGCAATTCGCTGCGATCTACGCCAGGCGGGCGGGGATCGGGGGGACACTCTCCCTCGCATTCCTGATGGGCCATTCTTCCGGTGTTTGGCCGACCAACGACTTCGCCAGCGGTACGGGAAGATGCAGGAGGACACCCTCTCGACTCACTTGCCACTCGGCACCTACCGTGCTATCTTCGTAGCGTCTGCTTCCCCGCGTCGCAACCCTTCCTTCATTGAGATAGCACCAGCCACCCAGCGGAAAGGTGCGGACCAACCATCATGCAGAACGACCGCTTCGCCAAATTCAGCCAGCGAGCCCGGAAAGTGCTGTCGCTAGCACAGGAGGAGGCACAGCGCTTCCAGCACAACTACATCGGGACCGAGCACCTACTCCTTGGGCTCATTCGCGAAGGTGACGGTGTGCCGGCGAAGGTCTTCACTACTATGGGCTTGGACCTCACCAAGGTCCGCAGCTCCGTGGAGTTCTTGATCGGCCGCGGCGCCGGTCCGTCCACTGGTGCGATTGGCCTGACGCCGCGCGCCCGCGAGGCCATCGAGTTGGCGGTGGATGAGGCACGCCGCTCCGGCCATCACTACATCGGCACGGAACACCTCTTACTCGGGCTGGTGGAGGCTAAGGGAGGCATTGCCGCCGGTGTACTGGAGCGATTAGGGGTCAAACCAGACCAGGTGCGTCAGCAGACGTTGACGGTGTTGGGTCAACACGGTGACAGATAGCACGAGAGCGCCAAACTGGTCGCGAATAACTTGGTATGGCACCACTGCTCTGTAGGCGGCAGCAGCCGAGTGATGGCGCTGCTCCAACCAATGAAGGTGCCATCTCGCTTCGAGATAGCATTGCTGGAATCGCCAGGCGAGGCTCGGGGGTATTCCAGGCACGGTGGACGTCGACTACTCCGCTGGTCACGGCAAAGACGGCCAGCCGCTACCCTACGCTAGCCAGACGAGCACGCTTGCTAGGGATAGGCAGTTCACGGCACATCCACTCACTATGTGGCGTAGTGAGCGTCTATAAGTGTAGTGGTATCGTACACGTGCAAGGGAGAAGATGGCGAAGCGATTCTGTTCATCGGGCAGATGCTAATAAGTAGTGCATCCGGCAACTGCGCTGCACTTTTCCTGCTGCCCAAGTCGCGGCTTCGACCGCCGGGCTGCAACACTGGCTGGCCGGTGGAATCGCCCCGCTTGCGGATCAGTACGTTCCTATCTCAGGAGAGTGTTACGCTACTGATGTAAAATGTTGGCATTTCCGGAGAAGGAGCGTTGGCATGATCAACCTCAACCATCCCGCCGTCTATCTCCACTGGGGGGTGATCCTCATCTCCGTGCCCAACTTGGTGGTCATCGGCCTGATGATCGTCGTTTTCGCCCTTGCCCTGTTCTTGCCATTTCCCGGTGGGAAGGAAACGCGAGGAGGGCCCCAATGAACCTCACCGGCCGTCTCCGCGAGCGGCTGGTCGCAGCGCTGCCACCGGAAGAGTTGCTCCCGGACGAGCAGCCAGCCTATGTGCACTCGTACGTGTACCTGTTCGGCATTCTGACCTTCGTCAGTCTCGTGTTGTGTATCATGTCCGGAATCATCCTTGCCGCGTTTGGTCCGCAATGGTGGCACGTCTCGGCGGTAGGCCACTTCTTCAACAGCATCCACTTTTGGAGCGTGCAAACGTTCTTCTTCTGCTTAGCCCTGCACATCTGGGCGCAGTTCTTCATGGGCGCCTGGCGTGATGGTCGGGAGACCACCTGGGTGACCGGAGCAATCACGTTCGCAGTCGCTATCGGCACCGCGTTCACCGGCTACCTGTCGCAGCAGAACTTCGATTCACAGTGGATCGCGGTGCAAGGGAAGGATGCAATGAATGCTATGGGCATCGGCGCCTTCTTCAACCTGCTAAACTTCGGGCAGATGTACGGCTTTCACATCGTGATCTTGCCGCTGGTGGTAGCTCTCCTGGTCGGCGTTCACCTGGCGCTCGTGCGCCACCACGGCGTGGTGAAACCCTACCCACTCCCGGAGGAGGAGCAAGCGTCGTAGCGCCGCGGAGACGGCGCCGCCCCAGTCCAGCGTGACGGCGCCTGATTGCACTGAATGGAGAGGATGGCATGGCTCCATCGCAGCAGGAGTACTACCGTGGGATACGGATGGCCCCGTACGACTTGGTGAAGGAGGCGCTCATCGCCTTCGGGGTCGTCCTGATGCTGGTATTGGTGCTGGCAGCCGTGTTCTCGTCGGCGGATGAGCCCCCCTTGACCATCCAGCAGGTAGCGCAGCAGATGCCACGCACCTTTCTGGGTGTAGCACTGGGCGACCTGGATGGCCAGGGAAAGATCGCCTCCTATGGCCCGCCGTACAACCACGGGACGGGTTCAGTGCAGTACCTAGGGCCCATTTCCTTACAGGAGCTGGCGGGCGTACAGATTCCTGTGAATGCCAAGCAAGATTTCGTCCTAGCGCCCCTGCAGGAGGTAGCTCGCAACGATCCCGCGGTGAAAGCGCTCTTGCAGCAGTTCCAAGCCGCACCGGCACAGCAGCAGAGTTGGGAGGCTGCCTATGCGCAGGCACTGAAGAAGGCGACGCGGAAAGACGGGACGGTGACCGTCCCCGCGGGGCCGTATGGCCCGGTCGGTCCCATGCTGATGGCCTTGCTGCGGATGGGACAATCCGGTGGGCTCGATGGTTACTTGCTGACCACTCTGCACTTCTACCAGACTGACTATACGAAGACGCTGCTCTTCATCCAAGGGAAGCCGCTGCACGTCAAATCGAGGCCGCTGCATCTGCTGGACACGCAGTGGGGGATGATGAACGAGACCGGGAGCTGGCCCGGTCAAGAGTGGCTGTGGCTCTACGCGATCTGGTATCAAGTTCCGATCATTGCCACTTCACCAAATATCGATGTGTACACCGGGCTGATAGTAGGGGTTCTCACAGCACTCTTTATCCTGGTACCGTACCTGCCCGGCATCAACCGGCTGCCGCGTGTGCTCGGCGTCTATAGACTGATCTGGCGGGACTACTACCGGGAGCGGCGAGCGACCAGGCACGGTCGGGAGAGCGGGGCGGTCCAGCCATGAGTGGGCGCCTGCCGTACTGGCGGGGAACCTTGGTGTATCTTTCGGTGCTCGGCGCGACGGGGGCGGGCATCGTCGGGATGGGATTGATCTCGACTGCTTTGCTGGAGAACGCCTGGCCGCTTATGATGCCCGGCCTGGTGCTGGTATTGCTCGGCCTGTGGTGGGCAGGTCAAGCCCTGCGCCAGAGTATTACCTACCACCGGACCCGCCTATCTTCCTTGGGAGCAATACCTGCCAGACGGCGGAACGCAGCTGCCGCTCCAGATGCGGACCTCGGTGCGCAACGAGGTCATAGATGATCACATTCCAGCCCGAGGGCGCTGACTCCGGTGTTCCGTCTGGGGCGCCGGCTCACGCCCCCGCGGTCGATCAGATGCCGGAGCAGGGAGATGCGGCCATCGCGGAGAACATGGAAGCTATGGACGCGCTGAACGTGAAGCCGTCGGGAGCCCGCTTCTGGCGACCGCGCTTTGCTGATGTCGATGGTGTGCGCCTCTGCTACCGGCTCGCCGGCACCGGCGAGCCGATCCTCCTCTTGCACGGGTTCCGCGGCTCCGGTCGCTACTGGACAGCAGTAGCGGGCGAGCTTGCTTACCAGCACCTGGTCATTGCTCCGGATATGAAGGGCTTCGGCGAATCGGCCAAGCCACACTCCGGCTATTCGCTGGCCGACCACGCAGCAACGCTGCGTGGACTGCTGAAAACGCTGGGCGTGTCCTCAGTCGCAGTCGTCGGCCACTCACTTGGTGGCATCGTAGCGCTGCGGCTGCTGACCGACTTCCCTGAGCTGGTGCGGCGGATCGCGCTCGTAGCCACGCCATTCACTGGCACGATAGAACAGAACTTGGGCGAGCTAGCACGAGCGCCCTTGTGGATGCGGCTGCTGGTCATCCGTCCCCATCTCGCCCGCTGGATCGTCGGCCTGCGGAGTAAGACAGTGGTGCGCCTCGGCAGCGATACCCACGACCTCACGCGGGAGGCCATCGAGGATGCCGTAAAGTTTTGCTGGGCCTCACTGCACGACACCTTTGTATCCTGTATCGTGCGCGATAACATGCGCAGCC
>JAMCTA010000178.1 GCA_023381895.1 Chloroflexota bacterium
TCTCGATCAAAGGTCCTTTGACCACGCCAATCGGTGGGGGTATCCGGAGCCTCAACGTGACGCTTCGTCAACGACTGGATCTCTATGCCTGTGTGCGGCCGGTACGGTACTACCGCGGGGTGCCAAGTCCGTTGCGCCACCCGGAGAAGACCGATATGGTCATTTTCCGTGAGAATACCGAGGACGTGTATGCCGGTATCGAGTACCGTCAAGGCACGCCCGAGGTAAAGAAGATCATCGACTGGTTCAAACACGAGATGGGGGTGGAGATCCGGCCGGACTCGGGTGTCGGAATAAAACCCATTTCTATCTTCGGCTCGAAGCGCCTCGTCCGAAAGGCCATTCAGTACGCGATCGGCAACAAGCGCAAGAGCATCACGATCATGCACAAGGGCAACATTCAGAAGTTCACGGAAGGTGCTTTCCGCGAATGGGCTTACGAGGTCGCTCGTGAGGAGTTTCCGGAGCAGACGATCGCAGAGCAGGAAGTCTGGGATAAGCATGACGGCAAAGTGCCTGAAGGCAAGATCGTCATCAAGGATGTCATCGCCGATATCATGTTTCAGCGCATTCTGCTACGTCCAGATGAGTATGATGTAATTGCAACGCCGAACTTGAACGGTGACTACATTTCTGATGCACTGGCCGCTCAGGTCGGTGGAATAGGGATGGCGCCTGGCGCCAACATTAGCGATTTTGTGGCCCTCTTCGAGGCGACACACGGTACGGCGCCCCGTTACGCCAATCTCGACATGGTCAATCCCGGATCGGTCATCCTATCCGGTGTCATGATGCTCGACCATATGGGTTGGAAAGAGGCGGCGGCCAACATCGTGCAGGCTCTGGAGAAGACTGTCCAGCAGAAGACTGTCACCTATGACTTGGCACGCAACAACGAGGGTGCGCGGCAGGTGAAGACGTCCGAGTTTGCTAGTCTCATCATTGGTAACCTGCGCGGCAGTTGAGCAACGGGAAGAGTGGGTGGAACGGTGGCTGACTCTGGGATCCGGGTCGTGGTGTGCGGCGCGACGGGTCGCATGGGTAGTGAGACTGTTCGCGCTGTGACCGAGTCTGGCCAGTTTACCCTCAGTGGCGTAGTCGTCCGTCGCCCCGACGCCTACATCGGTACTGTTCCAGCGTTTGCATCGCTGAAACAGGCTCTCGAGAGCGTGCGGCCCCAGTGCATCGTGGACTTCACGAATGCGGAAGTGGCTCTGACGTTTGGCTTGGCCGCACTTGGTCAGAATATCCCCTTTGTCACCGGGACTACCGGGCTCACACCGAACCAAGTTCGTCAGCTCAACGACGCGAGTGCAGCGAGACAAGTGGGGTGTGTGGTTGCGCCGAACTTCGCAATTGGTGCGGTACTAGCTATGCACTTCGCAGCAACTGCTGCTCGGTTCTTCTCGTGGGCCGAGATCATTGAGCTGCACCACGAGCGGAAGGCAGATGCTCCCTCAGGCACGGCGCTCTCGACGGCACGGGCGATGGTCGCTGCGCGAGGCCAGCCTTTTGATCAGACCGGGGTGATGAAGCAGACGCTTCCAGGTACACGTGGAGGCGAGACTGGTGGGGTTCACCTACACAGTGTCCGCCTTCCGGGCTTGGTGGCGCACCAGGAAGTACTGCTGGGTGGGCCAGGGGAAGTGCTCACCATTCGTCACGATTCTCTGCAGCGCAGCTCGTTTATGCCGGGAGTGCTCCTCGCGATCCGCTGGGCCCTCGAACACGGAGAGTTCGTCAATGGGCTGGGGCCCGTGCTTGGATTGTGACCAAGAAGAGGGCGCCACGAGAGGGTTGAAACAGGCTCCTGCGTGAGTGAGTGCCCCGGTTTCTTCGCCGCGGGCAGTGGCGGGACTTTCCACCGGCTTCGTGGTCGCTGGTCAATGGGGCAGTCTCGCGGGGTAGCGGAGCTCAAACCCCGTGAGGCTTGGTGGCGGGCAGATCCCGACGCTTCCGTTCAAGTCCGGCGCTGATCTTCTCGATGACGATCTTGGTCGTCTCTTCGCCCCGCCGTATCCTGAGAGCGACGCAGAGCGCGTCCACGAGACTGAGCTGAACGATGCGGGCGGGGATCTCATCTCCGCGCCAGCGGCTGCCAATCGTCGCCGTGACGAGTGTGACGTCGGCGGCTCGAGCTAAAGGCGAATCCGGGAATCCAGTGATCACAAGAGTGTGAGCGCCTGTGCTCTTGGCTACTTCGAGAGCGTCGAGTGTGTCTTGAGTCTCTCCCGAGTGTGAAATGCAGAGCGCTACATCTTCGGGGCCCAGGAGCGCGGCGTGTACGACTTGGAGGTGCGAGTCCGTGGAGCATCGTGCGTCGAGTCCTACACGCAGCAATCGATAGGCAGCATCTTGAACGACAGGTCCTGACCCTCCCACGCCGTAGCACTCGATGCGCCGGGCATCGAGGAGTAAAGTGATGGCGCGCTCGATCTGCTCGACACTGACTGCGGCTGCGGTGTCTACTAGCGCCTGGACATCCATGCGGAGCACCTTGTAGAAGATTGCTGCGAGTGAGTCACCGTCTTGAACGTCGGCATACGGCTGGGCCGCCACAGCAGCAGCAATTGCCTGAGAAGCAGCCAGATCGGCGATCAGCCGCCGCTTGAACTCTGTGTAGCCTCTGTAGCCGAGGGCTTGACAGAGGCGCAACACAGTTGCTTCACTGACACCACTGTGCTTCCCGAGCTCGATAACCGTGAGCTGTGGGACGATCTCCGGCCGCTCAAGAACGTACTGCGCGACCTTTCGCTCTCCCGCGCGCAGCGTGGTCATCGACGTGCGCAAGTGGGTGAGCAGTGTCTCGGTTGTCGAGCCGAGGATGTCTGCGGCACTGAGGGGCGACTTCATCGCCACTGGAGATCCTTCCACCACACTGCGTAATTGCGCCGGATACACGTTTCAGCCCATTGAACGGGCCAGGGTAGTATGTGTTCCAGCACCTGGCAATTCTCCGAGACTTTGCTCACCAGCGGTCGATTAGCGTACTGCGAGCAGGCGCATATTATCTACGTCCGGCGTATGCCAGATTGAAGCCCCTGTAGTATACGCGTTACACAGTGATAGCGCTGTCTGCGTCATGTTTCTCCATCTAGAGCATATATGCGTGGATGTTTGACGGGCGAAGGGTCTTCTGCTAGGCTCTTCAGCGCGGTTGGAATGATAGCTAGGCCCGCTAGATCGATGTGGATCTTGGTGATGGTGATTGATGAGTGCCTCGACGGAGGGGTTATGAGGGAGGGGTAGCTTGGCAATACGGGTGGCAATCATTGGCGTCGGGAATATTGGGAAGACTCACGGTCGAGTCTATAAGGCTAATCCGCTCGCTGAGCTTGTGGCGGTCTGTGATATCGATCGGGCACGGGCGGACGCGGCGGCTGCGGAGTTCGGCGTTCGTGCCTACTACGATGTGGAGACGCTGCTGAAGCAAGAAGAGTTCGTGATGGCATCGGTGGCGACTGCCGGGATAGAGAATGGGTCTGATCACTATTTACCGGTGATGCAGGCACTAGCCGCAGGCAAACACGTACTTGTGGAGAAGCCGATCAGTAACGACCTCGCTCGTGCAAAAGAGATGGTCACTGAAGCGAAGCGCAGGGGCGTCTGTTTTGCAGTGGATCTGAACCACCGGTTTACACCTGCGACTCGCCTTGCCAAAGAAAAAATCACAAGCGGAGAGCTTGGTGAAGTTCTTTTTGTGAACATGAACCTCTGGATCCGTAATCCGAAAGACGCCCCGCAGTACTACCATTTGCGTGCTCTCCACTCTCATTCCGTTGATGTGATGCGGCACCTGGGTGGGGACGTCGCCCGCGTGCAGGCATTCTTCCACAAGGGGCCAGGAAGAGCACAGTGGAGCAATGCGAGCATCAACATGCAGTTTGCATCTGGAGCTCTAGGCCACCTCTACGGCAGCTATGATATGCATGGCCCTGACCGGCACAGCATTGAACGTGCCGAGGCAGGAGGCACGAAGGGGCGGGTCGTGATCGACAACTCTACCGTCGATTTTCATTGGTATCCCCACGCTAGCAAGGAAGCGCAGCACGTGCATAATGCTGGCGGCCTGACGTCGTTCAATGAGACATTCGGTACACGCCTCGGCCGCTGGCTTGAGCAGCTGACACAAGGGGCGACGCCTGACCAGATCGAGGGTTCTGGTGAGGAGGGGCTGAAAGCGCACGCAGTGGTAGAGGCCGCCATTCTCTCGCACGAACGAGGAGAAGTGGTAGAGCTCGCGGATCTGTTAGGTTAGAGAGGGTTTGTGATGGCTCGATTCCGCGTTGGTTGCAACTCGGTACTGTTCAGCATGGTAGATCTTGACACTGCCCTCCAGCACATTGCCTGGGCAGGATATGACGGTGCTGAGCTGGCCTATATTCCGGGAATGGTGGAACACGTCCAGCCGCAGCAAGGACGGGACTACGCTCAGAGAATTCGTGATCTGGCTGCAAGTCTTGGCCTCGGGCTGTACTCGATCGAAGTGACACCGAACGCACCTGAGCGAGTGGAACACGCCTGCCAGATTGCCACTGATCTGGGCATCCCGGTCATTGCTATTGGATCGGGAGGCAAGACTGGTGATGAAGCGTCGTTTCGCCAGTCAGTGGCTACAGGGAAGACCCTCGCGGACATCGCCTTACGCTATGGCATCACGCTAGCCCTCAAACCTCATGTTGGTGCAGCTGTCTACAACACAGAGACAGCGCTGCGAGCCTGGAAGGAGATCGGCTCTGCGAGCCTGGGCTTGAACTTCGATCCCAGCCATCTCGTGCGAGCGGGAGAAGACGTGGCATCTGCCGCACGTGCTTTCACGGCGGCTGGTGCTGTCGTTCACTCACACTTCCGCGACTGCCTGACGGACAAGATCGGTGGCCCTCCAGGCCCGCCCGAAGAGCAGGTTCCAGGACGGGGGCGCATCAATATCCCTGCCGTCCTTCGTGCCCTGGCGGAGGGGGGCTATACAGGTGCTATCGACCTCGAGTGCATCGGGGCGAAAGGCTATTCGCCGTCGCGGGCAATGGGTATTGCGGCAGAGACACGTGGCTATCTGCGGCGCTGTATTCAGGAGCTAGGCTAGGCTCCGCCAGCATCGCATCTTGTTGGTGGGGAGAGCGGCTGTTGCTACCCTCCCCTTAATGCATGGCGAACAATAGTCACGCGCTGCCTCGCATCATGTCATCTTCATGCTCAGTGTTAGGAGTGGCTCTATGGTGCGTGCTGGAGTCATCGGATGTGGGTATACGGGGCGTCTCCACGCCCAGGGTTACCTCAAGGCAGGAGCGACCGTAACCGCCTGCTTCAGCCGTTCGCCAGAGCGTGCTCGTGGTCTTGCTGAGGTGTATGGTGCGGCTTGGACTGATGATTACCGCGAACTGCTCCGGCGTGATGATGTCGACGTTGTGTCGATCTGTACACCGACGTGGACGCATCAGGAGATCGCGATGGCGGCCCTCGAAGCAGGGAAGCATGTGTTGTGTGAGAAGCCGGTTACGGCGACACGTGCCCAGTGCGAGCCGCTGGTCCGCAAGGTGCAGACCAGTAAGCTGTTGTTTCAAGCAGGCTACATGAAGGTACATCATCCGCTGACAAGGGATCTCGCTGAGCTCCTACCGGAGATCGCCCCTCTGCGCGTTTGCCACGTGCGCACGTTTTATCCTGTGCCTCTTGACCGCTGGGCGCAGCTGTCACTCACCCGTGAGCGACAGGGCGGAGGCGCGCTGATGCTTTCAGGTAGTCACGTACTGGCGGTCGTGTGTCTGCTCCTGGGCTACCCGGTTGAGGCACACGTTCTGTCGCACTGGGAGAATGCTACTGAGTGCGCGGATCGCTACACCGCCACATTGTTTCGCCAGCCGGAGGGTGCCGTTGCGATCTTCGAGGCAGGCTGGCTCGCTCTCACGAATGTCGGCTTGGAACATACCGGCTGGGAAGAGTTCATCGAGCTGAACGGCGATGGTGGCCGCTTGGAGATTCACTATCCGTGGTGGAACCGGACAGACCAGATATCACCACGCTTGCTGCTCCACTCCAACAAAGATGGACAGACGCACGAATTCCATGCACGCCCGGTAAGCCACTTCGACGCCGAAGTCGCCGCGTTCGTGCAATCCGTCCAAGCCGGGTCGACACCGGTGCCGTCCATTGAGGATGCCTACCGCATCCACGCACTCATCGAGCAGCTCTACTCGCCAGGGGAACGGAACCCCGCACTCCGCCTCAGCTACACCCTCCCGGGTGGGCTATAGGTGCTCTCGGGTTCGTTAGGATAGGCTTAGAGCGAGCAGCAAGCTGTTTGCTCTTGCGGCCCCTGGCTGCACCTGGGGCGCGGTTCCACGCGCGACAATGGTTGCTGCCCTGGACCTGCCAGTCAACCTGATTGTTCAATGAACGATCGAATTTCAGGTCCTGTCAATCCTTGACAAGCGCTACAGGCTACGCTAAGAATTCAAGATTACTATAAGGGCGAGATTCTCTGGCACCCCTACTCGTATTCCCCGCGTCGCTGTGCTGGTCTAGGAGGCCGTATGGCAGTTGCAGCAACCAAGGTGCAGGCTGGACTGAAGCGTGGCTCGCAAGCGCGCCGTGAGGCAGTAGCCTTCTATCTGTTCATTTCGCCGTGGATTATTGGCTTTATCGTGTTTACGCTGGGGCCTATCGTGGCCAGCGCCTACTTCAGCTTCACGAAGTACGACATCGCCAATCCACCCCGGTGGACGGGATTCGCGAACTACATCGAGCTCTTCGAGTCGCCGATCTTCTGGAAGAGCATCCGCGTGACTGTCACCTATGCGGTGATGGCTCTTCCTCTCGGCTTGGTGCTCTCGATTGCACTCGCGCTGCTGCTCAATCTCAAGCTTCCACTGCTCTCTATGTGGCGGACGATCTACTACCTTCCCTCCGTCATCTCGGGGGTGGCGGTGTCCCTTCTTTGGCAGCTGATCTTTCAGCCGAGTTTTGGTCTGCTGAACGTCTTCTTGTACACCGCTTTCCACATCATTGGGCCCCAATGGCAGTACGATGAGCGCTGGGTTATCCCCATGTTCGTGATCATGTCGATTTGGGCCGTCGGTGGTGGGATGCTCATCTACCTTGGAGGGCTCCAGGGCATTCCCACGCAGCTCTACGAAGCTGCAGAGATTGACGGCGCCGGAACGTGGCGCCGTTTCTGGTCTGTGACCTTGCCAATGCTCTCGCCAGTCATTTTGTTCAACCTTGTTCTCGGGATCATTGGCGTGTTCAGCTACTTCACCCAGGCGTACGTGATGACGCAAGGTGGTCCGAACTACGCCTCCTACTTCTATCTCCTGAATCTCTACATGACGGCCTGGAACTTCCTGAAGATGGGTCTAGCCTCAGCAATGGCCTGGCTGTTCTTCATCTTCGTTCTGCTCATAACCATCATCGTGATGAGAACCTCGCTCCTGTGGGTCTACTATGAAGGAGAGAAGCTATGAGCTCTGTGGCGGGCCAAGCGGTTCGAGTCACGCGCACACGCCCGCGCTCCGTTACGTGGTACCGAAGGAAGAGTGTCCGACGGGCCTTCGCACGGACCATCGCTACTCTCATTATCGCTGCCGGTGCTTTGATCGTGCTCTTCCCGATCGCATGGATGCTCTCTACCTCACTGAAGACCGATCAAGAAACGGTTGCCATTCCGATTCAGTGGATCCCCAAAGTACTGCAGTGGCAGAACTACCCGAATGCGCTGACGGCGCTCCCCTTCGAGCTGTTCTTCCGGAATACGTTCATCATCACAATTCTCTCGGTCGTTGGAACGGTGCTTTCGGGATCGCTCGTCGGCTTCGGCTTTGCCCGTCTCCGTGCTCCAGGTCGTGATGGGCTATTCCTGCTGGTACTGGCGACTTTGATCCTGCCGTCGCAGGTGACCGTGATCCCTCAGTTCGTCCTTTTCCAGAAATTGGGCTGGGTCAATACCTTCGCCCCACTCATCGTGCCAAACTACTTTGGTTCAGCCTTCAACATCTTCCTCTTGCGCCAGTTTTTTATGACGGTGCCCAGGGAGATGGACGAAGCTGCGGTCATCGATGGGGCCAGCTGGTTGCAGGTCTGGTATCGCATCATGCTTCCCTTGTCCCTTCCCGCTCTCGGCATCATTGCGATCTTTCAGTTCATCTACTCCTGGAATGACTTCTTTGGGCAGCTCATTTACCTCAACAACAACAATGTCTGGACTGTCGCTCTTGGTCTCGCTGGCTTCACGGCCTCCTATGGTGGCACAGCCTGGAATCTCCTGATGGCCGCGAGTCTGGTAGCGGTGTTGCCTTGTATCCTGCTGTTCTTCTTCGCGCAGCGCTACTTCGTGCAAGGAATCGTGATCTCTGGGGTCAAGTAGGAGGTTTTCTTGGCCATCGTTCATTTCACCCATGCCGATGAGGGCGCGAGCCGATGGGGCTTGCGTAGAGTCTTCAATGGTCGAAAGTGAGGAGGACCAATGTCTGATCTAGAACGGTCATCAGTTGAGCCCAGGGTGTCCCGCCGGGCAGTGGTCCGCGGATTTGGCTTGACGGGGATGGGGGTGCTTGCGGCGAGCGTGCTGGCAGCTTGTGGTGGGTCGACCTCGACCACAACTTCAGCGTCGAGTACGGCTGCCAGCAGCACGACCGCTAGCGCCTCGTCCACTACAACGTCGAAAGCGGCAGCTGCTGCCACGAAGACGACGCCCAGTGTTATCGGCCAGAACCCCACCGGGAAAAAAGGTGAGGTCACCTGGCTGGTGCGTACAGGACTGTCGGAAAACAACTGGGAGAATAAGGTCGTCAAGCCAGGTTTTGACAAAGCCTACCCCAAGATTCACCTGAACATCATCGTCGCACCATGGGCCCAGTTCGATCCGAAGCTCTTCACCCTCTTTGCCGCTGGCACGCCGGTGGATATCTGGTCGCACTGGGGCCAGTCGGGCTTTGCCGACTACGTCCACAAAGGAATGGTGGCCGACCTGACCGCGATGATCAGTGCCGATCACTACGATCTGAATGCCTTCCAGCCAGGACTGGTCGACATCTACAAGGCCGGAGGCAAGTATCTGGGCCTTCCCAACGACACGACCTTTGGCATGCCCCTGATCTATAATGCCAGCATGCTTCAAAAAGCTGGCATCACAACGCCACCCGGACAGGACTGGAGCAATCCCTGGACGTGGGCCCAGATGGTCGAAGCTGCCAAGAAGATGACGACGAATTACGGCGCCCCAACAGCCACCTATGGCCTGGAGATGTCTACTGATCTCCAACTGCTGGCCCGCCTCGGTGGCATCGATCTCTACACGTGGTCGGTGACGACCTCGGGTGGTATCGCCAAGCCGTCAGATTATCACGCCGATGATCCGGCGGTGGTCGATGCCGTGCAGTCCGTGTATGACCTCATGTACAAGGAGAAGGTCATGCCGACGCCGCAGCTAGGTAACGCACTGAGCGCTGGGAACCTCGATCCGTTCGAGTCGCAGAAGATAGCCATGAACTGGAATGGCGGCTGGAACTACTGGGTCTACAAGCCTGTCATTCACGACTTCAAGTGGGTTCCAGCAGCAGATCCCAAGCTCAAGACCAACTCCACCACCGAGTACACCGACCCGTGGATGCTCTCCTCCAAGAGCAAAGACCCAGAGTCCGCTTGGACCTTCATGAAGTACTTGCTCAGCTACGACAGCCAGGTGGCCTACGCAAAGGCTACTGGAGCGCCTCCAGGCAACGCCAAGGCTGCCGATGTGTGGCTGCAGACGATGGTCGAGCCCACAGGATTGACAGTCGACCAACTCAAGCAGGTCGCCCAAGGCGCCCTCAAGGACGGCAAGGAGAGCTACAACCACCTGCTCGTCAACTACGACCAGATCGCCA
Source organism: Chloroflexota bacterium (assembly GCA_023381895.1). Next base: position 9,861 of record JAMCTA010000178.1, read on the forward strand.
GCGCCGAAACCCAGGCGTTGAGTAACGTCTGGAACGGTAAGGCCTCGCCAGCCGACGGCCTCAAGCAGGCGAAAGCTGCAGTCGACGCCGTCCTGGCGAAGATGTAGAACGGCTGGTCGCGCGACAGAGATCGGCTCGTGCTGGGGGACGGTGGGCAAAGTCCACCGTCCCCCAGTCGCGTCTTGTCCGGTGTAGCGACGTGGCTTGAATGTCTGCGCCAGCCGCTCATCGCTGGGGCGAGCTATCTCTGCAGACGTGTCCAAGGGTAGCCGCGAGATCACCCTGTTCGGACCACGCGGCCCTTCCAGATGTCGGATCAGCACGCTGCCGGCTGTCATCCGGGCCGCGTGGCGGAGCCTACGCAGGTCGCGCGGTGCTAACCCTCGTCGTCGCGATGCGTAAAGTGATATCCAGGAGGGGGATTTTCCTGTCCGCCGCCGTGACGATCCGGGCGCTCGCGGAAAGAGGAGCTGCCACGTTCGCCGCGGTGTCCGCCGGAATCTCCTGCCATGAAGCGACGGCCGTCAGAGGTCCGCCCACCGTGTCCTCCGGATTCTCTTGGGCCAAGGCGCTCGCCTTCGCGAGGCTCGACGTAATCGGGCAGGAGTACCTTGTGAGAGAGATTGATACGTCCTTGCGCGTCAATTCCAATTACCTTGACTCTTAGCGAGTCACCGATTTTGACGACATCGTCGACCTTCTCGACAAAGCGATTTGCCAGCTGGTTGATCCGCACCAAACCTTCTTTGCCGGGAATGATCTCGACAAAGGCCCCCATGTCCATGATGCGCTTGACGGTGCCGACATATTCTTTACCCACCTCGACGTCCTCGGTCATTGCCTGGATCATCGAGACAGCTCGTTCCGCGGCAGCCCCATCGTTGGTCGCAATGTTGATCGTTCCGTCATCTTCGATCTCAATGGTTGAGGTGGTCTCTTCTTGAATCTTACGAATGTTCTTACCACCAGGACCAATGACGACGCCGATCTTCTCGGGGTTGATCTTGATGGTGATGATTCGTGGTGCGAACGGCGACATGTGCGAGCGCGGCGTAGGCAAGGCATCGAGCATCTTCTGGAGAATGAAGAGCCGACCTTCACGGGCACGAGCCAGAGCATCACGCATGATGTCGAATGGCAGGCCCCCTGCCTTGAGATCCATCTGCAGGGCAGTGATCCCATCAGCCGTGCCAGCGACTTTGAAGTCCATGTCGCCGAGGGCGTCTTCAGCGCCGAGGATGTCGGTGAGCACGACAAAGCGACTGTTGTCATCTGACGTGATCAGACCCATAGCGACGCCGGCGACGGCGGATTTGATCGGAACGCCAGCGTCCATAAGTGCAAGCGTGCTGCCGCAAACCGATGCCATCGACGTCGAGCCGTTCGAGGAAAGGATCTCCGATACCACACGAATGGTATAGGGAAATTGCTCGCGCGGAGGGATAACGGAGAGGAGCGCACGCTCGGCAAGCGCGCCGTGACCAATCTCGCGACGGCCAGGATTGCCTACGCGCTTCACTTCTCCCGTCGAGAACCCTGGCATATTGTACTGATGGATATACCGCTTCGTTTCCTCCGGGCCGAGGGATCGCAGTATCTGTTCCTCTGCGCCGGAGGCTAGGGTCACGATAGTGAGCGCTTGAGTCTGCCCACGCGTGAAGAGTCCAGAGCCATGGGTTCGGGGAAGGAGCCCGGCTTCGCACGTAATCGGGCGAATCTGGTCGAGAGACCGACCATCCAGGCGCACTTGCTGGGCCAGATACTGCTCGCGCACTGCGCGTTTATAGGCGCTCTCGAAGGCTTCAGTCACCTGGTCTGGTGGCAGGTCCGGAAGTGCCTCGAGGAGAGCAGCTTTGTAGCTTGCAGTTGCAGCATCCATAGCCGCCTTATCACCGAACACGAGCCGCTCGGGAAGAATGCTCTTGAGGGTCGCCTCCACCTGCACCTTGACTCCGTCCGGTAGTCCGTGCAGAAGAAACTCACGCTTTGGCTTTCCCGCAGCAGTGACGAACTGCTCCTGGAGCTCGCACAGCTCTTTGATGTACCGATGGGCTTCCTGAATTGCTCGCAATACGACGTCTTCGGGAACGGAGTCAGCCCCGGCCTCAACCATAATCACGGCATCTTTGGTGCCAGCGACCGTGAGGTCGAGCTCGCTCTGCTTCAATTGCTGCTCGGTGGGATTGACGACGAACTGCCCATCGATGAGGCTCATTCTCACTGCGCCGACAGGGCCGTTGAACGGAATGTCTGAAATAGAAACGGCGGCGGATGCAGCCACGATGCCGAGGATGTCCGGTGGATTCTCCTGATCCGCGGAGAGCGTTGTAATGACAATCTGCACGTCGTGACGCATGCCCTTGGGGAAGAGAGGGCGCAGTGGTCGATCGATGAGGCGGCATACGAGGATTGCCTCATCGGTAGGCCGGCCCTCGCGCCGCACGTAGCGGCTGCCCGGAATTTTCCCGGCAGCGTAGAGACGCTCTTCGTAATCAATCGTCAGAGGAAAGAAATCCTGGCCGGGGCGCGGATCCTTTGATGCCACGACGGTAGCAAGCACGATCGTGTCGCCGTAGCGCGCCAGAATAGACCCATCGGCTTGGCATGCTACTTTACCTGTCTCGAGGCTGATCGTCCGGCCAGCCAGCTGCAGTTCAACGCGCTGAATCATGAATACTCTCTCTCGCGGGAATGGGATGACTCGTGCTATCCGCGCAAGCCGAGGCGGGCAATCAACTCGCGATAGTGCTGCGGATGCTGGCGATTGATGTAGCGGAGCAGGCGCCGTCGTCGCCCGACCATCTTCAAGAGTCCGCGCTCACTGCTGTAGTCATGCTTATGCACACGCATATGCTCGACCATCGAGTTGATGCGAGCAGTCAGCACTGCGACTTGTACACCAGCCGACCCAACGTCCGTGTCGTGGGCACGATACTCTGCAATGATCTGGCGCTTCTGCTCGCCCTCTATCGCCACGCGCTGATCCCTTCCGCCCCAAGGGCGTGCCTACCCATTCGTCTTCCAACACATGCTCTATAACCTTCGCAGTATAGCAGCTTCAACACTCGGCGTGGGATCAGTGGGCAGCAGCTAGTCATTGCGCGTCTGGGCTCTCTCGCAATCCATCTTGGGAACACCCTGTGACTGGCGCTATGACAGGCCGTAGCCACTGTACTCCGAGCTACCTTCACCGTCGGTGGGGGCCACAGCGCGTGCCTGTAATACTTCGTCTCCACTAGCGTTCCTTCTCGTGAAGCGTGTGGGCTCGCGGGCCGAGCCGTGCCGTTATCGCGAGCCAGCGAGAAGGGATAGATGATGGTGGCAACTCATTCATCGTGGCGGATTGCTAGCCGGGCGCTCATCGCAGGGATGCTCTTCTTGTCACTAGGAATGGCAGGCGTAGCCTCCGCTGCCGGTCACGAGAACGATCACAAGACAGGCAGACAGGCGATCTCGAGCGATGAGGGTCATGCGTCCACAGAATATCAGCACGATCGCGGCGGTGGACCGCCTACTACTATGCGGGTGAAGGCGTCGTTGTCAGAAGAGGCTCCGCATTCTGGGACTGATCGTCGCGCCGAGCCGTCATCGCGGTCGAGCGATCAGGTCGTCTCTACGACGTTGACGGCAGTAATCACTACGACTGCTGTCTTTTCAAGCGACCATGACGCCAATGAACCTCAGTGCAATCACGGTGAGGAGGTCCGTAAAGAGGTGCACGTCGTACCATCTGGTAGTGAGGCGCACGGAGACGCCGTTAGTGTTGTGGCACGTTCAGAGGCAACGTGCACCACTGTCACGGCGAGCACCACACAGCCTTCGTCGACCGTGACCACGACTTCGCACTCTCTCAGCACGTCCACTTCCACTTCTACCTCTCTCACGACATCGAGCTCAGCCACAACGTCGACATCGTCCACCGGGCAGGCGTCGACGACCTCAACCGCGCAGTCGACAACCACCAGCACGACCAGCTCGAGCACCACGTCGGCAACGTCTACGTCAGCGACCACGACGTCCGCGGCTACTTCCGAGGAGAGTAGATCGCCGTCATCGAACTTGCCATCGCCATCAGCCCTTGTCAGCGGCGTTGCGCACTTCTTGGGAGCGTTATTGCGACATGTCGGCTCTCTGTTCAAGCATCTCTAGAGTCGCCCTTGATCTGATGGAAGAGTTCCCCTCTAGGGCAGTACAAGGCAGCGATGGTCTGGCCGAGTGCAATCTTAGGCAACTGGCTGGTCAGAGGCCAGCTGTGAGATGGCGTCGGAGGTCTGCAAGAGCGCGGTGCTGGAGAACACGGACGTGGTTTGGCGTCTTACGAAGGAGAGACGCCACCTCTTCGACCGTCATACTCTCGAAGAAGCGCAAGACGACTACCTGCTGGCGATCTGGCTTGAGCTTCCGAAGCGCGTGCCTCACTGCTTCAGTATCAGCATGCAGAAGTGCCACGCGCTCTGGGTCATCCGTCGATGCTGCGACGGTTTCCATCGCAAGTTCCGGCAGACGGTCGATTCGAGAGCGTCGCTGTGCGCTCACGACGACGTTATGAGCGATTGCCAACAACCAAGCGACAAAGGGTGTCTCACCCTGACGGTACCGGTTCAAGGCTCGCCAAGCCTGCAGGAAGGTTTGCTGCGTGAAGTCCTCGGCCTCAGCGCGATCTCCGGACCGGAAGTAGCAGTGCCGGTACACGCGGGCCACGTGAAGACTGTACAAGTTGCCGAATGCCGTCGTATCACCATGGATAGCACGGCACACCAGGTCGGCTTCGTCGCGGCCGTCCGCACTGGACGTAGCTGTCAGTGCTGCGGTTGCCCGATCTGCCGTGCCCATTGATCAGTCACCGTGTCCGCGCTGGTCGCCGTGGTGCAAGTCCTGTTGCCGTTGCTCAGTCTTTTTCTGACTGGGACCAGTCGAATGGGTGTCTGATGGCTGGTCACCTGCGGGGAGCGCACTTGAGTTGCGGTCGACTGACGGTGCGGGTGTCGCGGAGGGCTCGTCTCCTGCTGAAGTCTCGCGGAAACCCGCATGGTGTGACGGTGGCGGCTCTGCAGGATGTTGCGTGACCTTGCTCTCATTCGCATGCTCCGGCTTCGCCGGCATCTCAGAGGTCTTGGGCGCCACCGGATGGTCTCGAGTGGGTGGCTGGACCTGTTCCAGATTCCCGCTTGTTGGTGTGATTCGCGTGGCAGCGGTCCCTGTCGAGGGAGACACCGTCTCCGTTGCTGCACCTTTGCCCGCTGAGGCAGGTCCGGGGAGAAAGCGCGGTGTCGGAGATGCGGACGTGGATGGTATAGCCGTGGTTGCTGTGACCGCAGCCGGTGCTGGCCGAGAGGAAGATGACTCTAGATGATCCCTAGAGACTGGAGAATGCTGAGGAAGAGGATAATGTAAGATCTGGGACACCACTATTCGGACGTCTGTCACAGCCGCCAGCACCTGGGCGCGAGCCAGTGGCGATGGCAGAAAGAGGAGGAGCAGTAGCAGGATGCCGAGACCCGGAGCCACTGCCAGACCAAGGTGGGCTGTCATGGTCCTGGAGAATCCTGGCCACCATGGCCGGCGCGTTGACGCGGCTGCTTGCAATACTGTGGTGCGTGTCCGCCTGACGAACTGGGGATCGATCTGGCTACCGGGGTCTTGATCCACTGCCTGTGCTGCACGGTGGAGCGCCGCGATGACCGCGGAAAAAGGGGCGAGGTCGTTGCTCTTTGAAGTCACGGCTTCCCCCTCCGAGGCCTCTATGTTACAGAAAGCTCGCCCTCTTAGAAACGCTCTTACCGACTTCTGATTACAGTGTGCCAGAGTGTCTCTCCACGAGCTTGACGCCTGCTCACGAGTGGCTCAGACTTCTGCGAGGAGGAGAGAATCGTCATGGCTGCCAACCGCATCAAGATCGACTTGGATCGACGTGTCGGCACTGTTGACCGAAGGATCTTCGGTGGCTTCATCGAACATCTGGGCCGGTGCATCTATGGCGGAATCTTCGAGGAGGGCTCACCCCTGAGCGACGAGCGCGGATATCGCCGTGACGTTCTCAGTGCCCTGACAGATCTCCACATGCCGGTGCTGCGCTGGCCTGGAGGCAACTTCGTCAGCGGCTATCACTGGCAAGATGGTATTGGCCCGAGGGATCAGCGCCCGCGCAGGATGGATCTTGCTTGGCACACGGAGGAGTCTAATCGTTTTGGCACACTGGAGTTTCTCGAATACTGTCGACGGTTAGGGACCGAGCCCTACGTCTGCGTCAACCTGGGAACAGGAACACAGGACGAGGCGCAGGCGTGGGTAGAGTTCTGCAACGGTACAGGGAATACGTACTGGGCTAATCTGCGCCGTCACTATGGCTACGATGAGCCATTTCGAGTCAAGTACTGGGGTCTGGGCAACGAGATGTATGGTGGCTGGCAGATTGGTGCTCTGACCGCTGAGGACTATGTCAAAAAGGCACGCGAGTTTGCCAAGGCCATGTTGTGGACAGACCCAGCGATAGAGCTCATCTCGTGTGGACACAACGGCTGGAGTGACTGGGATCGCATCGTGCTGGAGGGACTTGCTCGCTTAGTGCGGTTGCACAGTATCCATATCTACACGGGCAACGACGATTACTATCGCAATGTGCTGGCACCGCTCCAAGCCGAGCGTGCACTGAAGCTGAGCCGTGCACTCATCGATCAGGTCTGCTTCAACCAGGGCATTTCCCACGAGATCGGCATCGCTTATGACGAATGGAATGTGTGGTTTCGTGCCCGCGGGAATGAGACAGCGCTGGAAGAACGCTACACACTGGCCGATGCACTGGCGGTAGCCACCTTCCTGAATATTTTCGTCCGGCAGTCTGCTACGGTGAAGATGGCCAACCTGGCCCAGATGGTGAACGTCATCGCGCCGGTATTCACAAGTTTCGAAGGACTGTTTCTGCAGACCATCTATTACCCGTTGCGTTTGCTCTCAACCCATACTCAAGAGGTCGCGCTAGCGGCGTGGGTGGCATGCGACACGTACGACTTTCCTGATGAAGTACGGCATTCGGTGCAGCGCCCCCAAATAGCTGATCTGGGACCTTTCCCCCTACTCGATGTTGCGGCGACATGCAGCCCCAACGGCCAGTCGCTGACACTGTCAGTGGTAAATCGCTCTCTCGATAGCGCAGCCGAGACGGACTTGCAGCTTCAGGATGCTGCCTTTGCTGGTAACGGTATGTCGCACGAAGTCAACGCTGCCAGTGTCCTGGCGGGGAACTCCCTTGAACAGCCTCTGAACGTGGGCGTTACCAGTCGCGCCGTGCTCGCTGCTGGGAGCCGCTTGACATACGCCTTCCCTGCGCATTCACTGACGGTGCTGACGCTTCCTGTGAGCCGGTCAGCCTCGTAGCGCCGGGACTTTGCGCGGTTATGGACTGTGAGCATCGTGAACGCACTATAGACGTATGCTCACATACAAGCTGTCACCCTTCGCTGGCCTCCCAGAGCATCGGGTAGAGCACACGCTTGAGGAAAGAGCGTCGGTGGTGCAAGCTGGGGCCATGGGTCAGAATTGCAGCACGATGTTTCGGTGTGAGGTAGCCCACGTTTGTGTCCCAGCCGTAGAGTGGGTAATGGAGTGCCAGTCGCTGCAGGAGGTGGTCGCGCATTTGTTTCGCCACGATTGAAGCACACGCGATACTGGTGCTGAGAGCGTCGCCATCGACGACATAGCGGCAAAGCGGTGCAGTGATCTCCGGCATCGGCAGTCCGTCGATGAGGAGTGCCTGAGGAGCCCTAATGCGGTGCAGCGCTCTCCGCATAGCTGCGGCGGTGGCTCGGCGCACATTGAGACGGTCAATCTCGACAGCCGACGCCGCCCCCAACGCTACGTCTTGCATTGAGTCCAGGATGATAGGTAGAAGCGCTGCCCGCTCCCGAGAAGAGAGCGTCTTTGAGTCTCGTACATGCTCGAGTCCACTTGGCCGTGGCTTCAGCACGATGGCACAGGCCACGACTGCGGAGGCGGCTGCACCTCGCCCGACCTCGTCGATTCCCACGATAGACGTAAGCCCCTGGTCCCACCACTCCTCCTCGAAAGACGTGGTCGGTACAGGAGATCGCAGAGATGTGCTGTGCATTACCGGGTAAGGCTAACCCTGCGTCCCTTCGATTGCTGGCTGCTCTGTTTCAGCTGGGCCGGAGCCTGCTGCTGGCTGCGCCTTGGATGGTCGCAGTTCGCGCACTCGCGCTCGCTTCCCCACGCGGTCACGGAGATAATAGAGCTGTGCGCGCCGCACCTCACCATGGCGGAGAACTTCGACACGGTCGATACGAGGCGAGTGCACGAGAAAAGTGCGCTCCACCCCTACGCCGTGTGTCACACGCCGGACGGTGAAGTCTTCTTCGAGGCCTCCCTTGCGTGCGCGCATGACTACGCCTTCGAACACCTGAATGCGCTCGCGCACGCCTTCAATCACGCGGACGTGAACGCGGACGGTGTCGCCCGGTCGAACCCGGACGGCATTTGCCTTCAGGTACTGCTGCTGGACTTGCTGAATCAGTGGGTGCATCTCTACTCGCTCCTGTCTGGTGCGCTCCCAGACCTCGTTCAGGAGCGCTCAATCTCGCGGCTTCATTCATTTCGTGGCACAGCGAAGCTCTGCCTCCTCGCAGTTCGCATCGTAGCCAACCGCGTAGTCTAGCACATCATCAATCGGCGGTGACTGCTAGTAGAGATCGATCACAGGGCCAGTCGTCTCAAGCCATTGCTTGACGTAGGCCATAAAGCGTCCGGCGGTGAGTCCGTCGAATGCCCGATGGTCGAAGGTGAGACACGCAAACATCATCGATCTAATAGCGATGCTGTCGTTGCCTTCAGCATCGGTCAAGACAGCTGGCCGTTTTACAATAGCCTCGGTCGTCATGATTGCCGCTTGCGGCAGGGGAATGATCGGCGTTGAAATGATCGAGCCGATTGCGCCAGTGTTGTTGACCGTGAATGTGCCGCCATTGAGTTCGTCGGGCGCTAATGTGCCCGCACGCGCACGTGCGGCGACGTCAGCGACGGATCGGGCGATTCCGGCAATGCTGAGGCGGTCCACGTGGCGCAGCACGGGAACGACGAGACCATCGGTACCCGGGTTGCGGCCGCCATCTACTGCTACCGCGACACCAATGTGGATGTGGCGATAGGCCAGAATTCCTTCTTGAGAAATGGAGACGTTCACCGCCGGGAACTGCACTAGCGCTTCGACAGCGGCCTTGATCGCGAAAGGAACGAAAGTGAGATCAACCCCAATGCGCCGCCGGAACTCTTCGCGCACAGCCGCCCGTCTCCGGACGATACCCGTCATGTCCACCTCGAAAACGGCAGTAGCATCGGGAACCTGTTGGCGGCTCCGGGTGAGACGATCGGCGATTGCCCGGCGCATCGGTGAGAGAGGGATGAGCGTCCAAGCGTCGGTACTCCCTCTGCTGGGGCTCTCCGGAGGATCTCCGCTGTGTTGCTGCCGGAGGAAGGCCACGAGATCGTCACGGCGCACACGACCGCCGAATCCTGTGCCAGCAATATCAGTGAGTGACACACCCTGCTCGTTCGCCAGACGTCGAACAAGAGGCGTGCTGCGCTGGCAAGCGGCCTCTTCCCGGCCCAGCTGAGCTATCTCGCGGAGTGCATCGACAGGTCTCGCCACTGTGTTCGGCGCCGCCTCTCGAGACGGCGAGTTCGTGGTCTCCGGGGGGCTGGCCCCCTCGTCCGCAGTCTCGACTGCTGCGATGGGAGTGTTGACAGGGACAGTTTGTCCTTCCGGAACCAAGATCCGGGTGAGACGGCCAGCAAACTGCGAGGGTATCTCACTGCTGACCTTGTCTGAGGATACCTCAACGATGGGGTCGTCCAGCGCGACGTCGTCGCCCTCTTGCTTCATCCAGCGTTCAATTGTGCCCTCAGTGACGGACTCGCCGAGCTGGGGCATAATGAGATGTTTTAGCATTGTGTACGCAATGTTCTAGTGCTCCGTTCCTCGTTGCTGATATAGATTATGCGGTAGCTGGTCGTCATCGTGAAGGGAGGCGACCTTGCCGAAGCTACTGCACGCGCGCGCCGCGGGACGCCGGCGAAGAAGGCCAAGTGCGCAAGCTGGCAGGCAGTCGGCACGCGCCGGGCGACTGGATCGTGCGCGCCAAGATG
>JAMCTA010000022.1 GCA_023381895.1 Chloroflexota bacterium
AAGCGAGCGACTCGCGCCCGGCCCGTGACAGGCGCCAGGGCGCTCGCTGGCTGCGCCAGGACAGGTTGGCAGCGCTCATGGACGCTCCTTCGGAGCAATTGCAGCAGAAGCACGATCCACCGGCCCCCACTACCCTGAGCTTATACGACCCTGGACGGGCTGTCAATCGTCGGAATTGAGCGGAACGTAGACTCTCATCACATTCTTAGTCTGGATCTCGCACGGTGACCGTGGGCAGGTGCATAGCATCGTAGCTGGTAAAGCTCAGGAAGAAGGAGGCGAGGAGCGGTCCAAGGGCGAGCCCCAAGAATCCAACGATCCAGGGTGATTAGGAAGAGGTAGAAGGCAATGGATTCCCTCCGGGCCTGGGTGAGGTGTCAGCGGCGGTGGCTTGGTTGGACTGCCAGCGGTGCTGCGCTCATGGCTCTACCCTTTCTCGAGGTGGGGCCACTGATCCGCGCTCGATGAGCGTGCAAGGGAAGACCTCAGATCGCTGGACAGGAACACCCTTTTCAATCGCCACGGTGAGGAGCTCCACCGCCCGTTCGCCGACGTGATCGCGCGGTTGATAGATACAAGTCAGCGGTGGATTCGTGAGCGCCAGCTCTGGCGGGCTATCGAAGGCAACGATGCTGAGATCCTCGGGCACTGCGACACCCGCGCGGCGGCAAGCAGAAAGCAGGGAAAGCGCAACGTGCGGCTCGGTCGAAAAGACGGCGGTGACACCGAGCCCTATGATTTGCGGCACGATAGTGTCAAGCTCTTCACCGATGCCCACGTCGATGGCAGCGACGAGACGGCCTCCAGCCACGCGAGCAAAGCCTGCGAGGCGGCGGGCTGGGATCTCGGGGATGTGCTTGTGCCGTCCACAGAGCACCGCCATCCGGTGATGCCCGTTGCTGATAAGGTGCTCCGCAGCGAGAGCGCCTCCTTGCACGAAGTCGCCGCTGACGAAGGGCAGGTCGACGCCGTCGAGATAGCGCTCTCCGAGATGGATGAGGGGGTAACCAGTGCGAACCAGCTCAGCAAGACCTTCGCGATCAGCCGTCTCCCCGACGAAGACCGCTCCGTCCGTCTGGCGCAACTCCGGGAAGCGGGCGAGCGGGGTGGTGAGCAGCCTTTCCTCGGTGGCCTGCCACACGAGAACCGCGTAGTCAGAGTGGAACGCCGCGTTGGTCACCGACAATGCCGTCTCGGCAAATGTCTCAGGCAGCAGCGTCGTGGGGTTGCCCCAGAGCACGAGGCTTAGTGTGCGGGAGCGGCCCTGCCGGAGCGTCTGGGCGGCGCGATTGGGTACGTAGCCAAGCTGTCGCGCTACCTCCTGGACGCGTAGACGGGTGGCGAGGGAGATGCGCGTCTGGTTCCGAAGAGCGAGGGATACCGTCGACGAGTCGAGCCCCAGCTCACGCGCGATGTCTTTGATCGTAGGGCTCACCCTAGTGACGGCCTCCTTGCCCGGCAGAGACAGTAATGATACACCCCACAAGAGAGCGCCAGACTGCCCCCCAGCTGATCATACGTTTGACTGACTGTATCGCTACAGTAGCACAGGTTCTGTGGATGCACAAACATGTGCAAGCCCCCTGAAGCTCGAATCGCAGCGAGCGCAGCCTCGCTGCGGTCGAGCTTCACCTTGGCAAAGACTCGAGATGGCCTAGCCTACTCCCTGGTGGTGAAGACTCTGCGGCACGTGCCGAGGACCCTGGCTGCTCAGCGGCTGACGGCGTGCCAGACGGCTTGGGACATGCGAGCGATAGCCTGGCCCGCAACCAGATTGTCCTCACCTCCGTCGGAGAAGCACACGAGCACGTAGGTCCCGAAAGGGCTCTCGATGATGCCTGCATCGTGCACGATCCCCCGCAGGGTGCCAGTCTTGTGATACACGCGGGCGCTGTCAGGGAGGTGAAGCGGCAGGCGGGTCGTGCCGGAGCAGCGCGACAGATAGCCGAGGGCGGCGTCACTGAGAGCGAACTCACGCTGCCACAGGCGGGTGAGGATGTGAGCCATCTCGTCGGGAACTACCGGGTTGTGGTCCGGTTCACGCAGAGCAGCAAAGTCTCGGAAGTGGTGCGTGAGCCGCATCCGTTCACAGCCCCACGCAGTGAGGCTGCTGTTGACCGCTGCAAAGCCCACTCGATCGATGAGCTCGTTGCTCGCAACGTTGTCGCTGAGGTTGATGGCCAGCTCACACAAATCGTGCAGCGTCACGGTGATCGGGTGGCGGAGGTGAATGAGGATGCCACTACCAAGGCGAGTGTCCTCGCCGCCCTCCACACTCACGGTCACTGGCTCTTCCAGGCGTAGCTGCCCGCTGTCCACACGACGCAGGACTTCCAGCAAGAGTGGAACCTTGCTCGCGCTGGCGCCGGGGAACACGGTCTCACCATTGATGCTGAAGCCATCGCCGCTGCTGAGGTCGCGGAAGGCGATGCCCCACCGGCCGCCAGCCGTGAGAGCGATGTGACGGAGCTCATTGCGCAACGCCCGCCAGGGCTCAGCGCCGCCGCCAGTGCGGATTAGCTCGCTTGCAGGTGTGATGCTGGCGAGCGAGCGACCACCGCGGCGCCCCCCCAGGAGCTCGCGGCGTACTTGGCGGAAGCGCTCGAGTCCTGGCTGCCAAGCCGCTTCGATCGCCTCGAGCGGCTCTTCGTGGTCGATGCTCACGCGGATGCGTGTGTCGCCGGTGAGACGATCGACGGTACGCCCCTCATCGCGCCAGTGGAGCTGCTCCAGGTAGAGGTGGCGGAGTGCGAGCAGGAGGGCAACGCCGGTGCGGGCTGGCGCGTAGGTCCCACGATCGGTGACGTAGAGCTGGATGCCGTGGCACGTTTCCCCCTGCCACTTGGAGAATGTCGGGGTGAAGCGACAAGGACGGAACGCAACGCCGGGAAGCGCGAAGCCGCGCAGTGCCTGGGCCAGCTGGTCCGCGTCGATGAACGGTGCTCCCACGAGCTCGAAAGGACGGGTGGTACCGCGCCCCTCTGACACGTTCGTCCCCTCGATCGGGCAGGTAGCAGCGAAGGCGAAGCACGAGTCGACCGTCGGGAGGTTCGGTGATGGCAAGATCCACGGTAGACCAGTAGCCTCGTACCACCAGGAGCGACGCCAGCCGTCCAAGGGTATGACCGTGAGATCGCAGCCGATCCCTCCCACGGTGTTGAAGAGGTGAGCGAGCTCACCAATAGTGAGACCATAGCGCACCGGCAGGCCATAGGCGCCGACGAAGGAGTCGAGCTCCGGCTGCACAACCGGACCTTCTACTGCCAGCCCGCCGAGGGGGTTGGGGCGGTCCAGGACGACCATAGCGAGGCCGTGCTCTCGCGCTGCCTCCATGCAGCGGGCCATCGTGAAGATGTACGTATAGAAGCGAGCGCCGGCGTCCTGCATATCGAAGACGAGCGTGTCGATTCCAGTGAGCATCGCCTGTGTTGGCTTGCGTGTTTCACCGTAGAGGCTGTAGATGGGAATGCCGAGTTGTGGGTCGTGCGCTGCGCCCACGTGCTCACCTGCCTGAGCGGCTCCCGCAAGGCCGTGCTCCGGGCCGAACAGGGCCACGACCTTAGCGCCAGCCCGGGGAAGCACGCTGACAATGCTCTCAAACGACGGTAGGACACCGTTGGGGTTGCTCACGATGCCGACACGCCGCCCCCGCACGGCTTCAGCACGGTCCGTGAGCAGTACTTCGAGACCAACACGCATCGCGTTCACCTCCCTGCCTGACGGCTGGATACCGGCATCCTGGGTAGTGCCCCTCCGTCTGCACGACGCTGCTGAGCCGCTCCTAACTATTGACAGCAACGGCTCGTTCCCGGTCTGTCTAGCTAGCGCTGCGTGGCAGCGCTCAGGCGCAATCCGGCGCGTTCGAGCGCCGCGCGCAACCGCTCCCGATCCTCCGCCGTGACGTTGACGAGCGGTGGGCGGACAGGGCCAGCGCGCCTGCCGAGCAGCTCCATCGCTTCTTTGACCATGCTTACCTCGTAGCCCTTGCGGCGGATGCGGAGATCGTAGAAGTCCTGCACTTTCTTGGCGGTGATCTCACGCACGGTGGCGAAGTCACCAGACGAGGCTGCGTTGAACAGTGCGACGGCGACGTCCGGCATGAAATTGGAGATGCTCGAGGTGAAGCCCTCAGCGCCAGCCGAGAAGTAGCCACCAACCATGTCGTCGCCAACA
>JAMCTA010000028.1 GCA_023381895.1 Chloroflexota bacterium
AGGTGCAGGCTCAAGGCTCCGGACCTCGACGGTTACAGGTGTGGGATTGTCTGTGCCTGCCATCGGCTGGTCGGGGCCCAGGACCCTCAATGGGACAGCGTGTATACCCGGAGGTACGAGCACCGGTAAGGCGACGGGAGTGGCGTCACTCGCGAGCGAGACAGGGACCGGCTGGTAGCCGGGCACGACGGCGGTGTGGGCAGCGCGATTGTTGTGGATCTGTGTCCACAAAACGGCCGGAACGGTTTCGTGCGTTACATTGTCGACCCAGATGTTGGTAGTCGCGCCGATCCGCTGCCAGACTCGACCGTCCCTACGGATATCGGCGTCGCCATAGCGTGCTGGCAGTCCGGCTAGCACACTTGCAGGAGCGGCCGTGATGCGGTATCCCCGGAACTGGGCACCTACATACTCTAGCTGAAGCCCCATAGGCAGGCGGCTCTCGAGGTTTGGCTCCCGCCCTGCCCAGCGCAGCCCTTGCATGCCGTACGTCTGATTGAAATCCGCGGTGTCGATGACGATGGTCTTCACGCCGAGCGCCGCAAAGGACGCGGGCGCCGTGGGGTTCAGGGGGTCCTCGAGGTTCCGGCGCAGCGCGTCGGGTGGAGTATCTGGGGTCACGCCGTTGAAGAGTGGATGGTGGTGAATCTCGTAGGCGTAGAAAGCGTAGAGGGGAGTGGGAGCAAGGTTGGCTGACACGAGGGGATATTGGGCAATGATGCCGGCCTGCTGCGAACTCAGGGAGGCGAGCCAGTCGTAGACTCTTGGCGCCGGCAGCAGCTTCACGTAGCGCCAGGGCGGAACATTCGTGTACTCCAGCAGTATACCGACAATGAGAGCGCCAGCCAGAAGGTTGCGGCGGCTGGTGGAATGGATACGGGCGAGCAGGGCCTGCGCACCGAGCGCAGCAAGGATCGCGACGCCGAGCTGGATGATCAGATCGATGCGGGAGAGCGTGCGGATCTCCGGGAAGATGGCGTGGGCGAAGTAGGTAGGTGATGGAATAGCGAGACCGCCAACGTGAAACAGCGGCGGGAGGCCAAAGAGGATGCCGGCGACAATACAGACGCCTGCTATGAGCGCGAGCTCACGCTGCTTTTGCTGAGCGGACGAACTGGTGAGCTCAGCAGCCGCCGGATCGCTTGTACGTCTTGCCCGTCTGGTGAGACGTAGTGTGACGGCCGCGCCGGCAATGGCGAGGATGAGCGCGATGTAGCCGGTCATCACGCTCTGCTCCGTCACCGTATCCGCCCCGAGGTGGGCATAGAACGTGGAGCGGCCGAGTGGCCCAAGGATGGGATTTTCTGGGAAGGGGAGGAAGAAGTCCCACCAGCGTAGAGAGTAACGGTTGAGGTCGGCAAGGGGGCGGACCAGAGATGTGCCCGCTGTAGGGATTGGTTGGAGTACCGTGTGCTGGTAGAGCTTAAACTGGGAGGGGAGCACAATGAGGGCGATTGCTAGCAGCGCACATCCACTCTCGATTGCTACAGCCAATACAAAGCGGAAATGGCGCCGGACGAGCCCACTGGCTACACGTATAGCTATGATACCCAGAGTGATGAGGAGCGCAAAGTAGCCTAGATAGGGATTGTCGAGCTCAGTTAACGCAGTAACCATACCAACGATCACTGCCAACCGCCAACCACCTCGATGTTTCCACGAGATGAGTAGAAAGACAAGGAGAACCAGCCAGAAGCCATCCAAGAGATCAAAATGCTCACGGCTCTCGGCGAGGCGAATTGGAGCAAAAGTATAGGCGATGCAGCCGAGGAGCGCCGGCATTGTGGCCATATAGGGCTTAAGCAGCAGAAACAACGCCATCCCTGTGAGAACGAAGCCCAATAGTACAATCGTGTTTGCGGCAGCTACCGCTCCTACAATCTGTGCGACGAGAGCTGAGCGATAGAAAGTCAGCGGTTCAGCGGCTTCTGCGACCGTGGCAAGATGAAAAGGATGGCCGCGGTACTCTGGAAGCGGCGAAAGAAGTCCTCCTGCTCGAATTCCTTGAAGACGTTGTGCAATACCCTCCGCTGCGCTCACTCCGTCGCCGGGCAGTCCATAGAGCCAGTTGCTCATGTGGAACAGTGTAGGGCCAAACAAGAAACCGGTGATCCCAAGAATCAAAGCTAGTGCGAATACTATGTCCATCGACTGGCGAAGAATTCGGACCGGCGGATGCCGTACAGGGCTCTTTGGAAGAGTGGAATGCTCCGAGTGGAAACGCATGGCCGCTACGGACTCCTCAGTAGTGCGGTACACACGTCCCAAGAACCTTGTAGGAGACCCCGTACGTCTAAGTGGTTGCAACGTGCGATGACGGTCAACAGCGCTGCGCCGTGATTCGTCGAACGCTTGCCGGCGAAGGGCTAAGCAAGCGGACTCTGACACGATCAGAAGGAGGAGCTCCGAAGATACGCTCGACGTCGGGATAACCGGCGACAGCGCAATTCTCTACGTCGCTAGCACCCCCCATGGTGGCGTTTCCCAAGGTCGGCTTTGGCTGATGCCAAGAGGCCGCCGAGTGCCCCCAGGATCGAAAGCCAGGCGATGAGCTGGCCAAGCAGGTAAATAGCTTGCGGCTGATAGAAGAGGGCAAAATGAAGCGACGTCTCGCCTGCAGTGGGCCTGACGAGCCACGCATTAGCGAACCCGTCCAGCTTGAAGTGATCCTGTCCTGGGAGCGATGGCATCGCCAGATATCGAATGGCCGACACGTCGAGCTTGATCTCTCCATTCGGGTTAATAGCGCTTATGGGACGCGTGACCGTGTCCTGAACAGGGTAGGCCTTCCATCCAGCGTCGAAGCTCTCTGAGAGTGCCAATACAAATGGTCCCTGTATGCCGGTAATGGAAACACTGTACTCGACAGGGCTCAACTCTTGATAGGACAACACCTGAGGCTCTTTGGCAGTCCGTTCCGGCTGACCAAACGTCGAGCTCCGCGGGGCAATATCAGATGCCCTTCGTCGCAGCGTGCGCTCTTCGCCGCCTGGCACGAGGTAAACACGAGGAAGCGCCAGTCGATTCTCAAACACTATGCTCTCGCCATCCGCGAACACTTCCCTGAAAAACGAACTACTTCGAAGGGCGCTAGCAATAGCTAGGCCATCAGGAAAATTTGCATGCGAGTACAGGTTGCTGCGAACTACAACATATTTGATGCTAGCATCCCCAAGCAATCGAGCAAATTTCGTTGCGCTAAATCCGTCACCAAGAGACTGTAGCAAGGACATGAGTCTCTCATTTGCAGCACCGGAAGAGCGGTTGTTCATCGACAGATCCCCAGGAATTGGTGATAGAGCCGCGAATGGATCATTGAACTCGTGGTAATCGCCGCGAAATCGACCGTCTGTAGTGGACCCGACGACGCCTCCAAACGGTATGTAGATTGCTTTATCCCCGGTAGGCAAGTGTGAAAGCCACTGCTCTGTCGCAAGTGTTCCGGGGCCGAATTGCAAGGTGCGGATCCGAATGTCCCGACCAGCCGTGGCATGTCCATAGAGTGCGCCGTCGTAATACGGGATCGTGAGCGAGATGATCGCAGCGGTCGGAAGAGCGGCGGCGATCAGTTGACGGAGGATTCGCTTGCCACTCATTCTACATTTGAGTTCCACACATAGGCTATCGAAAGATAATGCAATCAATACTGAGTAGCCAACTACCGCGATGCTGAGAAAGCGAGATGGGTCGCGGACTACTGCTGTAAATGGGAGGTGTCCGTAGTATGGGGAGAGATACCAAGCTGTAATTGGGATCGCTGCAAGGAGAAAGTGATATTGCGTGCGCCAATCCCTGTAACGAAGAGCAAGTGGAATCATGGCGCACAGAGGGAGCAGGACGGTGGTAAATCTCAGGCCGGATGGGTAGCTTAGTTCGTACGGCTCATTGTAGAGGCTACCCCACAGCCGGAGGATATTGAGGGCGCTCAACCACTGACCAAGCGGTACATTAGTACTTGATGCGCCCTGATCGACAATACTGCGCTTTAGGATCGCGAGCGGCAGCCAGCTGAGATCGCCTAAGACGAGAATTGACGACGCAGCCACGATACTCGCCGCAGCTTTCCACATGCTCTGGCCACGAGCGTACAGAACCGCGGCAAGCAAGAGCCAGCACAGCGGATACCAGATGAGTGCTTGTGACTGGATAGCCACTATTGCACAAAGGCCGCCACCTAGCGAGTACCCAATACGCCCGGTCATTATTCCTCTGTGAACAAGGAGCAGAGATAGAGGGAGAAGAGCGACCGTCAACAGGACAAAGAGCCAACCCATAACCAGATAGTTGAAAAAGACTGGCGAGAATAGCGGAACAAGGCCGCTCATCAAGGAGCCGATAGCAGAAAAGCCAAGATACTTGCAGTAGCAATAGGTGGAGTATCCTGCCGTGGTGAAGATAAGGAGCACAAGAATCTTGGTCAGCAGGAGTGGACTAATACCTATATCTGTGAGAGTAGCGTAGAGAAGACGGAACGGTGTGTCCGTCATATAAGGCTGGCGATAGCCGAGAAGACCGCCGAGCTCATCGGTCCAGAGAAACACTCCTGTATTCCCGAACACGTGCGCTTGGATAGGCGTGACAGGGAGGGACCAGTCGCCGCCCTGTGGCTGAGCGTTGGCGGTGAGCAACGGGATGAGATAGGCCGCGCTGAGGGCGCAGTAAAGGGCGAGCGGCAGACCCCACGCGACCATCCGCCGGACGGCCTGTCGAGGTGGATGAGGTACGCCAACAGCGTCCGTACTCTGTGTGACCTCCTGACTACGTGAGGGAGTAGTGAGATAGAAGACCATCTTGCTCTCTGTTTGCCCTGGTCGGATACTCCAGGAGTCAGTGTGCACGAAGAGACAGCTACGTCACGTCTCAAGAGGTGGCCGGAGCGTGTTGGTTGCGGCAACTGAGATTGGGGCTGTAAGGCGAGTATTTCGCGAGCCTAGCCTGCGGGCTAGAACCTGACGCTTGTAGGCGTCTGTGAGACGTCGAAGAACTGGTGCCGGTAAGCCGAGAGTGAGTAGCGCGAAGGCCCAGAAGTTCGGTGTGATCAAGTTTTGACGCCGGTAGCGCAGTAGTGCTCCAATTTCCCGGGTGAGAACACGCACGTTGGCGTAGTTTCGCAGTTGAACCAATCCTTCGTAGTTGGTTGAGGTGATGAATTCAACGCCAGCTTCGCGTGCCCCTCGATACTCCTCTCCAGCGAAAACTTGCGTAAACATCTGAACCCAGGTCTCGGTGGGTGATGGCGTGTAGATCTGAGGGCGGTGTCTAGTCATGCTGCTGTCGATGCGGACAGCGACGGTGTACCTTGGAAGATAGACGGCAATAGACCCACGGAGAATGTCCGCGAACGGATAGATGTGCGCGACAAATATGTGGGGATGAAAGGGGATTTTCCGTAGTGACTGCCGGTATGCGAGGCCAGAAAGCTGCCCCGCCGACGAAAATAGGTAGCGGATAGCCTTCTTCCCATCATTTATGGAAAGATAAGTTTTGTGAGTCGTACTTGGTGGCTCAATCGAACGCACCGGCTTCAGCGGGTCACTGTCAAACCAGTAGTAGGGTCGGGTAACCAACCCCACGTTTTCAGAGAGATCAAAAGCTTCTACCGTAGCGCGAAGGGCTCCATCAAGCAGGATATCATCGTGTCCAAGGAGGTAGAGAAATTCTCCGCGGCACGAGCGCGCACCTTCATTGAGATTTCCACCGTATCCGAGATTACTATCATTCCGGCGATAAGTGACTCGCGAATCGCGGAATGACTCGGCAACCTCGCGGGTATCGTCGGTCGAGCAATCGTCCGAGACAACAACCTCGAAGTCATCGAAGTCCTGGGCCAGCACCGAATGCATGGTATGCAACAGCAAGTCAGCGCGGTTGTAGGTAGGGATAAGAACGCTTACGCGCGGGCGGACCACTCGCATCCACTTTCCTCTAGCGATGTCGCCTTCGGGCACCGACCAGCCTACCTTTGGTACCGAAGGAGTCAAAGTTATGAGTTATGACGACAGAGATGCCCCCTGGTCACCTTGGTCATAGAGGTCCTGCGCCTTCCATTGCTCGTACCGTACCATTAGCAGCTTGCCCAAGTCTACAAGATGGCCTCGTGTGTGCTGCCGGCGCTATCCGGCACCAAACGTGTTAGCCGTATGGTCGATGATGTCCCCTCTGCAGGTAGGGCTTGTGCGGTAGGCCTGTTATACAGCAGGTGGACCTCTCATCCGGCGAGGTCGTGCCGGGATGAGGGCTTCGAGAGCCTCAGTCTACTCCGGAGACGCGTTTCGTGCAGAAGATCTCAAAGCTATAGCGAGGCAAATAGTATGAAACGATCTGCGTCAGTTCTGTCACGACCAGCCACAGAGCTCGGGGACGCCAGCGAACGGTCTGCAGTACCGCTCCTTCCTCCTCCATCGCGCCCGCCTGATTCTCACCCCGGAACAGCTTCAGCCCGGCCAAGCCACGGACACGAAAGCCCAGGCTTCGCATCGCCGCCGTGCCCCAACCAGATCGATGCCGCTGGAGTGGATTGCCACCGAGGGCGCGCTGCGGAAGGAAGCCATTGGGGGTTGTCACAATGACCCGCTTGCGGGCCCATACGACAGCATCGTCGAGCACCTTCCGTGCCACTTCGGCGTCCAGATGTTCAAGCACTTCGATGAGCACTACGGCATCGAAGCTTTTTGGTGCAAAGGCAACGTCTTGCACATTGCCGAGAATGTACCAGGTGTGGATCCGCTGTTGGCGTGACTGAAGGATGTAGTCTCTGTAGCCATCCACGCCTACAGACCACTTCACGTTGCAGTATTCGATCGGCGATTCTGGCCCGCAGCCAAGATCGAGTACTGACTCACAATCACGCAGTTCCCGTTGGAGACAGTAGACCGTCGTGTGGAACAGTCGGCCGAAGATCGGGTTATGGTACACGAGTGAAATCAAGAGGAGAAGCAGCTTATTCACGTAATCCCTCCCGAAGGCAGCGCTCGGCAGCGTACCAAGCGCCTCGTCCGGCACTGCGCCATTATGCACGATGACGAAGCACTAGCCGGCATCGAGCCATTGCCAGCCTACAGCCCTGGATTGCTGGACAGCGTCGGTGTTCTGAGCCCAAGCAGCATCCACAACTTCGTCATCGCCCACCAGATCCTCAAAGTCTGAATGTACGACGGCATTGACGCGCTCGCCGTGGATTCGCTCAGGCAACTCACCGAAGCGACGCACACGTGCGATGTCCACAAGGCCAGGACCTACCCAGTCCACCGCGTAGTGCACTCTCATCCTATGGCACTGCTGATCCATTGGGCACCAACAAGTACCCCCGCACCGACGCTCATGACGATAAGCGATCGGGAAGAAGACAGAACCCCCAAGCTCGACCGTGTCATCGTAAGTCAGGCTGCTCCACTGTTTGACGCATACCTGTACGGGTCGAGGTGACGGCGTCGTACAATTGCAGCGTTGACGGAACAACCTCGCGCGACGTCTGCCTGTGTGAACCACGCAGCATTGGGGCGGGGCCTACGCTTACTGTTTACGGGCGCGAGTACTGCGCCCGTTAGAGCCGACCCCGACATTGGCTAGCGCTTGCGCTATGAGCTGCGCTTCCTTGTGAGCACGCTCCTCCCACTCATATTGCTTCGCGACTTCTTTGCCTTCTTCGGCAAGACACGATCGTTCACTCCCGTCGGCTAACAACTCGCACACGTGGGAGGCAAAGCTATCCACGTCCCCCACCGGTGCCCGCTTCAAACCCCTCGGAAATACCTCCCGGTAAACAGGAAGATCCCAGGCCACCACGGGTGTACCCGACGCCAGTGCCTCCAGGATAGCCATTCCGAAACCTTCTTCGAATGAGGGGGATACGAGGATCCGAACGCTGCGCAAGAGACGAATAGCATCCTCTGTCGGAACGAAGCCGAGGAGAGAGACGTTACGACCGAGCTGCCTGGCCTCAACCAAGCTCGTCATCTCTTCAACAATCATGGGATCACCGCGTCCAACGACTGCGAGATGGGCGTCCTCTCTGACCGCGCACACTCTCTCCCAGATGTCAATCAACGAGAACACACCCTTAGATGGATGAAGTCTGCCGAGGAACAAAGCGTCGAACCCAGAATAAGGCTCAAACGCATTATTCATGTAGAGGCTAACATCAATACCAGGAGAGTTCACCTCGATAGATCCTTTGTGGAAGCCGCGGAGATATAGTTCACGCATGAGCAGGGCATTATCGACGATGGTGATATCTGCCTTCTGGCGAATCAACACGTGACTGACTCTCTGGGCTACGCAGGGTATTGGACGCGAAGGTGGAATGAGATGAAAGACTTTTTGAATCCATGCTATGCGACCATTGAGTAACTTTGCTATGTACGAGGGTATGACATCAGGAAAGAAGTCTGACGATGCATAGATAGCATTGGCCCGCCGGTGCCTAAGGGCAATGGCCGATGCTCGTATTGTCCGCAATATATACGTAAGAATAGTGTGGCGAAAGTGCTCTTCCTGCGAAGTAATGAGAAACGACGCATGTAGTCCTCGTTTCTCACATGCGTCGCGGCCCAAGCGTGATGTCACGATCGTCAGGCGGTCTGCACGCTGCCGCTTCAGCAGCTCAATAAAGCAGACATCTCCTCCACTCATCCCCTCAGTGTAAGCATTGAGAAATGCGAGTACTTTAATGCCTGTGCGCGCCATTGATCTCTGAGTATCAACAGATGCACTACCCCGCATACCGAGCACCGGATTCATAGCTCGACAGCGACCCCGTCACGGTTCGTGCACTGTCTATCGTGCTCACCTATCCCTGGCCTAACCCTACGTTTGGGATAATCTATCTGAAAGGCACCAAATAGTACAACATGGTGCAAGTCGTAACGGTGATGTGGCTGGCAATCCGAAGAAGACTAACCGCGTCAGCCCCAGGAAGCCCCGTATCTTGGCAAAAGTGTGGTAGAGGTTGAAATGCTCGAGCGTAAGGTCACCGGAAGGATTGGCGGCCGTAATCACTTCACGACAGTGCAGCACGGATTGGGGGGCTCCGCGTCTTGCGCAGAGACGGACGGTAGGGAGTCGTGATACACGTGGGAATCGGTGGATTGCTGTGAACCACGGATCAGGCGGGACAGCCGCCTCAACGGAAGACGGACGGTAGCGTTGCCGTGACGGCGTCAGTTGAGCAAGTATCTTCTAGTTCTCCGCTGGTAACCGTCGTCATTCCGGTGCGCCACATCAACGACTACGTGCGCGAGTCGCTTCTCCACCTGCTCTGTCATCCGTATCCGAATATCGAGGTCATCATTTTGCCCGACGTTGCCGCTGACGCGGATGGTGTTGCCACTGCAGAACGGGTGCAAGTAGTACCGACCGGGCCAGTCGGCCCAGCGGAGAAGCGCGACCGCGGAGCACAATTGGCCCACGGGGAAATTCTGGCATTCCTGGACGATGATGCCTATCCAGCTACCGCCTGGCTCGCAGCCGCTCTTCCACACTTCTCAAGCACTCACGTCGCCGCAGTCGGTGGCCCAACGCTCACACCTGCCCATGACTCCTTCTGGCAACAGGCATCGGGCGCCGCGCTATCGACGTTGCTTGGTTCTGGGGGCGCCCTCATTCGCTATCGATCGCGGGGGCGGGCTCGTGATGTGGACGACTGGCCGTCGGTCAATCTGCTCGTGCGGAAGAGCGACTTCGATGCGGTTGGGGGCTTCAACTGTGCGTATTACCCGGGAGAGGACACGAAGCTTTGCCTCGATCTCGCGAAGCGCCTGGGGAAACGCATTGTCTACGAGCCGGAAGCAGTAGTTTACCATCACCGCCGCCCTTTGTTCTGGGGGCACTATCAACAGATCGGGCAGTACGCCGTTCATCGAGGCTACTTCGCGAAGATATACCCTGAGACATCGCGGCGACTGGCCTATTTCTTGCCGGCGATTCTGGCTGTCGGACTGCTCGGAGGGCTGCCAATAGCATTGCTGTCACGGTCCCTCCGCAGAGTGTATATTGCCACGCTACTCACGTATACTGCGGCTTTGGGTGCCACGGCGCTAGATGTCATGATAAGGACAAAGAAACCAACGCTCGGTGTTGCGGCAGCATTCGTGGTGGGCTCCACGCACGCGTGGTACGGGCTGAATTTCATTCGTGGATTGCTTACACCGAGGCTACCTCGGTAACTGCGCCCTTCCCCGAAGTGGCGAGATGTGAGGAGCAGCGATGCGAGTTGCGATTAGTTTTCCACCCTTTGAGAGCGAGAAGGGAATCCCACTACTCTCTCAGAATCGTCAGTATCAGGTTTTCTCAACGAGGAAGAGTCAAGGCGGCGGACTCGTCGGACTATTCAACCGCTTCGTAGGTGACAACGCGACCGTTATCTTCCCTGTCATTCCGGCACTCGCAGCTACCTTGCTCAAGCAGGTGGGCCATGAAGTCGTCTGGCTGGACGGCATTGCCGAGGGTTGGGCGTGGGAAGAGTACTGCCGCCAAGTCGAGCTGACCCGCCCTCAGTTGATGATGATCGAGACCAAGACGCCAAGCGCTCCCGCGATTTGGAAGTGTATCACCGATCTCAAGGTACGCTTCCCGAACATGAAAATCGCCCTGGTCGGTGACCATGTCACGGCCCTTCCCGAGGAAGCATTTCTCTTCTGCCCGGTGGACTACTGCATCCGCGGTGGACAGTATGATTTTTCCATCGTAAATCTCGCGAATCACCTGGAGCGCGGCGAGTCGCTAGGCAGTGGAGTATTCTGGAAAGATCCTCTCACCAGCGACATTGTGAATTCTGGCGTTGTACCAAAGCCACCCCAATTCCTGCAGGTACGTCCCCATATTGACCGCGAACTGGTGAAGTGGCGGCTGTATGCCTACAGGAATGGGAACTTCTTGCGCACGCCTGGCACATATGGGTGGGCGACCGGCGCTACCGGCGCAGACTGCTGGTGGCGCCGTCCGGTTGACGGACTCGATACGAGTAACCTTCCTGCGGGCGAGGCACGGGGAGGCGGATGTACTTTTTGCTCATGGACATCTCTCCTTCCGAAGTTTTCGGTGCGCCCGGTGGAGGACTATCTGGATGAGCTCGAACATCTCGCCGGGATTGGCGTCCGTGAAGTGTTTGATGACACCGGTACTTTTCCAGTAGGAAAATGGCTCCATAAGTTCTGCGCAGGTTTCCGCGAACGTGGTCTCCATAAGGTCCTCATGATGGGCTGCAATATGCGAGCAGACGCACTTACCCAGCACGAATACGAGATGCTTGGCTCGGCAAACTTTCGCTTTATTCTCTACGGAATAGAGAGCGCGAACGAGCGCACACTACAGTTCCTCAATAAGGGTACGACACCCCAGCAGCAGCGTGATTCTCTAAAGTGGGCAAGTGAAGCGGGTCTCGAACCACACGCCACGTGCATGGTCGGGTATCCCTGGGAAGACTATGATGCCGCGAAGCGGACGATTGACTTCACGCGCGAATGCTTCGATCGTGGCTGGATCAATACCCTTCAGGGCACGATCGTGATGCCCTATCCCGGCACGCAACTCTACGCTCAGGCGCGGGCGAATAGCTGGCTTCGATTCGATGGACCGGCGAACTGGCATCGCTTTGACATGCGGGAACCTGTCCTCATTTCGCCAATTCCTGACGAACAAGTCCTGGGGCTGGTCCAGAGTCTATACACGAGCTTCCTCACCCCGCGGTACGTAGCTCGCAAGCTGCGCTCGGTGTTCCAGAGCCAGGAACACTTCAAGTACTATGTGGTGCGCGGATCGAGGTACCTCGTCGGCCATATGCTCGACTTCCTGCCTTCTCAGGCAAAAGAGGAGAACTCGCCAGAGAAGTTTACACAGATTGGTCCAGCGAGCGGCGTCGCTGCGCTGCCGGTAAAGCTTCATACAGCGGGCGGAGAAGCAGCCCCAGTTCCTGAGCAGGTCTACATCGAACGCCCAGAAGAACGGCAGGTAGTCTCGCTTACCGGCAGCCGGCGAAACCGATAATATAACCGGAGATATGGCTTACTGCGACCACCCTTCTCGTGTAAGTGGCCCGGCGCACCACCTGCTCGCGAGAGTGCCGACGCCATATTCGTACAGAGTCAAGGCACAGGCCGCAGGATGAAAGAGCCACGCCGCATCGCCCGTCCGGCGATACCCGCGGAGTGCCTGCCAAACGAGAGGCCAGCCTAGCACCGTCGCGATATAGAAGTGAATCAAGCCCTTCCGGCTAGGCCCATGGGTGGCACGTGAACGCATGGCCCGATCGCGATAGTGCAAATAGTCGCGCACTCGACGGCGTTGCTTGCGGCGAAATGTCCGAACGTCACCCGCAAATATGTGTACGATTCCACAATGGATCTTGGCGAATGCCCAGTGGCGTTGGCGCGTTAGCTCCTGCACGACATCGACATCAAAGAGATGGTCGGTGAAGCCAAGGGCCATGAGTATCCGCCGGCGGATGACGAACCCGTTCGCCCCGATGGTGGGAACGTGCCCTGGTGTGAGCCATACCTTCTCGTAACCGTCACGAGCCTCCGAACGGATGGGCATTTCCGTCCAGCGCCCCGTTAACGCGCACACACGGTCGTAGTTCCCGAGATACAGACAGATAGGGTCGTTCATGCCGAGGCTAGCAAAATAGCGCGTGAGATAGTTGTCGTGTGGTCTGGCAAGATAGCGTATGGGCTCGCTACCAGCGATATCCTCTTCCTTGAAGGGTGCGAGCATACGCACCAGCCAGTCGCGACCGACAAGAATATTGTCCGAATCGATGAAAGCTAGGAAGTCACCCTCCGCAGCCCTCGCCGCGACTGCCTTGCCCGCCTCTCCGGTTCGTAGCGGGTTCTCAAGGATTCGTGCGCCAAAGCGCTCTGCTATCTGGCGCGTGGTGTCTGTCGAGCCGGCATCAACGATGATGATTTCAACTGAGCCATCAAGCCCTGTTTGCTCTGTGATACTCAAGAGACAGCTTTCCAACGTCCGGGCTGAGTTGAGCGTCGGTGTGATGATCGATACGAGCGGTCTCGTGACCGCCATTATTCTTTGCTTTCTGGGTCCCTACGTGCCGTCACGCGCCTCATGCTTGGTTTGCGGTGCCGTGCCGCCAGACCGGAAGTACAGCACTAACATGCACACCAGCATGCTCAGCATAACAGCATCAAGCGTCGCAACAAACTGCTTAAGTGAGCTGTGGAAGAGAGTCATAAGGAGCACCTCTGCGGCAGGAGCAAGTAGAAGAGGTATCACAAACAAGCGGTTGTTTGTCGCCAAGAGATAATTAGCAATGAGACTGACGACTGCATAAGCTCCAAGAGCTACAGAAAGCAACACAAGGTAAGGACTGTCGCTCAAATACTTTGCGCCAACAACAACGAGGATAACCTCATGGGGGAAGAGCATGTAGATGATAAGCAACACAAGATCGGCAAGTGCGACAATAGCCAGCGTGATGTTCGAGACAACGCGTCGCTGAGCGTGATCGTGCTGTAAGCGAGCTACCACGGGAAACAGAAAGGTCGTGAGTGCACCTGGGAGATAGAAGAGAATCCTGGCGACCGTGGCGAGTCCAGCATACAATCCAGCCAGCGCGGGCGGAAAAAAGTGCTTCGCCAGGAGCGTATCGATGAACAGCATAGCAGTGAGAGCGAACTGCATGAGCAGGGTCGGGATGAACGCGCGGACAAGGTCTCGTTGCGGAAAGGCCACGCGTTGGACGCCGCGTGTGTGCTCTCGCAGCAGCCACCACGCTAGCGCCGCGCCGGCGATCACCCCACAGAGAATTGCGCCGAGTGCTCCTATCTCTTTGAGACCACCCACGATGAGAACAACGGCCAGTACGACCCGCGTAAGATACTCAACGACATTGGAAACGGCGAATCGCCCAAAGAGGTGAAAGCCCTGGAGCAGACCCCGATAGACCGGCGAAACGAAGCTTAGGGCCAGAACCGCCGCGATGATCCAAACAGGAAGCGGACTGCTGATCTGGAGGAAGGTGGCAATTCTCCCTGAGACCGCGAACACGACAGTGCCGATGGTGATGCCAAGGGTGAGGGCGATACGGACGAGTACGGCGCGCAGGGCAGCCACTTGTCCCGGCTCGTGCTCCCACTCGGCCGCATATTTCGCCGCTACCAGTTGTAAGGTGCCCGCTGGCACGGCGACGACTACAAACAGAGATAGACACGCCGTGACCGTGGCATAGTCTGCGGGCAGTAGTAAGTGAGCGGTGAAGTAGGAGAACAGGAAGGAGAGTACGTTGGCCCCCCCCGCTCCCGCGACGATGAGGATGCCGCCATTAACCAGTCGACGCCAGGGAATGCTTGCCGTCTTCGCCGCGGTACGTAACGGCGGAGTCAAGTCGACTTCAGCTGCTGTCGCCACGCCTTGACGAGTCATCGGCTGCGGGCTACCCTCCCACTGCACACAACGCCCCTCACGCACCTTCGTCCGCTGCTCGCCCAACACGACCGAGTATCCTTAAATGTGCAACGGCAAGGACTACTCATCGCGAAACGACAGCGCAAAGGCTAACGTGCCCTATCGCCGGCGCGGCACTCGTGAACACTATAACATCCTGATCTTAGCCCCTTTGCCGAGCGCTACCACGAGTGGCTAGAGAGAGGGCTGCTCCAGCATCATTGAACCGCCGGGTGGTCTAATGTTTCGTGGCGATCCCGGTCTAATGCTCGTTGCGATCGACAATCGTAACCCGAAACCAACGATACGGAATCTTCTTGATGGCTTACGGCTCTCTATACTGAAGCGGTATATAAGAAGAAGCAGGACTGCGCGGACCCACGATCGGATACCCTGGGAATGGGGCGTTACGTGGCGGCGCACCGACCAGTTAACAAGGCATGGTGGGGTTTGAGGAGATAAGATCCTTGGCGAGTACCGAACCGGTTTCGCTCAGTTCTCCGGCTACGGTGGCCATCTCTTCACCACCTGATGTGATCGTGTCTTCCCTCCGCGTTGGGTTTTCCCTGCGCCGCCTCGCGCGTGACAGCAGCAGCATGGTGGCCGGATCTGTACTGACCAACGCACTTTCCTTCATCTTCTCCTTTACCACGACACTCTTGCTCGTCTTCCAGCTCGATCCTCAACTTGTGCTGCGTGTGGTGGTCGGCCCGCATTACTTACCGGCCAGTAGCGACCTTCCCTGGCTCGCCCTGGCACTGGCGGCCTACTCCATCGCCAGCCTGCTCGCCAATCACCTGCTTGCAACGAGCAACCGTCTTTTTCTTCTGCCGCTCGCTATCGCTCCCATCGTCCAGATCGTGCTCATGGTCGCCTTGAGCGGCTCGCTCCTGAGCTTCATTCACGCCTTCGATGCCGTCACGCTTGGACTGCTGTGCTGTCTGCTCGTGATCTACCTCATGCCGCAGCGTCAACACTCACAAGAGAGGCACTGAGAGATGCTCGTTGATCGGGGAGAATCCTTACAGCGCGAGGGACTTCACGGCTCGGACGCACGGCGCGCGGTCGACCTGTCAGTAGTGATCCCTGCCTTCAATGAGGAGGAGCTCATCGAGCGAGCTATCCGGACGACATTGCGTGAGCTCTTGGCGCTTGAAGCCAGCTTCGAAATCATCGTGGTGGACGATGGCAGCACCGACGAGACCTTCAAGCGTGCCGGGGACGTCGCCGGCACGCTCAACCGTCATACCCCCGCCAGCGTGGCTGTGCTTCGTTATCCTGCGAACGGTGGCAAGGGCTATGCGGTCCGTTATGGAGTGCAGCACAGCACCGGCCGCTGGGTCGCCTTCCTCGATGCCGACCTCGATCTCCATCCCCGTTTGCTCGGCCGGCTCGTGCTCGTGCAGCAGGAAACGGGAGCCGACGTCGTCATCGGCTCCAAACGCCACCCAGAGTCGGTAGTGAACTATCCCACTGAGCGAAAGCTCTACAGCACAGCATACTACTGGCTCTGCCGCCTACTGTTTGGTCTACCGGTGCACGACACCCAGACTGGCATCAAGCTGCTGCGCGGCGATTTCGCGCGGAATGTCCTGCCACATCTCCAGGTCAATCGCTTCGCCTTCGACCTGGAGATGCTCACGGAGGCCCACCGCCGCGGCCTCCGGCTGGCTGAGGCTCCCATCGAGCTCAACTTCGCTCGCCAGTTTGGCCGCATCGGCGTGCGCGATATCGCCGGTATCCTGACGGACACATTCATCATCTGGCTGCGGCTTCACACGAAGCGCAGCGAACCTCTGGAGCAGTCACTCTGAGGCGTCCGGGACACCGGCACGGCATCAGCGAAGGGCGCGTGAGGGAGCAGGACCAGCAACGGTGAACATTCTCGTGCTGAGTTGGCGCGACTTGTGGTCACGCCGCTGTTCCCGACACGATCTGGGTCACGAACCTCTCCAACCGAGCGAGCCGTGCCTGCAACTGCACGATCGCGCTCTGCGGCTGTACTCGCAGCCGTTGCCTTGACTCTTCTGTGATGATGACTCCGCCGGAGCGTCAGATGCCTCGGGAGCGGCTAACGAGTGTGGTACGTGCCGGCAGCCTGGGACCGGTCTAGGTGCAGAGTCCGCGGAAGTGGTAAGACAAGAGAAGGACGCTCTGCCATCGATTCAGAGAGCGCCATGAGGACGGCATGCAGCAGCACAACGTCGTAGAGCCTGACGTCCATCAGGAATCCTCCTCGTTGCTCACGGCTACTCAGTCAAGACAGATCCCTGCCCGGCAGCACCAGGGCGGCGCCGGGAAGCGCCGGTTCCTTCTCTCGTTGCTCTTACTCTTGATCATCGCCCTGGGATGGCTGCTCCGTGCCACCACCATCGCGCCGTACGAGCTCGGTACCGACGGTGGGTTGTCCGTAGGTCTTGCTGCCGGTCCGCTGCGCCAGCTCTTCCTCTTCAACGCTCGGGACGTCCATCCGCCGCTCTACTACCTCCTCCTCCGCCTGTGGATCGTGGCAAGCGGCTACAGCTGGAGCGGCCTGAAGTGGCTCAGTGTGGCGGCCGGGGCGATCACGATCGCTGCGTGGGCTCGCCTGGCCCGCGACCTGCTGGGGCAGCGCCAGAGCGTGATCGTAGCGCTCGCTCTCGCGCTGGCTCCTAGCGCCGTCATCGCCGGCGCCACAGTGCGCGACTTCTCAGCCGGACTCGCCGCGACGAGCCTCACCGTGCTCAGCTTCTGGGTTGTTGTGAGCAAGCCTCAGCCCCTGGGGCCGCGGATCGCCCTCGCACTCACGACCGCTGTCGCCGGATTGACCTGGTACTTCCAGTGGCCGGTCTTCGCGGTTCAGCTCGCTTTCGCCGTCTTCTGGAAGCCTGCCCGGCAGGCGCGCCTTCCTCTCGTGCTTGGCTTCGTGGGGTGGATACCCTGGCTGGTCCTCGCGACCCCGTCATTACTCGGAAAGCTCCTGGCTGGAGTCAACTCCTTTGGTGTGCAGAACGCGAGCGCGGGACTGCCATTGACACTCGTCTTCGCGGTGCTCGGCGGGTGGTATCCCGGTATCATTCCACCGCTCCTTACCGCCGCCGTATCCCTCGGACTGGCGCTGCTGTCGCTGGCACTGGGCTGGCAGTCAGGACGCCGGCCGCTGTTGACCTTCGCTGCATTGGGCACACTGGCGGGAACGCTCATGGTGTTCTACGTGAACGGGCACTGGGATCCTCAAGCGGGCATCGATCGCTACGGTCTCGCCGTCCTGCCCTTCGTGGCGCTCTTGACGAGCGTCTTCGCGACGAGCCGGCTCTTCTTTGGCGTAGCTTTCCTGGCGTGGCTGGCGATCACGGCTCCCGACACGCTTCGCATGCCGCACGCTCAGCAAACGGTCACCTGGTCCAACGATCCCGCGCTCGACCTCGTGCTGTCCCACTGGCATAGCGGAGATGGCGTAGCCTTTGAGAGCATCGACCGCCTCGGCTACTACGCGATCCGCGCTCACAGCGTCACGAATGCCATCGCCGTGGAAGACAACGGCAGCACGTTCGAGCGTCACGATGCTGCCCGGCGCATTGCCCGGGAGCTTCCCAGGCTCGAAGCGACGCACGAGCGGGTATGGTACGTGCAAGATGGAAAGAATCCCGGCAAGCTCTTGCAACAGGCCCTCGACTCTTCTGCGAAGCTGATCCGGCGGTGGAAGACCCCCTCGGGTGAGGTGCGGCTCTACCTGACCGCGCCGGCTCGATGAGGCGCCGTGGCAGCCGGACAGACAGGCGGGGCAACGGCGATCAAGACAGCAGCTGAGCCGGTGAGGATTCCTGTCAGGTGAAACCACTGCCAACAACGCCCAACGCCAGCGCTGAATCCGGCCCCTGCGAAGAGCGGCAGGCGGACTCCAGCAGCCATCATAGGAAGCTCCCGGCGATCCATCTCGCCTTCTTGATCGCCCTGGTGCTGGCCGGCGCCGGCCTCAGCTTCTGGCATGCCACGGTGCAGCCACTGTGGATGGACGAAACCTACGGATTGCTCTTCGCTCAGCGATCGCTCACCAGCATGTTTCACGCCCTCGCATCGACCGAGCCACACCTGCCCGCTTACTTTCTGTTCCTTCGCTACTGGGAGCAGCTCGCGGGCTTTTCCGTCTTCGCTGTGCGCTGGCCATCAGTAGCGTGCTTTCTCGTGACCGGTGTACTGACGTTCAAGCTTGGGCGGCAGTTGAGTGGTACAGGCGCCGGTCTGCTTGCTGGTGCGCTGTGGCTACTACAACCGGAGGGCTTCTGGTACGGTCAGGACGTACGGATGTACGCTCCCCTCATTCTCTGGTCGGTCCTGGCAGTGCTCCTCTTGCTGCGGGCGTTGCAGCGCGATAGCTTCAAGCCGTGGCTTTTCTTCGCGCTCGCTGAGCTTGCGGCGCTGTGGACGCACTACGGGAGTGTACTGCTCATTCCGGTGGTCATCACTCTGAGCGCTGTGCTGGCGCGCCCAAGTCAGCGCCGTCGAGCGGCCGTGGCGATAACCTTGCCAATCGTCACACTGTTACCGTGGCTCTGGTTCGTCCGCCATCTCCACCCCCCCACCGCAGTGCCGAGCGGCACGATCTTCCACCAAGTCTTCCAGGTCGGGCGCGGCCTGCTGTTTGGCTACGGCGGGCCATTGCTCCCCCACTGGGTGACGGTGCTGGGCATCCTGCTCTTCGGAGGCAGCGTCGCGTATGCCCTTCTGAAGGGGACGCGGGCGGTCCGGCTGTGCGCGGCTATCGTCTGCCTCTACGTCCTGCTCCCGCTGTTGCTGCCACCACTGCACTTCCTGTTCAACGCTCGCTACATCAGTGCGGTCACGCCCTTCATCTCCTTGTTCTGGGCCTTGCTCATTGCCGGGCAATGGCGGCAACGCGCTCGCACCGGACCCGCTCTCGCGCTGATCCCCCTTCTTACCGGTCTTGCAGGCCTTGCCGCCATCTTACAGCCGGGGTTCCACCACTGGCCGGACTACGGACCAGCGGCTGCATTCATTCGCGCCCACGAGCAAGCTGGACAGGTCTTCATCGACAACAGTCTCATCGATCCGAGCATGCATTACTACTATCGCGACGTCGCCGGTGGGACGCTGCCACGAGTGCTCTTGCCCTCCACTCATCCGGGCAGTGAGCCAGCGACACGAGCAGAAGCAGTGCAGCTCGGTCAGCGCTACAGCGGAGCCTGGTTGCCACTCGATGCCGTCGGCTCGTGGGATGGCGATCGCGTAGCCGAGCGTGCGCTCAACGCAGCTCTCCTTCAGGACGGGCGCTGGGAGATCGATCACATTGCCGTGCGCTTCTATCTCACGCCACGGGGACTCGCCCAGCAGCATCCTCGCTCAGCGACCTTCGCGGACAGCATCAAGCTGGAGAGCTCCGGCTACAAAGAGATAGGCTCGCAGCTTGTCCTAGCCCTGCAATGGCGCGACCTCCAACCCCTGGCA
>JAMCTA010000084.1:0-9663 GCA_023381895.1 Chloroflexota bacterium
TGGGAAGGCGTGCCCAGGCCGGGGATCGCGAAGCCGTACACGCACTCGTCAAGCACAACTTGCGACTCGTGGTGAGTGTGGCGAAGAAATATCAAAACCTCGGGATGTCTCTCCTCGACCTCATCCAGGAGGGGAGCGTTGGCTTGATGCGTGCTGCGGAGAAGTTCGATCCGACGCGTGGCTTCCGCTTCTCCACCTATGCAACGTGGTGGATCCGCCAGGCCATCTTGCGTGCCCTGAACGAGCAGTCGCGGCTGGTTCGCTTGCCGGAGTACCTCTCCGGACGGCGAAATCTCGTCGATCAAGCTCGGGAGACGTTACGCGAACGCCTCGGCCGTACTCCATCTGATGCCGAAGTGGCAGGCGAGGCTTCCGTGCCGGTCGAACAGGTCACGGCACTTGCCCAGGCCTCCCGTCCAGTCGCCTCTCTGGATGCTCCTCTCGGCGAAGATGGGGAGCTCGCCCTAGGTGACCTGATCCGCGACGGTGAGCCGAGCGCTGAAGACCTCGCTGAACGAGAGGACCGACGCGCTGCGGTCACCCAGGCCCTCTCAGTTCTCGAGCAGCGGGAACGTGAGGTCATCCGCCTTCGTTACGGTCTCACCGACAACGGCCGGGAACACACACTGGAGGAAGTCGGACGCACTCTTGGGCTTACCCGCGAGCGTATCCGCCAGATCGAAACCAAGGCGCTGCGCAGGCTGCGTGGCGAAGACGTTGCGCAGTTGCTGCGAGCCCACATCGCAAACTAGCCTATGACCAGCGCGTGAAGGAGGCATGCCGGAATCATGGCGTGGCCGTCGCCGTGCCCGATCCGGTCGTCTGCCTCGCCCGCTTTCTCCCTTGTTCGTTGCCGGTCGTCGGAGGCGCGATCAGCGTCGTCTGAGGGTGGACAGGCAGAATGAGGGGCGGCCGCGGCGCCTGCGCAAAGTTGAAGTCGTTGATCAGGTTACCGAGCTGCGGTGCGTTCTCCCGCACATCGGGACGGGAGTCCGGCCGTCCATCAGTCTTCGGGTCGAGACGTTGACCGTTCAGGAAGTCGTCTTCGATGAACTTCAGATAGGCATCAAAGCTCAATGTCTGATGGTCGATATATCCCTGTTTGGCATAGGGACTGATCACCAACCCCGGCACACGGATACCATAGCCCAGGCTGTCCACGGAAGGCGGCACCACCTGATCGTAGAAGCCTCCCCAGTCGTCCCAGGTGAGGAAGATGGCGGTGCTATCCCAATCCGGGCTCTGCATCGCCGCGTTGATAATTGTCGTGACGTACGACTGACCCGTGCTGACTAGGTTGGGCGGATGCTCACTATCCTGTGTGTCCGGTAGGATCCAGGAGACCGCCGGCAGCGTGCCCGCCTTGGCAGCGCTGAAGTAGTTGGCCAGATCTTGTAGATTGCCCATCTGCTTGTCCTGATGAACATCCGTGAAGCCCGGCAGCACGTTCCAGATGATTGGCACGCCGTGCGCCCGGCCGCCAAAGGCCTTGCCGGCTCCGTGGTCGAGGTACCAGACCCAGCTCACACCGTGCTGGTGAAGCAGGTAGGTGAGATCAGTCCAGGCAAAGGGGGTGGCCGACGTCGATTGCGCCTTCTGTCCACCGGCTGCGGTCCCGGCCACCTTGCGGTTCTTCGGCATCAGGGCACTCCGGCAGGACATAGGGTTGTTGGGGTTGCTGCAGTCGGCCGACCAGCCGGAGATCAAGAAGAGGTGGGAAGGGAAGCTCCAGGAGTGGACCGACTCGAACATGTGGTCTTGCAGCACGAAGTGTTGCGCGTAGGCCCAGTAGTTGGGAATGTCGCTTTGGTCGTGGTAGCCCATCACATCGATCTGTGCACCGTGAGTACAAGCCGGGTTGGTGGGATCGGTGCAGCCGCGCTTACCATGCTCCGCCTCTTGGATGAAGCCATCCATCTTGCCGCCGTTGACGTCTACTGCAGAGGCAGCGGCATTGTGTGGTCCGCCGCCGTTGCGGTCTTGGTGATCAAGATAGGGCTTTACGCACTGCCCTGTCCTAGGATCTGACACGCAGACGGTGGGGACGCCGTTCTGCATCGGAATGCCGTCCGCGCCCGGATAGGTGCCGAAATAGCTGTCAAAGGAACGGTTCTCCTGGAAGATGATGATGACGTGCTTGATCAGGTGAATACCGCCAGCAGAAGCCGCACCAGTGGCAGCCGATACAGTGGAACCCGCCTGAGCAACTGTCGCGCCCGGCGTGCCTGTTCCAAGGGATGCTGTTGACCTACTTGCCACACGACTGCTAGTGGAGATTGTCGCCGAGCTCGTCTGGCCGGTGCCAGCACAAGCGGAGAGCGTGCAGATGATAACGCTCGGCATGAGGAGGCGCCACCAGCGTGGCGGATACTGGACCATGGTGCTGTCTACCTCCACTATCTCTTATCTCTCTGGGAGAGGCCCGTGGGTCAAGAGTTGACGTACAACGCCTACTGCCAAGCATTCTCGGTACGTAGAGTAGGGAAGTCTTTAAGTGGTAGGTAAAGAGCGCCTTAAGCAGCTTCTGGCGCATCCCCGTCTTGTGCCTTCACTTCGTCACAGGTCCCTCATAGGCTCCTACGAGGCTGGACGCCGCTTTGGTCAGCGAGGCCGCCGCTTTCGCGATCGCCGTCCTATCGTTCTGGGCGATGGCAGAATGGAGTGCCGACAGCCCCGCAACGATTCGAGCGACCGCGCTCAGCACCTGTTTCTGCGTGCCCGATGCAGCACCAGGCGCCTTTACCGCCCGCAACTCCCGCTGCTCTTGCAGCAGCTTCGGTTGCAAACGGTCTAGTGCCGCGACCGCCCGGCTAGCTGAGAGCGTGCCACTGCCGGCCTGAGCAGCGACATCAACCGCTGCGAGGACCGTTTGCTCAACGGCGAGCACGGGTGGCGCCGCAGTGGCGCTGTAGATGGCCGCCGTCTTGCTGCCACTACCCGTGGTCGCGCTGACCTTGGTCATCACCCTATTTCCAGGCTTGGAGGTGCCAGAGAACAGCAGTTCCAGAATTAAGGCGACGACGGCGACGTATCCCACCAGGAGCACGACGATGCGTAGAAGCCGGTGTTTCTGCGGTGTAGAAATACGCACCTTGGCTGTAGCGGTCATCGACCGGACTCCGTGTGGAAAGCGAGCACCGGCGCGCTCTGCCCGAGCGGGCGATCGTCCATCAGTTCGAAGACGCGATCCACATTAGCCTGTACCCCCTTGACCGTCACGTAGCCATTGAAGAGTTCGCCCAGACCTTCCAGTCGATCCGAGTAGGTCATAATCGCCAGGAGCGTACCCAGGCTAAGGGCGCCACCCATCACCATAGCGCCGCCAAACCACCAGATAATGCCGCGTACGATAACGGCCTTGCCACCGAACACGGCCTGAAACAACCAAGCTAACAAGTTGCTCGCAACTCCGTAGTTGGCTAGTTCCTGATTGAGCGCCGCAAAGTCCCCTTCGGACGCTTGCCGCTCACCGTCCTGGACGGTGCCGGCGGCGGTAGCAGATACCAGCGTGTGTAGTTGGCGCACACGCTCGAAGATGCGCTGCTTCAAGGCATAGGTCACCCGTCCCATGAAAGCGGTCCAGAGTATGAAGGGCGGCATGAGCAGCAAGACGACCAGACCCAGACGCCAGTTGAGCGCAAACATGATGATGACGGCAGAGACGACGGGTATTTCCTGCCAGGTCAGGTTGGCTAGTTGAGCAGATCCTGAGTAGACACCATTGACGTCGTTAACTCCCCGTGAGGTGATCTCGCTCGGCGC
Organism: Chloroflexota bacterium; assembly: GCA_023381895.1. The sequence goes on from JAMCTA010000084.1 coordinate 3,763, forward strand.
GTGGTGCGCGAAGAAGGCGGTAGGCTTGTCATTCATGCTGTCATAGAAGGCGTCGCGGAAGTTCTGTAGGGCACGATTCGACATGATTTCGTGGCTCACGGTACTGATAGTGCCGGTAATGATGTGGATGACCGGATAGGCCAGGATGCCTAGGACACCGAGGAGCAGCAGCGATCGATTCTGTTGGGGAATAGCCTGGTCGATGATCATGCGCTGAAAGAGTGGCACGATCTGGCCCAGACCACCGATGGCAATGACCGCCATGAGCACGACCAGCAGCCAGTAGGGCCAGTAGGGGAGAAAGAAGCGTAGGAGTCGCGCCAGGCTGGCCAGCCCACCCACTCGATCGCGCTCTGCTGTCTGCTGGAGCGGCAGGTCCAAGCGGCGCAGCCAGCGGGAGAGGTGCAACAGGTCGAAGACGCTCTCTCTGCTACGCTCCGTCTCACCTTGCCGTACTGTCGCCGGATCACCGGCAGCGGCACTACATGCTTGAGCCGCTTCGATGGCGGCGTAGATACGGTCGGAGAGTGCTACGATGCCCCGCACGTTGATGAGAACGTTCAGCAGGCTTTGCACCGGCTTCTCGACTCTACTGACGTAAGCCAAGAAGGCGATGAGCGTCCCCAGTTCCAAGCGGCCTTGCATAATGCGGCTGCCGCCCAGCCACCAGAGCAGTGCTGTGGCCAGCGCTGGACCAACCGACCAGAGGTTGCTGAAGGAGCGCGTCAGAAAGCGCAGCATAATGCCGAGATTGGCCAGCAGCGCGTTGTCACGGTGAAAAGCCAGCGCCGGCACCGGCCGGCCGGTGCCCAGTTGCTGGAAGTCATAGTTGACGTCGGAGATCTTCTCGTACATCCGGCGCGTCACGGCGTATACCCAGCGGGCAGTAAGCACTCCAAAAGTGACGAAGGGGGGCAGGATCAGCACGACTGCCAGGGCGAAACGCCAGTTCAGCAAGAACATGGCAACGAGAGAGGCACCAAGCACTGCCACGGAATTCACCGCGCCCAGCACCGTATCGAAGATACCGGCGATACCGGTGAACACCGTGGAGTTACCGCCGACGACGCCCACGTCGTTGATGACACGCGCCGTCAGAGTATCCGTCTCCTGCTGCCGCCGGTATTCTGGGGGCAAGCTCCGGATGTCTGCTTCCAGCTCGGCACGTACGTCACGCACCACGCCGTTGGCGGCAACGGCGCCGAACAGCGTGTGCAGGAGGCCGATTGCCGTAGTCAGTAGGTATACGCCGAGTGTGGCCAGAATGAGCTGCAGTAGCAAACGCTGATTGTGGGCTGGCAACGCCTGATCGATGATGCTCCTAGTGATAAGCGGTGGGATCGTCCCGACGGCAGCGGAAACTACGATGAGCAAGAGTACACCGGCGACAGCAGGCCAGTAGGGAAGGAACCGGCCAAAAAGCCGCCAGAGGGAGGAAGTGCGCAGCGGCTCGGCAGGTCTACCAGTCCACACCACGCCAAGGTCGTGCCACCAGGCAAACTCGCGCAGCGTCTGACGCCAGGCCGGCCGGTCGGCGTCGTCGGATAGGCTCATCTAGCCAGACCAGCCATTGTGTTGCTTCCACGGTACGACAATACGACAGGACCAGACGGATGACGACCACTACGTCCAAGATAGGCGCGCACGGAGAGAAAAAGGCGATTAGGTCACTGCACCGCCTGGTGATTGGCCTCTCGACGGACGTTCGTGGCCCCCATCGCCGCCTTCTCGTGTGCGACTCTAACGGATTATCTTACAACAGGAACATTGCACCGTCAAACGAAATCATCGCCTCCGCCCACCGGGAACGGTAGAGCTACCAGGTGGCCTCCAGCGCCTGGGCATGACTGAAGGGCTCCAGCTGCTCCCAGACCGCTCCAGCATCACGGCCTCCGATCCTGGGTTCGCGCCAGGAGCGACTCCTCACTGCAGGCTGGCCTATGGCTCAGGCAATCACCTTGGCGGCGCGCAGGGCCTGGCCGATCTGCTCGCGCACAGCCGGCTGCACTGGCAGGAGGGGGTGACGCGGCCCACCTACCGGCCGTCCGCGCCAGGCCAGTGCCGTCTTGGTTCGCGCCGGCAGGTCTGGTCCGGCGATGGCGTCCCACACCAGCAGGATGCGCTCGTGCAGCTGCCGCGCTTCTTCTATCTGCCCGGCCTTGCAGGCGTCCCAGAGTTGCACACAGAGATCGGGCAGTACCGTCAGGATGGCCGCAACCGCGCCTTGAGCGCCGAGGAGGAACGAAGGGAACAGCAAATCGTCCACTGCACTCAGCACAGTGAGCCGGTCACCAGCCAGCGTCAGCAGCCGTGCCAGCTTGTGGATGTCGCCACCGCTCTGCTTCACCGCTACCACGTGCGTGAGCTCGCTCAGCCGCAGCAGCAGCTCCGGGCTGAGCGTATTCCATGGCACCACATTGTAGATGATAATGGGCAGGCCGACCTCGTCGCCGATGCGGCGATAATAGGCGAGTGTCCCTTCCTCATCCGGCCGGAACAGGTAGTGCACCGGTGTGACCTGGATAGCCTGGATGCCGGTGTGGCGCAAAGCCAGACCGGCACGCACCACATCGCGTGTGCAATCCCGAATGATGCCGGCGATCACCGGCACGCGCCCGGTCGCAGCCTCTACTGCCGTCGTGGCGGAACGCACCAACTCGGCTTCGCTCAAGGTGTGCCCTTCGCCCGTGCTGCCGGTGACGGTGATGCCGTGGGCGCCGGCAGCAATGACAGACTCGACCTCGCGCCGCAGTACCGGCTCGTCCAGTTCCTCTTGCGCGTCGAAGGGGGTGGCGAGGGGTGGGATGATACCTCGCAACGTCAGCACCGGCAGCTCCTATCTTCTAGGACCGAAATTGCACGGCCAGTATACATCTTCGCTTGCACTGGTTGTCCCTGTTGGGACAGATTTTTCTGGGTGGGGGAAAAGCGATGGGTCGCGGAGTATAGAGTCAGGCGTCGCCGAGCTGCTGCAGTCGCTCGAGCACTGGCTGGACGGCCACACACACCATCCCGCCGTCGAAGTGGCATAGCCGACGGTGCACCTCGGTCGGCGGAAAGATATCCTGCACGAGCCCCACGACGTGGCCACGCCGATCCACAACCGGCCCGCCGCTGCTGCCGGCCAGGCCGTCGAGGTCGGCGACAAAGCGATGATCGTCCAGCCACACGGTGATACAGCCATGCGTCACCCGCAGCGTGTGGTTAGCATCGCGGTACCTCAACCCCGCCAGCCGTTCCGGCGGGCGCTGAGAGCGCATCGGGAAGCCATAGGCCCACACCGGGTCGCCCACCCGCGGTGGTTCGGATGCGGGCTCCAGGTGGCTTGGCAGCGGCGTCGCTGCCTGCAGGAGCACCGCATCCCACCCCGCTTTCCAGTCGTCCGCAGCGAGATTAGCGAGGAGATCAACGTCGGGGAGCGGGAGGTAGCCAGCAACGCGGCCGCCATCAACCTCCAGGGTGTCGCACGACAGGTAGCGGCAGCGCTGCGGGTGATAGGCGCCGTTCGTCCGCCCTGCCGGTTCGATCTCCTCGCGTGCGATGTGATAGTTCGTCAGCAGACGGCCGTCAGGAGTGATGCAGAAAGCTGTACCCTGTCCTTCCGCCGGCACCACACGCTGCATTGGCAGCGCCGTCACGTCGACGGTCGCCTGGACTGCCTCGTAGAAAGCTGGACGGAGCCGCTGCGCGGGATCGCGCTGGATCGCCTCCAGGCCATCACGATCAAACACGACGTACCAGAGCACGACGCCTTCCGGCAGGTTGACTTTCTGGTAGCCGGTGGGCAGGTTGAGCGCTCCACGGAATGCAGCGGCCTCAGCCTCCGTGGCGAACACCGTGACCACGAAGTAGAGGTGCGTGCGCGTGCGCACTAGCGAGCGGAGGACACGCTCCTCGTTGAAGGGCACAGCGAGCGTGTCAGGCACGAACAGTCCCTCTGCCATGGCGGCAGGATACCAGACGGATGCCACACGTGCATCGCTGCCGCACCAGCGCCGGGATAGTACCATAGCCCCACGGAATCCGTGGGATCGTCAGGACTAGCTTTGATGATGGACAAAGGCAATGTCATAGGGAGAGTGAGCATGGACGAACGAGATGACGCTATGCGCGTATCGTGGCAGCGCTTTGCTCGCGTGGATCCGCGATATGGTCCGGTCCCGTTGTGGTGGTGGAGTGGCGAGCCGGTGACGGAGGAGCGGCTGCGCTGGCAGTTGCAACAGCTACGGGCGGCGGGGCTGCGCAACCTGTGCATCATCAACCTGGCGCCTGCCGGACCGACACACGGTTGCGCGGCCGATTCCCCGCCCTTCTACAGCGAGCGCTGGTGGGAGCTGTTCGGCTGCGCGCTGGACGAGGCGGAGCGACTGGGGATGCTCCTCTGGTTCTACGACCAGATCGGCTTTTCAGGCGCCAACTTTCCGGCGCGGTTAGTGACTGAACAGCCGGAGTTCGCTGGCTACCAGTTACGCCGCTTCCCAGCGAGCGAACCTCCGCCTCCCGCAGCAGAAGTCATTGCCACAAGCGATGGGTACACGTATGCCGCGGTCCGCCAGGGATTCGACTGGCTCAATCCCGCGGCGGCTAGCGCGCTGCTCGATCGCCTTCACGGGGAAATGGAGCGGCGCTTTGGTGATCGTTTGGGGCGCGTGCTGGCCGGGAGCTTCCAGGATGAACTCCAGCCCATGCCCACGTGGACAGCAAGCGTGCCGGCGACGTACCGTGACCGCTATGGGGAGAACCTCATCGAGCGTCTCCCCCTCCTCTTTGAGCACGGTCCCGGGGCGGACCTCGTCCGTCGGCGCTTCTACAGCCTCCTCGCCGAACTGGCGGAGGCTGCTTTCTTCCGCCCGCTGGGGGCGTGGCACATCCGCCACGGCATGCTGCTAGGTTGTGATCAGGCTGGTCCAGGACGCCAAGTGGATCCCCACGGAGCGCAGCGTCTCTACCTGGACTACTTCCGCACCCATCGCCACTTCTCCGCGCCGGGCAGCGATATGGATGGGGAGGCGAAGCCGCATTCCTCCCTCGTCCATACTCACGGAGGGCGCCGGGTCTGGTTGGAGGGCTTCCATTCGAGCGGTTGGGGAGGGACGATCGAAGAGACCCTGCACTGGCTCGTGCCCTGGCTGCAGGCCGGGGTCACTCTCTTCGACCCCCACGCGGTCTACTACAGCACGCGCGGCGGCTGGTGGGAGTGGGCTCCGCCGGACACGGGCTGGCGCCAACCCTACGCCGAACACTACCCCATCTTCGCCGACACGGTGGCACGGGCATGCTGGCTGCTGACACAGGGGCGCCACGTCTGTGATATCGCCGTGTACTATCCTGGGCAGGCGGTCTGGGCGCACATGTCCCTGGCAGATCTGCAGCCTGGCGAACATCCGCAAGCAGCGGCCCGACGGGATCCGAACGAAGAGGTGCGCCGGATACGTGAGGTCTACTGGGCACTGACTGGACGACAAGCGCGGCATACGGCGACGGTGGGGGTGTTGCGCGCCGACCGCCGTGATTTCGACCTGGTTGATGACGCTGCTCTCGCCACCGGGCAAGCGACGGATGGCGAACTCCGCATCGCCGCGGAACGCTATCGTGTGCTCATTCTGCCAGGAGTGGGCGTCGCAGATGCGCTGGCGCAGGAACGCCTGGAGGCGTTCGTCACTGGTGGTGGGCTCCTGCTGGCAGTGGCCTTGCCCGAAGACACCCCACTTCCAGCGGGCACGATCCGTATCGCGGCGCCGTCCGGCGTGCCGGCGGCGCTGGCGGGCGCTGTGGTCCGGCGTGCCGATGGCCCGGGCCTAGCACTCCAGCGGCGCGTGGGGGAGAGCGATGTCTTCTTTGTGCTCCCGCCGCTCGAGGCCCTCTTGCCGATGCACGCCGCCAGAACGGCGCCGCCACAGC
>JAMCTA010000084.1:9673-10235 GCA_023381895.1 Chloroflexota bacterium
TGTGCAGGTGCCGTTCACCGACTGGCCCGCCGCGTTCGTGGTCTGCCAGCCGGAAGCAGCGGAGGAGGCCGTCCGCCTGGAAGGGGTGTCGGCGCATGACACGCTCCACCCTGCCCGCGCGGCCTGGCCAGAGTCGTCCGAGGGCCTGGCTGTACGCGCGCTTCCCGCTGCGGATTGGCGCCTACACGTCATCGCCACGCTGAACAACCGTTTCGGCGACTTCGACCTCCACGGTGGAGCGATGTCTTCTTTGTGCTCCCGCCGCTCGAGGCCCTCTTGCCGATGCACGCCGCCAGAACGGCGCCGCCACAGCTACCGGCGGCAACGACCTACCGCCTGCTCACCACGGGGCGGCCGGAGCTCTGGGATCCGGTGAGCGGCATGACACGCCCGCTCCCGTCCAGGCGTGAAGGAGACCAGCTGGTTGTGCAGGTGCCGTTCACCGACTGGCCCGCCGCGTTCGTGGTCTGCCAGCCGGAAGCAGCGGAGGAGGCCGTCCGCCTGGAAGGGGTGTCGGCGCATGACACGCTCCACCCTGCCCGCGCGGCCTGAGATCGGAAGA
>JAMCTA010000084.1:10245-19734 GCA_023381895.1 Chloroflexota bacterium
TCCCGCTGCGGATTGGCGCCTACACGTCATCGCCACGCTGAACAACCGTTTCGGCGACTTCGACCTCCACGGTGGCGGCGGGTTCGTACCGGTCGAACGCCGTCACTTCCGGGTGCGAACGGAGCGAGAGGCGCAGGAGGGAGAAGCCGCCGGTTGGCACCTGCCGTCCTTCGACGATCGCCAGTGGTCGGAGCGCTTATGGAGCGAGGCCGCCCGGTGGCTCGTCTCGAAAGGCGAGCAGTTCGACCGGAGCCACGCAGAGCCAGTAGTGTACAGTACCATACTGGGGAATATGGCCTTCCGTGACTGGGCCGGCCGTATGGGACGGGTGCCGCGCACCTTCTTGTCCCTTGGCCGAGCTCAGCAAGGCGAAACCATTTGGGGCTTCACGCACGTGCTCGCACCGCAGGAGGGCTGGTACTGGTTGCAGGTGGAGGGAGCAGCCACCAAAGCGGTACTGATCAATGGAGAGGAAGTGCTCTCCCCCGACCCTCGGGGGCCACACGCCGTCGCCACCCGGGTGGCCTTGCATTCCGGCGCCAATGCGTTGCTGGTGCGTTGTACCGCCGTGCGTGACGGCCCGCTGCATCTTGGAGTTCAGGTCACACACGACGAGCCGGCGCCGCAGCCCCAGTGGCTGCGACCCCAGCCAACCGAGGGCTCCCAGGAGTGGATCCTGCGACAAGAGGTCGTGACGGCGACATCTGTGCATCAGGTACGGGCGCACTTCGCCGTCCATGGTCACGTCGAGCTGTGGGTGAACGGCCATCGCGCGGCGGTAGAGGGAGACTTCAATCCCTACAGCCGCTCCGGCCAGCAAGAAGTGGATGTCACCGCGTTCTGGCGTCGCGGCGCCAACGAGGTACGGCTCCGCTTCCCAGAACGTGGCGGCTACGAGCGCGCCTTCCTGGACGGAGCGGTGCTCGAGCGGGACGGCACACGGAGTGGATTCGCCACTGGGCTGGAATGGCTCGACGCCGCTGGACGCCCGGCGCTCCTGGTACCTCACGCCGGCAGCACCGAAGCCCTCTGGATCTGGCCGCGTCCCCATCCCCTTCCAGACGTTGGCTGGCTGATGCCGGCGAGTGTCCCCAGCCCTGCTCCTCTGCCCATGCTCCTCGATCAGGACGAGGCGCGACGGCCGGTGTGGCTCCGCTTCCCGCTGCCGGTGGGGGCGCGGGAACTGTACCTGGCAGCCCGTGGGGCGGCGCGGATCTGGGTTGGTGGACAGGAGGTGGAGTTCCAGGAGGGGGCGGCCGCGTTCGAGCCGGCGCCGGCGGGCACCCTCTGCGCCATACGCGTTGTTCCCGAGATCCCCACGCCGGAGGCAGCAATCTTCACAGCACCGGTCCGAGTCCAGACGGCGCCCAGTAGGGGAAGCCTTGGTGATTGGCGGACGGCGTTGCATCTCCCGCACCACAGCGGAGCGGTGGAGTATGAGCTCGTAGTGGAGGGGACAGAGCCGCGAGCCTGGCTCGACCTGGGGTACGTGCGCGGCACGGCAGCGGTGTGGGTCGACGGGCAGAGCGCTGGCGTGCGACTCTGGCATCCCTTCTTCTTTGACCTGGAGGGCCTGTGGGGAGCTGGTCGCCACCGGCTCCGTATTCGTGTCACCAACACGCTTGGAGCTCACTATGAGAGCGGCCGTCCGACCAGCCTTGTCGGACCGGGCCAGGGTGCGGGGGGACTGTTCGGGCCGGTGCGCCTCTGCGAAGGTACGAGCTGACAAGACGATGCCGGCCTGCGCCTTTCAACTGCGCGCAACTGTCTGGGGCGAGGGGGGAGGAAAAGTAATGAAGCGCACATCGAGAGCCAAGCAGGCGGTTCCTCCAGCGGTTGAGTCTCCCGCCTTCAATGCGGTCGGGCAAACTCTTGAGACACTTAGCCGGCTGGCTGAATCACCACAGCCGGTGGTGGGGTGCTGCACGATTGGGCTCCAGGCCTACTGGTCCCAGTTTCCGGGCTTGCGTGAGCAGCTGTTGGGGTATGCACGTACCGTCGTCGAGCGACTTGGCGCAATAGCCACGGTCGTGGATGGCGGGATGGTCGATACCGCCGAGGCGGGGCGTCGCGCTGGCGAACAACTGGCGCGTGCCGGGGTGGACCTCATCGTCATCCATGTGGCGACGTACGCTACCTCTGCCCAGATCCTACCCGTGGTACAGCGCACTGCTGCTCCGGTGCTTGTGCTGAACCTCCAGCCGGCGGAGCGGCTCGAATATTCGCACGCCGGCACCGCGGAATGGCTGGCCAACTGCAGCGCTTGCTGCGTCCCAGAGCTTGCCGGCGCGCTGGTGCGCTGTAGGATCCCCTTCCGTGTCGTATCTGGGACGCTCTCCGGCCCTCACGCGGAGGCAGCCTGGGCCGAGATCACTCAATGGTGCCAGGCTGCCGGCCTGCGTAAAGCGCTGCGCCAGGCCCGTATCGGCTTCTTGGGGCACACCTACCCTGGCATGCTGGATCTGTATGCTGACTTCACGCAGCACCACGGCCAGCTTGGCCTGCACGTGGAGGTATTGGAAATTGAAGAGCTCGCCGCTGAGGTCGAAGCAGTGGAGACAGACGAGATCGAGCATATCTTGAGACGAACTGAGCAGACGTTCGATCTTGACCCAAGCATCTCGGCAGCCGGCTTGCGGCGGGCGGCGCAGGTCGCGGCAGGGATGGAACGGCTCGTACGAAGCCGCGAGCTTACTGGCTTTACCTACTATTACCGTGGGCGTGATGCGACAGAAGAGCTCGCCGCCGCCTTCATCCTCGGTGGCTCACTGCTCACGGCCCGCGGCATCCCGTGCGCAGGCGAGGGTGACCTCAAGAACTGCGTGGCGATGCTACTGCTCGATCGCTTGGGGGCAGGAGGTAGCTACACCGAGATCTATGCTATGGACTTCGTGGACGGCTTCCTCCTCATGGGCCACGACGGTCCAGGTCACCTGGCGATCTGCGGCCACCGGCCGGCGCTGCGCGGGCTCGGACTTTATCACGGGAAGGCCGGTCGTGGCGTCTCCGTCGAGTTCAACGTGCGAGCTGGGCCGGTTACTATCCTTGGTATCACCCAGACCGCCGGCGGGTGCCTCAAGTTCCTCCTAGCTGAAGGAGAGTCGCTGCCTGGCCCGATTCTCCGTATCGGCAACACCAATAGCCGTCTCCGCTTTCCACTGGGCCCCGCTGCCTTCATCGACGCCTGGTGCGCTCACGGTCCCACACATCACGTGGCGCTGGGGGTGGGTCACGTGGCCTCGGTGGTCGTCAAGCTGGGAGAGTTGCTCGGCATCGAGACTGTGCAGGTCTGCTAGACGTAAGCCACGGTGGAACTCGCAGGCGCGACCGCTAGGCGAAATGCGGATTCCATCGTGAACTCAGTGTAGTCAGGCTTGCCTCAGCTAGGAGCGGGGGCCTCCGCAGCCGGTCGCTGCGCTGCCTCGGCGACCACCGCCACCAGGAGCCGGTCGATGAGCCCACCTTGGGTCGAAAAGGTGGTGATGTCTTGCCCCGCGAGCGCCATGGGGAGTGCCCAGATCACCATGTCGCTGTAGTAGTCGAGACCCCAGATGGGGCGACCATCGGCACCGCCGATCAGGCAATACCAATTCCAAGGCGTGCGATGGCGCTCCGCGATGGAGCGGTAGATGTGCTCGGCTACCGTCAGCGCTGCTTCCTGCCGTCCCAGGTAGGCCATCGTCATCGCCGCGCACAGGTTCTCACCCACGAAGCACTGTGCCGCGTGATCGTTGGGGTCCACGTCGTGGCGCGAAACGTGAGGGCTACCGTCCGGTTCCACGCCGTTGACGATGGCGGCGTGATCGTCCCGGGCGTTCAAGGCCAGCACGTGCTCCATCGCTGAACGAGCGTGCTCGGGCGGCAGCGGCGATGGCACACCGAGCACGCGAGCGCACCACTCCGCCATGAGCTGATTCGCCAGGGAGACGTCGGACTGGCGGCCATTAGCCGGATCAGCCCAGAGACGGTAGCTGCGACCATTCCAGAGCAACTGCTTGAAGCGGTCGGCGCCGCGAGCGAACTCGGCGCGCAACTCCGCAGCCTGCTCCTCTTCCCCGAGTTGGTCCGCCATTGCTGCCACCGAGCTGAGCGCAGCGAGTCCAATCCCGGCAACGTAGCAGGAGGTGCCGTACCAGGGCCAGATATCGTAGAACTGATTGGCCGGCCAGTACTCGCCCGGAGGCGCGTGTGACTGGTCGTTCACCAGTCCATCGCCATCCGTGTCGAGCGTCCGGGCGAAGCGCAGGGCATCGAGCACGATGGGCCACATCTCCCGGAGGAAGGCGAGATCACTGGTCCGCGCGACGTACCGGTGGACCAGTTGCACGAACTCTGTAGAGTTGATGGGGTGCTGACACTGGTAGTGTGGCCGGTTGAGGGCGTTGGGCTTGCCGAAGGAGAACGGGATCTCACCAGTCTTGAGCTGATAGTGGGCAAAAGCCCGCAAGGTGGTGCGTTCGAGCTCAGGGAAGAAGAACAGCAGCGGGAAATGGCCGTGGAAGCGACAAACCATCGTCTCAGTGATCGGGCAGCCGGTGAAGCTCTCCGAGTGAGTGAAGAGACCGTCCGGCCCCCACCAGGAATCGGCATCGCCGCTGGTGGTCCAGAGCGTGTTCTTCCCCAGACTGTAGAGACCATTGACAAGGGCATCCTGGAGCCAGACCGGCAAGTCCGCACGATAGATCACATCCTGCCAGGCCAGCGTCCGCTCCAGCAGGGTGGCGGCATTCGTCGCCAGGTAGCCGGCCACGGCCGCCGCGGACGCGAAGCGGGTGCTGTAGCGGTGATAGTGTGGTGCGTTGTCGCTATCGCGGAAGAGCGGAGCATACCAGCCAAGGACGAACGGCACTTCTATGGACGCTCCGGCATCCAGGCTGCAGCGCACCGTGACCGCCAGCGCCGGGTCCTCCTCCGAGGCGGGCTCGGCCATGCTGACATCGAGTACGCCATCAGTAGAGCCCAGCAGGCCGGTCGCTGCGACACCGAGGGCGCTACCGGCGCCGCGCGGATCTTCGACTATGACGCTGTGCCAGTCATCACCCTGGTGCTCCCGACGCCGGAGTCGCTGACCCTTGCGGGGTTGCTGCCCGGGCCAGTGACAGGTGAGCGCCACAGAGACGGATCGGGGGCCCGTATTGCGTAGGCGTGCGCTCAACACGGTACCGGGGGTATTACTAGCGGCAGCATCGCCGGGAAGAAACGGCGTGAAGGCGCGTACCTCCACGACCACCGGCAGATCGGTCTGAAAACAGACGTCGGCGACGGGATAGTGTCCCCAGTAGCAGATGCTCTCCACCCCTTGTTGACCCTCCGGCGGGTGCAAGGAGAGGCTGCGCAGTTCGCCGTCCACTCGCAGGGTGAATACCGGGGTGCCGAGGGGACGGGGCGGAACGAAGGTATTAAACGTGCTGGACTTGCCCCAGGTACCGTCGGCGTTGAAGTCCACGTAGCCCGTGCCCAGCCCGCCTAACGGCACGCCGCCGGCCGGGCCGGACGAGCCGGTCCCGCGGTAGAACTGGATCCCGCTCACCAAGGCAGGAAAGCCCTGTGCCCGAAAACGGGTGATGATGCCGGCATCTGCGCCGGCGAAGAGCGCCCCAAAATGCTCAGCCAAGCTCGTCATCCTTCCCGAGAACCAACCCTATCCCTTCAGCCCCGTGAACGTGATTCCCTGAATGAAAGTACGCTGTGCCAGAAAGAATAAGACGATAATCGGCAACGTCACCACGGTAGATACGGCCATTAGTTCACCAAAGTTTGTGCTGTTCCGACTTTGGAAAAGAGCCAAACCGATAGATACCGTATACCTATTACGGTTGTTAATATAGATGAGTGGCCCAAGGAAGTCATTCCAGGCGCCAATGAACTGGAAGAGCGCAACGGCAGCAAGCGCCGGTGGCCGGCGGTCTCGAGAGATGAGGGAGACGTTACCGTGGTGGATTTTCCCATCGTCGACGCGCATCTGCACCTCTGGGATCCCACGCACTTCCGCATGTCCTGGCTCGACGCCAACCCGCTGCTGAACCAGCGCTACGACCTGACCACGTACCGCAAGCATACGCCAGGCATCTCCATCGAGGCAATGGTCTACCTTCAGGTGGAGGTCGAGGCACCCTACGCACTACTCGAAGCGCAATGGGCAAACGAGCGCGCGGAAGAAGACCCGCGCCTCCAGGGGATCGTCACCTGGGCGCCCATCGAGTACGGGGAACAGGTACGCGCCTTCCTGGGCTCCCTCGTTACCACCGGTCCCCGGGTAAAAGGGATCCGCCGTATTATTCAGTTCGAGCCGGACCCGGAGTTCTGCCTCCAACCGCGCTTCGTGCGCGGCCTTCAGATTCTCCCGGAATATGGGTTGTCCTTCGACCTCTGCATCAACCACCGGCAACTCGCCAATGCCGTTCGTCTGGTGGCGCAGTGTCCCAATACCAGCTTCATCCTCGACCATATCGGCAAGCCGAACATCAAGGAGCACGTGCTCAATCCCTGGCGGCAGGAGATCGAGGAGCTCGCCTCCTTCCCCAACGTCATCTGCAAGGTCAGTGGCCTCGTCACCGAAGCGGATCACAAGCATTGGACGCCCGCCGATCTCGCGCCCTACCTCGAGCACGTGCTGACCGTGTTCGGCGAAGATCGCGTGGCGTTTGGCGGCGACTGGCCGGTAGTCTCCCAGGCCGCTACCTATCAACGCTGGGTGGAGACGCTGGATGCGCTCACCGCACGCCTTTCGACGGATGCTAGGCGGAAGCTCTGGGCGGAGAATGCGCGCCGGTTCTACCGGATGACGTCATAGGGGTTTTGCTCGCTACCTGCAATCATATAGTGGAGGGCGCATATGGGTCGAGTGGACGGCAAAGTGACGATCATCACTGGTGGCGGCTCCGGCATCGGGCGGGCGACCGCAGAGCTGTTCGGCCGGGAAGGAGCCCCGATCGTCGTCGCCGACGTCAATGCCGCGGGAGGGGCGGCAACGGTCGAGCGGATCCGCACTGCCGGCGGTAGGGCGGACTTCGTGCAGACGGACGTCTCAGTGGCCAGTGACGTGGCACGGCTCATCGATGAGACGATAGGCCGCTACGGGCGCATCGACGTGCTGTACAACAACGCGGCCGTCATCCTCTCCAAGAGCGCCGTCGACACGACGCCGGAGGAGTGGGCAAGGGTCATCAGCGTCAACCTGACCGGCGTCTACCTGGGTTGCCATTTCGCCATCCCGCATATGCTGCGCCAGGGCGGTGGAGTGATCGTCTCAACCGCCTCGCCGCACGCCTTCCAAACGGGGAAGACGATCGCGGCCTACGCGGCAGCGAAAGGAGGAATCGTCGCTCTGACGAAGCAGATGGCGATGGACTACGGCCGGCACGGCATTCGGGTGAACTGTGTCGTTCCCGGCGCCATCGATACACCGATGCTGCGGGCCGACATCCAGCAAGGGGCCGAAGCCGAAGCGAACGTCGCCGGTTGGGCCCAAGCCCAGCCCATCGGCCGGGTCGGCGCTCCCGAGGACATCGCCAGAGTGGTGCTCTGGCTGGCGACCGACGACGCGGCATTCGTGCTGGGGGCGCCGATCATCGCCGATGGCGGACTGCTGGCCCAGCTCATTCAGCAGTAGCCGGCCCCACTGAGGCCTTTGCGAGAGCGGGGGGTGTTGTGTGCCGGTTGCGAAGGAGCGTAGAGCGTTTCGGGAGGGCAATAGCCATCGTACCCTGTCCCTCGTGAACGCTGGCGTGCCATATGACGGAATGCTAGGATAACACAAGCGCTCTACCGCAAACGCTTGCATACGCTGCGAGGTCCTCAATCAATAGGTCGCGAAGGGAGCCCGGGATGAATCTGGTCGTGTTTGTGCTGGATACGCTACGCTTCGACGTGGTGCAGCACCAAGGGCTGTTCCCCGGCGTGGCGACGCCCAATCTGGATGCTCTGCGTCGCGACGGTGTCACGTTCACCCGAGCCTTCGGCGATGGTCAGCCGACGATTCCCATGCGGCGGTGCCTCTACACCGGGAAGCGTTCCTACCCCTGGCGCTTCTCGTTTGATCGGAAGGGGCTGTGGCCGGGCGGGTCCGGCTGGCACAAGATTCCACCGGAGCAGACCACACTGGCCGAGCACTTGCTTCAGCACGGCTACCGCACCGCCCTGATCTCCGACCTCTACCACGAGTTTAAGCCGACGCTGAACTTCACCCGCGGCTTCGTGAACTGGGAATTCGTTCGCGGTCAGGAGAGCGATAACTGGAAGGGCGGTCGCGTCGAGCATGAGGAACTGGCGCACTACACCGTGAACCCGGATGACCGTGCCCAATCGGCCGTCTTGATCCAGTATCTGCTCAATAAGCGCCACTTCACACCGGGTGAACTCACCGGCGGCATGACCTTCGCCTGTGCCACCGACTGGCTGGCCGAGAATCACGATCTACAACCCTTCATGCTCTGGATCGAATGCTTCGATCCCCACGAGCCGTGGGATCCACCGCGCGCCTATGCCGACCGCTATTTGCCCGGCTATCAGGGACGGGAGCTCATCTTCCCTCGCACGGAGGGTGCGACAGAGGCCGAGCGGGAGCGCGTCAAAGCGCTCTACTTCGGCGAAGTCACCTACGTTGACACTTGGGTCGGTCGCCTGATGAACCGGCTGACCGATTTACGCCTGCTCGACTCGACAGTGGTGATGTTCTTGAGTGACCACGGCACTGAGTTACTCGATCATGGCCGCTTCGGCAAGAGCGCGCCGCACCTCTTCGCCCATAATACGCAACTGAACTGGGTTATCCGCCACCCGGCTGGACCACGGTCCTTAGAGGTTGATGCTTTCGTGCAGAATCAGGACGTGGTGCCGACGGCACTAGAACTGCTGGGCGTGCCGCCGCTCGAAGTAGACGGCCGCAGCGCCTGGCCGCTCGTCAAAGACCCGGCTAAGGGCACCCCGAGCATCGTGACCGGCTGGGGTGACTATGCCTCGGTGCGCAGCGCTCGCTGGAACTACGTCGTCAACACGACACGGCCGGAGAGTGACGAGCGTCTCTACGATCTCCGGGCCGATCCGTTGGAGCAGCACGACGTCTCATCGACCTATCCGGTGCCGCTCGCCGCGGCGCGCCAGGAGCTGGAAGCTTTCCTGGACGCCCCGCTGCCGGTGCACTTCCCTAGCTCCAGCGATGGCACGAACGCTCCCGCGCGTGTCTACTACGGGGCAGTCGAGCCCTCGCGCGCCCACCAACAAGCAGGATTTGATAAGGCAGAGTACTGTCTCATCCCGCGACCATAGTGTATAGTCCCTTCCCGGAGGTGAGGGTCGTGAACGGCTTGCACCCCGCTCTGCCAGGTGAGGTGGGCTGCACCGTCGCTCGACACGTGCCGAAAGGATCGCTATCGAAAGGTAGCTAGATGCGCCGTCCGAACATTCTGATCCTCTACACCGATCAACAGCGCTGGGATGCGCTCGGCGTCAACGGCAATGGCGACGTGCAGACGCCGAATCTCGATCGTC
>JAMCTA010000005.1 GCA_023381895.1 Chloroflexota bacterium
TACGCGTATGCCACCGCGCGTCGCTACATGCGTGAGGTCGAGCGTCTCGTGGCTTCTCTCGGCGATTCCGACGCGGGCCGGACTCTCGTACAGGTCATGCGCTACGCTATCGATCGCCGTAGCTGATGTCAGCGGGACATCTATCCTATCACCAATCGCCCCATCCTGGTGTGCCGAGTACCCTGTGGGGTGTGCTGCAGATTCTCGCACCGGATAGCGGGGAGCGTGCGGACAGCCGTCGGCCCGCCCGTAAACGAGCGGCCGACGGTCACGAAGCCTCGCGAACGAGGCTGGACACGGCGTCTAGTCGTTCGCTGATCGCGTCCAGTTGGTGGACGTAGCCCGCTGCTTCAGCCGCGGGCGCTGCGCCGGCGAGCGATCGGCGCGAAAACTTATGGCGCACATTACCTTGTGGCCTGCGAGGCACAGGAGGTTCCGAGATGGCAGTCAACGAGCTGCTGTTGCTGAATGACCGCTACAGCGTTGTCCGCCGCTTAGCCGGGAGTGATCACGCACCACTTTGTCTCGGTACTGACCTGCAACGTGGCGAGACCGTGGCTATCCGGCTCCATCAATACACTCCCGGCAGACGTCACATCTCCGCGCTTCCACATCTGGTAGCACCATCAGAGGAGACCCGGGACGGCGCTCTGCTCCTCTATGACTTCGGTATCGATGGAAACCTCGTCTACGTGGTCCGCCCCTACGCGAGTGGCCGCTCACTCGCCGAGCTCTTGACGTCGACCGAGCTCCCCCCTCTCGTCAAGATGGTGGCATGGCTCCGGCGAGCGGCCGAGATCACGCAACGGCAATACGAGCTAGGATCGTTGCCGCACGAGCTGACGCTTGATCAGATCATCATCAGCCCTGATGACACAGTAGCCGTAGCTGGCTACGACCACACGCTCGATCCATCGACCACCGTGGAGCACGCTCCGCAGCGTGCGCTGCTCCGTGCAATTCTGGAGATCGGCGCGCAGCTCCCACCGCCAATGGTGTCAAAGCCGCTCGCACAGCTCCTCAACCGTGCGGAGCACTGGCTGTGGTCAGAGCCAGCCTCACTCGATGACGTCATCTTCGCCCTCCAGCGCACTGAGCGGCAGCTCCGCGGCCACGGCTACGTCTTGCAGGAGCTAGGGCATACCATCACTACCAGCGCCTCCAACGTGCGCACACTCCGATCGGCCGGGCGGCTCTTTCAGCCGTACGTCTTAGTTGGCTCACTTCTCGCACTCACCGTGGTCATCACCAACACGGTGCTCACCGGTGCGGTCCCGCCCGGACGAGTCATCGTGCTGCCGTTCCCGACCGCGGCTCCGGTGCCGGTGCTGCTCACGCTGCATCCACAGCCCCAAGAGCTAGCGGCGTCACCACACCAGTACATCCCCGCCGTCCCCGCTGCCGCTCCGACTCCCACGCAGGCAGCAGCCCCAGCGAAACCGATCAGCAAGAGTGCTGCGCCGGCTCCGGCCCAAGAGCACATCACCCGTCCTCTCATCAAAGTCTCCTCCCCACCGGTGCGCACCGTGCCACAACGCTCAGATGCTCGCCCTGCCCTGGCGACTCGCGTTCACACAACCGCAACGGCAGCAACAGTGCACGTGGTCACCAGGAGCGAAAGAGCCACGACCGCCCGGACAGTAATAACGAGCACATCGGTGCGGGCGACCACCAAGAGCACCATACAGGCGGTCAAGAGCGTGGCACAGCGTGAGACGCACGCCTCCGTCGCGCCCGCAACGGCCACCAGCACGATTCACGCAGTGAGCACTACGACGAGCATGCCGCACATCACCACGACTGCCACCACAGCACGTCGCTGATTGACAGCTCAGAGCCGTAGTGCATATCATTGGGTAAAGTCACTTGGCGTTCGGTGCCTACCTACTGGGCACCGCAGGAGGTGCGATGGCGGAGGGGACGAAGCGGACGGTCCCCGACTTCTCCTCGCGTCCGTTGCTGGTCTTCTGGGAGACGACCCGAGCCTGTATGCTTCGCTGCCGCCACTGCCGGGCCTCGGCGATACCGCAGCCGCTACCTGGTGAGCTCTCGACCGCGGAGGGACGGCAGTTGCTGGACGACCTAGCCAGGTTCGGCCGGCCTCATCCTATCCTGGTTCTGACCGGGGGTGACTGCCTGATGCGCCCCGATATCTACGAACTGGGCGAGTACGCCCGCGGCCTCGGCTTGCCGGTTGCGGTCTCGCCTTCGGTCACGCCTCGCCTGGACGAGACCGCTATGATCAGGCTCCGCGAGCTGGGGATCAAGGTCGCCTCAGTCAGCCTAGACGGAGCCCGGGCGGCCACCCACGACTCCATTCGAGACGTCCCCGGGCACTTTGAGGCCACCCTGACCGCCCTCCGCACTCTAGTCGAGCACGGCTTCAAGGTCCAGGTCAACACCACCGTGATGCGCGCCAATGCCGAGGAGCTGGCCGACCTAGCGGCGCTCGTCCAGGGCACGGGCGCCCACATCTGGGAGGTCTTCTTTCTGGTTGGCGTGGGCCGGGGGGTGGCCACTCGTGAGACCAGCCCCACCGAGAACGAGGACGTCTGCCACTTCCTGGTAGAGGCCTCACGCTACGGATTCGTGGTACGCACCGTGGAGGCCCCCTTCTTTCGCAGAGTCGCAGCCTGGCACCGGGCCGCCGCGACCGAGCCGGGCCGCGACTTCAGCCTGGGCCCGCTCTACGTCCATCTCTCCAGACGCCTGCGCGACCTGCTGGGAGAGCCAGGAGAACGGATGGTGGCCCCCAGCGTCGCGACCAGGGACGGCAAGGGCGTAATCTTCGTCGCCTACGACGGGCATGTCTACCCCTCGGGCTTCCTTCCCCTTCCGCTCGGCAACGTGCGCTCGCACAGCCTGAGCGAGATCTACCGTGACCATCCGCTACTGTGGGCCATACGCTCGTCCCAATTCAGTGGGCGCTGCGGGACCTGCGAGTTCAGCGACCTCTGCGGCGGCTCCCGAGCACGGGCCTTCGCGAGCTGGCACGACCCGCTCGCGGAGGATCCCGGCTGCGCCTATCTGCCGGCGGCCGCGCGCCAGGAAGCGAGCCTGTAGCGTCATTCTCCTGGAGTAGCCGCCGCGGTGGCATCCGCGTGTCCCTGCGCAATCAGGTAGGCCTCCTCGAGGAGAAACGGCACAGCTCGCCGGAGCCCGTCCGTCGCTCTGTAAGCGCTAGTCCGAGCTGCTGGGATCGAGCGCGTCCCGCAGTCCATCCCCCACGAAGTTGAGCGCAAGCACCGTGACGAGGATGGCTGCAGTGGGGAAGAGAAAGGTGAAGGCAGCAGGCGTCTGGAGAGATGGAACGATAGCGTCGCCCCAACGAGAATCGCTACCGGCACGCGCAGCGACGCGTAGACAACGATGGTCGACAGCGCATTGCGGAGCACGTGGTGCACGAGGATGCGCCGGTCGGCTGCTCCAAGAGCTCGGGCAGCGGTGACGTACTCCCGCTCGCGCAAGCTCAGAACGCTGGCCCGAATCAAGCGCACGAACCCTGGAACCTCATTGACCGCGATGGCAATGATCACATTGGTCACACTGGGCCCCAAAGCTGCGACGATGGCAATTGCCAGGAGGATGCCGGGGAAGGCCATCATGATGTCGATCAGCCGCATGAGCACTCCATCAAGGTGTCGGTAGTATCCGGCCAGGAGTCCGAGGATTGTTCCGGGAATCACGCTAACCGTCACTGCCAGCACCGCGATGGAGAGCGAGATGTGGGCGCCGAACATGATACGGCTGAGCTCGTCGCGGCCCAGCTCGTCGGTTCCAAACCAGTGTTGCGCACTGGGCGGCGAGAAGCGATGCAGGATATCCTGCCGGCTCCAGCTGTAGGGCTCGATGACCGGCGCCAGGATGGCGATGAGCACAACCAGCACGAGAATGACGAGTCCGATGACCGCCAGCGGGTTTCGGAAGAAACGCCGTAGCGTCTCAAACCGGTTGTCCCGCACCCTCGGTTCAGCACCACTCGCCAGTCGGTCTGCTTCGCCCACAGAAGAGGCGCTCTGCTGCCGGAGACTCTGCTGCGCCACCACTCTCTCCGCTCGATACTGTCACGGCGCCGGA
>JAMCTA010000149.1 GCA_023381895.1 Chloroflexota bacterium
TGTTTGCCCGTGAAGACTACAGCATCGCTCAGTTTGCCGTGACAACCCACGATAACTTCAATGCCTCGATGCGCGCCGGCGAGGTGCAGGCGGTCTATGGACCTATCGTGCAGCTCATTGGTGGTCTCGGTACAACGCTCATCCTGGGATATGGTGGAGCGCAGATTATGGCTCACCATCTCTCGCTGGGCGATCTCATAGCCTTCCTCAGCTACGTCACCCTCTTCTTCCAGCCTATCACCCAGCTCACAACGGTCAACAATACGTTGCAGCAAGCGCTGGCGTCAGCCGATCGCGTCTTCCAGTTTCTTGATGAGCAGCCTGAAGATCTCGACCCTCCCACAGCGACGGTGCTGCCCCGTGTTAGCGGCAGGGTTGACTTCCAGCACGTGTTCTTTGGCTATACACCTGGACAAACAGTGCTCAATGACATCGACCTGCACGTGCAGCCAGGGGAAGTCATAGCGCTCGTGGGCACCACAGGGGCGGGCAAAACCAGCCTCGTGAATCTCATCCCGAGGTTCTATCGCGCCACTCGAGGGCGTGTGGAGATCGATGGGCACGACGTGAACGCGGTCAAGCTTGAATCGCTGCGTTCCCAGATCGCTGTCGTGCTCCAGGAAACCTACCTATTTGGGGGGAGCGTATGCCAGAACATCGCCTTCGCCCACCCAGAAGCGACGTTTGAAGAGATCGAAGCGGCAGCGAAAGCGGCGAACGCGCACGATTTCATCGTGCAGTTGCCGGATGGTTACAACAGCGATATTGGTCAAGGAGGGGGCAAGCTTTCGCGCGGCGAACGGCAGCGTCTCGCTATTGCCAGGGCGATTCTTGCCGACCGTCCAATCCTCATCCTCGACGAGGCAACCTCGGATGTCGATCGGGAGACAGAGGCGCTGATTCAGCTTGCCCTCGATCGCGTGATGCACGGCCGGACGACCTTCGTCATCGCCCACCGCCTAGCGACGATTCAAAAGGCGCATCGCGTGCTCGTGCTCGAACACGGCCGGATCATCGAACAGGGCTCACACGAGGAGCTGCTTGCGCGTGGCGGAACGTATGCGCGCCTTCATGCCCAGCAGTTTACCGAGCCCGCTGCCTGAGCAATTGCTGCGCCGGCTCTTGCTGTAGCCCGTGATGTCGTTACGCTCTTGCAACAGACTCTGACGGAGAGTTGATACGCTGCCGGCTGAACGTCCCGGCGGTAAGGCTCTAGCTCGTTCTCAGAAGAACGGCGCTCCGGCTGTCGGAGGCTTCGTAGAGGGCTAGCGCCACATCGACAGCGGTGCGCGCTGATTCGCCCGTGATCTCCGGGTCGCGATCTTCCTCAAGAGCGGCAATGAGATCTGCGACGTGATACTCGTGCCCTTGCGGCACTGCCGTCTGCCCTTCCGCATTGATGGCATCGATGCTGTCCAAGTTGAGACGCTCGCCGCGCAGCTCGACAACCGGCTCGGTGCGCCCCAGGATGATATTGCCCTCGGTGCAGTGGATGCCAATGTGTTGAGGGAGCTTCCCTCGAGAGCTACTCGTGGCGTAGAGCACAGATGCGAGTGCCCCACTGCTGAAGCGCAAGCTCCCGGCGATGGTGTCTTCTCCTTCGATGTCGCGGGCAAGATGATCCCAGAACCCCGCTGCTTCGACCACTGGCTCGCCAATCAGCCAGAGGAGGAGATCGAGGGTGTGGATACCTTGATTCATGAGGCAGCCACGATCGTAGCGGAGCGTACCGCGCCAGGATGCCGTCTTGTAGTAGTCAGGCGAGCGGTAGTCCTTGCCGCTCAAGTCTGCATAGAGCACACGTCCGAAATCGCCGCTGGCGAGCATTGTCCTCAGTTTCCTGTGAAGGGGCCGGGTGCGCTGCTGAAAGACGCACCCGAGCTTGATCCCGATGGTGTGCACGTTTTCCAGAAAGCTGTCCATCCGCTCGCGAGAGACGTCGAGAGGCTTCTCGCAGAGGATGTTCTTCCCTGCACGGGCAGCCTCGATCCCGCACTGGGCGTGCAAGCCGCTCGGCGTACAAATGCTGACGCAGTCGATATCAAGGCTCGACAGCAGCTCATCTATAGAGTCCGTGGCAAATTCAGCTCCGAACTCATCGCGCAGCTTCTCAGCCTTTGTCATATCCACGTCGCACACGCCAACGAGCCTTGCCTTCGGTGCGTTCGCGAGCACTGCACGAGCGTGTGATGGCGCGATGACCCCACAACCGATAATGCCCCATCCGAGCGAGACGTTCCCCAACCGAATGCTCCTTTAGTTACTTGTCTGTGCTTCACCATGCGCCGAGTATACGAGCAGGCGCTAGACCGCCTCACTCGATAAGTGAAATGGCAGTCACGAAGCAATCGCTACCCGGTCGTATTCAGCTCGCTACAGCAAGTACGGCGGGCTGAAAGATACTGACTTCGATTGCCTCGCGGCCGAGTAGCTGCCGGATACGCTCCTCGAGCTCGGGAGTCCACTGCGTGCGTAGGGTTGATGTGTCGAGCCGGACGGTGCCGATGCTTGTGCGCACCCGTACCTCCACAGTGTCTGAGCCCTTCGCGTCGCGTAAGGCCTTCGCCACGTTTTCGAGGCGGAGCCGGTCGCTCACGGGGTCCTGAAGCGGTGGCACGGTGATGCATAGGTGGTGGTGCATACTGATCTGATCATCCTCAGCGTACTGCTGCACGGTTTCGCACACGATCTGGAATTCTTCGCCGCGCTGCTCCAGCTTGCCTTGGATGAGGAGGATCCGATCGGTCTCCCATACGTCGCGTGTTGCCTCAAAGATGCGGGGGAAGACGGTGACCTCAATCGTCCCACTCAGATCTTCGAGCGTGGCATACAGCATGGACTGTCCCGATCTCGTTGTGACGGTGCGAGTGGCTATGAGTAGGCCGCCTATCGTGACCTTCGATCCGGTGATGTCCTCGGTGAGCTCGCCGATGGCGATTACGTTGCGCTCGCGGAGCCGGTGAGCCAGCCCGTTGAGTGGATGCTGACCGAAGTACACACCGAGGAGCTCGCGCTCCCAGGTGTAGCATTGCTTCAGCGTGGCAGGGTCGTGTTGGGCAGGAGGAATCGAGAAGATAGTAGGGGCCGTCTCTTCAATCATGCCGAACATGCTCACCTTGCCTGCAGCGGCGGTACGCGTCGATTGTTGGGCGACGCTCACAATGCGGTCAAGCTGGTCGAGCATAGACTTCCGGCTGCCAAAGCGATCAAGAGCACCGGACTTGATGAGCGACTCCAGCGCCTTCTTGTTGACGGTACGTACGTCAATACGACGGCAAAAATCATCGAGACTGGTGTAGGGTCCACGTCGCTCGCGTTCGGCGACGATGCTCTCCACCGCGGAGGCGCCAACGTTCTTCACGGCTGCCAATGCAAAACGGATGGCCTCACCTTCGACAGTGAAGTCGGTCTGGGGGTGATTGACGTCCGGAGGAAGTACCTCCACGCCCATGCGCCGGCATTCGGCGACATCGGTGGCGATTTTCTCAAGGATATCACGATGGGAGCACAACACGGCGGCCATGAACTCCGCTGGAAAGTGCGTCTTCATGTACGCGGTGCGATAGGTGACGTGGGCATAAGCCATCGTGTGAGCTTTGTTGAATGAGTAGCGCTGGAAAGGCTCGAACAAGCTCCAGAGCCGTTCCACGAGCGCAGGGGGGTAACCGCGTTCCAACGCCCCTTTGACGAATGGTTCCTTCTGCTTCTGCAGGAGCTCTGCATTCTTCTTGGCGATGGCCTTGATGAACTTGTAGCCTTGCTCGGTCGTGAACCCGGCAATCTTGACCACAATAGCCATGACTTGCTCCTGGTACACGATGACACCGTATGACTCGCGCAAGATCGGCTCGAGGTCTGGGTGAAGATACTGAGCTTCAGTAAGCCCGTTCTTGGCTGCGATGAACCGAGGGATGTTCGCCATAGGTCCCGGGCGGTAGAGCGAGATCATCGCTGATATGTCACCAATGTTCGTCGGCTTGAGCTCCTTGAGGTACTTCCGCATGCCAGCCGATTCGAGCTGGAAGAGTCCGGTGGTTTCACCTGTTTGGAGTAGGGCGAAGGTCTCGGGATCATCGTGCGGTAGCGCCTTCAAGTTGACGTCGATGCCACGGGTCTGCTTCACGAGCTTGACGGCCCGGTCGAGGGTGGAGAGGTTGGCAAGTCCCAGGAAGTCCATCTTGAGAAGCCCGACCTCTTGGAGCACGGTGC
>JAMCTA010000023.1 GCA_023381895.1 Chloroflexota bacterium
TCATCACCGATCTGCGCACAGCGGAGATGATCAAGTATGCTTCCAACGCCTTTCTGGCCACGCGCATCAGCTTCGTCAACGAGATCGCCGGTATCTGCGAGCGCCTCGGGGCTGACGTGACACAGGTCAGTTTGGGTATGGGATATGACCGGCGTATTGGCCCGGCCTTTCTCGATGCCGGGCTAGGTTTCGGTGGATCCTGCTTTCCCAAAGATCTGCGGGCCCTTGCGCACATGGCCGGAGCCGCCGGCCTGCATCCGCAGCTCTTGCGCGCCGTGCTGGAGATCAACGCCGGCCAGCGCCGTCTGCTCGTGAGTAAACTGCGCCGGCTTCTCGGCAGTCTTCGCGGCGTTCGCACCGGCCTCCTTGGTCTCACCTTCAAGCCCAACACTGACGACCTGCGCGACGCGCCGTCCCTAGAGATCGCTCGCTTGCTTCTCTCCGAAGGCGCCACCGTTGCTGGCTACGATCCCGCCGGCATGCCCGGTGTTGCCGCTCTGCTGCCCTCGCTGGAGCTCGCTCCTGACCCGTATCAGCTCGCTAGCGGCTGCGATGCGCTGGTTCTGGTCACCGAGTGGAATGTGTTCAAGCAGTTGGATTTTGCCCGCCTGCGCGCGGCTATGGCGCCTAAGCGGCAGCCGCCCGTCCTCGTTGACGGTCGCAATATGTACGATCCGGATTACGTCCGCGCTGCTGGCTTCTGCTATGAAGGCATCGGCCGTGCCATATGCCCACCCACCGATCCACGCCCCTCGGTGAACAACCGGGCTGACAGCGTGGCTGTCACGGTATGAAGCGGGAGACGGCGCCTGGCTTGTGCTCACGCGTGGTGGTTGCTACCTTTTCACCTAAGTCACTAGTGCGCGCGGCCTGACGCTAGCCGGCCCTGGCCGGCGGCGTGCACAGAGCTCGGGTTGAAGCCCGGCCGGTCGCACTGCACGAGCAGTTCTCCGTGATGGTATGCACGGCAGGAGAAGAGGAGCGAGACGGCGATGGCACTGAAAGTGGGAGTCGTGGGGATGCGTGGCATCGGCAACCAGCACGCTGCGGCCCATAGGAAAGATGAGCTCGCAGAACTAGTGGGCGTGTGCGACATCGTCAAGGAGCGGGCAGATAGTGCGGCGGCGACCCATGGGGTGCGCGCCTACTACCGCTTGCAGGATATGCTCGATGACCATCCGGACCTCGACATCGTCGACGTGTGCACAGGTGGCAACGAGAACGGGAGCTGGCACTACGAGCCAGCGATGGAGGCCCTGCTGGCCAACAAGCACGTGCTCGTCGAGAAGCCCCTCTCCAGCGAGGTGCAGCAAGCGCGTGAGATGGTCGTCACGGCGGCGGCACGCCGCCGCTACCTGGGTTGCAACCTCAACCACTACTTCACACCGCCTGCTGAGGTGGCGAAAGGCTACCTCGACCGTGGTGAGATGGGTGAGCTCGTCTATTGCCTGACGAAGATGGGCTTTCAAGGCGCTGAACCGGAACAGTACCGGCCGAGCACGGCGGCGAACACGTGTGGCTTCCCCTACTTTCACCTCAAGGCGTTCCTATCCCACCCCCTCAGCGTGATGCGTTACTTCTGCGGCGACGTGACGCACG
This sequence comes from Chloroflexota bacterium, assembly GCA_023381895.1. The sequence continues at coordinate 1,600 of JAMCTA010000023.1, forward strand.
TGCAGGCCTTCCTCAACCGTCCGGGCTACCGTCGCCGGACGGGCGATGTGATGCTTTCGATCGCGAGCATCCACATCCGCTTCGCCAACGACTGCACCGGCTATCTGCTGAGCCAGCGGGGCGATGCGTCCTATGGTCTCGGCGGCTGGTGGAGCGTAGAAGTCGCCGGCACCAAGGGCACATTCTGCATCGAGAACTGCATCGAGCGGGTGACGTTCTGGAAGGCGCCGGAATCTGGCGGGCCGGGGCGGCCTCTGCCGCGTGATCCGGGCGCCGCTGGCGCGACCGTCACGGAATCGGGTACATCTGACTTCAGCCAGACCTTTCCCCGGCGTATCCACGCCTTTCTCGAGGATGTGACGGGTGGCGTGCCGCTCCACCGGCTGCGAGCGTCAGGACGCGATGCGCTGGCCGCTCTCGAGTACACTTGGGCGGCGATGGAGTCATACGAGCAGGGCGGCGCGCTGGTGCGGCCGCACCCTTTGCCACCGCTCTAGAGCTGCTGCCGCTTCGGGCGCTGGACGGACAAGAAAGCCATACAGGGTGCACAATGCTGGATTAGATTGCGGCGGCTATCTGAGCCGTGCTCGCAGATGGCCGTACAGTAAGTCTATCATCCCTGTGATCACCGGCGTGCAGAGCAGGCGCTGGTCCGTGGCTTGCCGTACCAGCGGCGTGAAAGGGGAGGGCCATGGGGATCGGTCTGACACTCGGATTGGTGAGCGGTCTCACAGGAGCCCCCAAGCTGCTGGCGCTTGGCCTCACCGTGGCGAGCGCTGCCACCACGACGCAGACTACGATGGCGTCGAGCACTGCTCAGGCAGCCGGAGGTCAGCTCAGTGGCAGCGAGCTCTTCAACCTGACGGCAATCATCTTGCTCTTCTTTGCCGTAGTAATCGTGGGCTTACTCCTCTACCTTTATAAGATTCAGAGCAAGTTCTATGCAGTTGACGAGACACTGGCGCTGGCGGGCACGACGCCTGAGGTGCAACAGGAGGGAACATTCGTCAATCAGCGACTCGTGCGGGCCTTCGCGGCTATCAAGGCGGTGACTACGAGTGGTCTAACCATTGCGGGGCCGACTCACGTGCTGGTAACGCAAGCATCTCAGCCATTCACGGCGACGGTGAATGGAGAGGCAGTGGCAGTGACGTGGTCGCTGACTCCGGAGGAGGCAGGAGCGCTCTCCCAGACCGCCGGCACCACGACCGCGGTGACCGCAAAGTTAGCTGGTCCCTTTGCTGTCGTTGCCCGTCAGGATGGAGGTGGACTGGCCATCTGGCCTGTGATCGCTGTGGCTGGAGCGCAGCGCCGGCCCCGGTTGCCGTGGGTGGGTGATGGCTTTGGCACAATTTTGATCGGAGCCTTGCTGCTGGCCACCGTGCTGATCTTGGGACTGCACGGAATACTCGACGGCGGGGCAGTAGCGACGTTCACCGGCGGATTCCTCGGCTACATCTTCGGTATCGGAGTGCCGCAGGCTATCCAAGCTCTGAAGAGCAGCGATGGCCAAAATGCTACCAGCAACGGCGGCAGCGCGGGTAAGAACGTGTAGCGCGTCGGTGAGTGTGGTGAGGAATGCTGCTTGAGCTCTCGCGCTGAGATGGCGACACACGGCTCGGCGCACTGCGGTGAAGGACGGGATACGTTGGTCTCGCCCGAATGAGCAGGGCAGGCCTTCGCATTGATCTTGACGGAGCGGTGCTGCCACTGAGCCAGCAAGATGAGGGCTATGCAGCGCACGTACGGGGGAGTCGATGCCAGGGCGAGAAGTAGTGTTTGCCGAGAAGGCCTACCACGACGTCTACGGTCCCCGGCGCACGGTATGGATGCCGCTTCTCTCCGGCTTGTTCCTCGCGCTGCTGCTCGGTGCGAGTCTCCTCGCTGGTGGCCGTGAGGAGGCGCCGGTCTGGTATACGACGCGCGGCGCGCAGATCCTCACTCCCGGCGGCGAGCCGTTTCTCATCCATGGGCTCAACCGCCCGTCGCTGGAATGGAATCCCGCCGGAGTGATGCTGTCCAGAGCGGATGTGGAGCGTATGGCAAGCTGGGGCATCAACACCGTACGCATTCCGACCAATCAGGATTTCCTGCTACCTGATTCGTGCTACTACTCCCCCACCTATCTCGCGACCTTGAGCAGACTCGTGCGCTGGATTGAAGGGGCGGGGATGGAGGCGCTCATCGACCTGCACTGGTCGGATCGCGGCGTATCTTGCCCGGCAACGATGGGGCAGCAGAAGATGCCAGACGTGCGCTCCGTACGGTTCTGGCGGCTCATGGCAGAGCACTTCCGGAGCGATCCGCACGTGTTCTTCGACCTCTACAATGAGCCACATGGGGTGACTTGGGATTGCTGGCTCCGTGGCTGTACGACAGACCAAGGATGGACTGCCATAGGGATGCAAGAGCTCTATAACACGGTCCGAGCCGCCGGATTTCGCAGCCTCGTCTTCATCAGCGGACTAGACTGGGCGCGTGACCTCAGCGGTGTACCGACGCACGAAGTGCAAGGCACGAACATCGTCTATGCCACGCACCCCTACTATCCAACGGTCTCGATGAGCGTGCTCAATGCTGCGTTTGGCTCGCTCACCGGTCGCTACCCCATCGTGGCGACCGAATTCGGCCCTCTTCTTGGCAAGACACCCTTCTGCTCGCCTCAGGTGGAGGGAGGACTGATCAACTACTTTGATGCACCCGACGGCGTCCGAGCGCATCACATCGGCTGGATCGCCTGGGCGTGGTACGCAGCGGATAACGTGTGCACCTTCCCTGCGGTCATCAGTGACTGGTCGGGAACAGTAGCGCCGAACGGCGTACCCGTGCGGGCGGCGCTTGCGCGCTATGTGCGTCAACGGTAGCGGCGACCGCTGATGTTGCATATGTGACCTACTGCCAGACCAGGCTAGCGCTCGCACCGCAAACACACTCTCCGCCGTTTAGGCAGCCGCCAGCTTGTCCGCGTCTCCAATACAAGAGATAGCGCACGAAGCCACAACGAGCGGGACGCTGAAAATGAAAGCGGTAATGATTGAGACGGAGAGTGAGGTCCATCATGGGCTTTCAGATTCAGCGCTTTCCTCCGGCTTGGCGCTGCTGTCTTGCTGTTGTTTCTCTTCCGTGATACTCGTTGCGGCGCCGTCCGACACGGCTACTTGAGCGGCACGCAGCACCCGATCTCCCATCTTATAGCCGGCGCGGAGCACCAAGCTGACGTGCCCTGCCGGGATGTCGGGATGCTCCTGGTTGAGGAAGGCCTCGTGAAGTCGCGGGTTAAAGGGATCGCCGGGGGCGCCAAAGCGTTCGAGGCCCGCGCTCTGCAAGGCAGAGGCGAGCTGATCGGCAACGAGGAGCACGCCCTTGACCCATGGTTGATCACGTAGCTCGGCTGGCACACCGGCGGCGGCACGCTCCAGGTTGTCGAGGAGTGGCAGAATGGAGAGTAGGCCTTCCGCACGCGCCGACTGTACGAGCTGTGCCCGCTCGCTTTCAGCCCGGCGGCGATAGTTTACGAAATCCGCCCGCTCGCGCTGCAGGAGTGAGCGCAACTCCTCTACCTGGCGCTCTGCTGCCTCGAGCTGGCTCGCTGGCACGAGAGACACGTCTGCAGGAGGAGTCTGCGCTGTCTCTTGCGTCGCGCCGTCAGTTGGTGTGGAGGTCGTCTTGTCAGCCTGGGATACTGTGGTGTTGTCCTGTTCGTCCGTCATCGATCCGTCTCCTTTTCCGCCGGCCACAGAGGACGCGGCAAGATGTCCCAGATTAGTATGCCGCGTGATGGACGAGATGCGTAGAACGGCTGTCATCCGCTCTGGCGAGCGACCACGAGAGACGTCAGGACAAGTGGGATGACGCTGGAGGCGGATGCGTCAATCGCTCAGTAGCGTGTTGCTACCATAGTTTTCCTGACTTCCGAAAAGTATATGATGGTCTCAGCGAGGTCTTGCGAGTCAGGCAAGGACGATCCCGAAGACGCTGACGGTCGTCTGACAGCCATCGCAGTGTCTAGCCGGGCCAGATTCAGCTGCTTGTGCGGCATTCGGTCCGGCCGTCGCGCCGGCACGAGCTGCTAGCGTTGGACTGCCAAGAAGACAGGAGAGTGACGTGGCGGGGGAAGGGCTGCCGTGGCTGCGTCTGGCCTGGCGCTACAGCATCGCCAGTTTAGGGGCAGGGTTCTTCTATGGCTTCAGCAACGGGACGCTACCGCTCATCGTGAGCGCCTACACGCGTAATCCGCTCATCATAGGTCTGGTCAGCAGCAGCCGCTCGATCGAAGGTGTGGCCGTCCAACCGCTCGTGGGCGCCTGGAGCGACCGGATATGGACGCGCTTCGGCCGGCGGCGACCCTTCATGACAGTGGGGATCATCCTGGCGGCGGTGTTCTTCGGCGTCGCTGCGCTGGCCCAGCAGTTGTCATTGCTGTTACTGAGCATCTTCCTGTTCTCCCTCTTCTTCAATGTGGCTGTTGATCCGCTCAATGCGCTGCTCGGCGATCTCTTCCCGGTAGCACAGCGGAGTATGGTGAACGCACTGGCCACGGTCGTTCAGTTTGCTGGCATGGTGGCCGTGCTCATTAGCGGAGCGCAGCTCTTGGGGCGGAAGCTCACGCCATTACTCTTCCTCCTGATTGGCGGCGGCATGCTCGTGACCTTTGCAGTGACGATCGTGACGGTGCCGGAGCAGCACAACCGTTCTGCCCACGCGCCGCCACGGACCGGAGTAGAGCGTGGCCGGCAATCGCCGCTGGCGCTCCTCGCGCGGCACGAGATGGCACTCCGCTACCTCGTTTGTGACTTCTGCTACAACTTCGGGAGTAATGCCATCCTCCCCTACCTCACCCTCTTTGCAACAAAGGTGATCAGGACTGATGCAGCGAATGCCCAGTACCTGTTCCTCGGGCTGGTGGTCTCCACCGCGGTGTTGCTGCTTCCCGCCGGGGGAGTGGCAGCACGTACGGGGCGCAAGCGCGTGCTGGCGGGTGGCATCGCGGTCATGGCGGTGGCTGCGCTCGGAGGGCTACTCATCCAGACCGTGCTCCAGACGCTCGTGGTGATCATCGTGGCCGGTGCTGGCAATGCGGCGATCACCGCGGCCAGCTGGCCGCTACTCACCGAGTTGATACCCGCTGAAGAGGTGGGAGTGTTTGCGGGTTTGAAGACGGCGTTCGAGTCGGTGGCGATCCCGGCCTCGGTGCTGTTCTCGAGTGTACTCATCACACGATGGGGGTATCGAGCGATCTTCGTGGTCTTGGTACTCGGTGCTGCGGCAGCGCTTGCCGTGCTGTGGACGGTGCACATCCCGGCTGGTTCAGACCCGGTGGCAGCACAGGGGAGCGAGCAGCCGCCGGAAGTGTTGAAGTGACCGGCTCTCCGCCGTGACTGCAACCAGATGTAGGACGTGCTTGCGACCTGCTGGTGTTAGAAGGCTCCGGAGGGCCGGATTCCTGAGTGCTGGATGTAGTCGAGGTACGATCTCGCGGACGGTGGTGCAAGATCCCCGTGGCGCTTGCCAGCAAGTTCCCAGAGGGCGATGCCGGCATCTGCTACTTCCGGTTAAGCTGTGCGAGAGCATTGGGAGCTGGGCGCTATGGCTATCTTTGAGGAGCAGGCAGCACGTTACGATGCCTGGTACGACCACCCAGAAGGGCGAGCGCTGTTTGCCGAAGAGGTCGAAGCACTCCGACCGCTACTCACAGGAGCGCCCCGTCCCTGGCTCGAGGTGGGAGTGGGTAGCGGCCGCTTCGCGCAAGCGCTCAGCATTGATTTGGGAGTCGACCCGGCTGCCGCGCCACTCGCTCTTGCTACTTTTCGCGGTGTAACGGCGGTACGGGCCCGCGGCGAGGCGCTGCCGCTTGCTCCGGCGAGCTGTGGCGCGGTGCTACTGACCGTCACCCTATGCTTCGCCCAGAATCCTGTGCGTATGCTCGCGGAAGTGCGCCGGGTGCTGCGACCGGGTGGGTGTCTCGTCCTCGGCCTCGTGCTTGCCGAGGGAGCGTGGGGGCAGCACTACCGGCGCCTGGGTGAGCAAGGCGATGACTTCTACCGGCAGGCGCACTTCTTCACCCGCCCGGAACTCCTCGCACTGCTGTCCACGGCTCACTTTGAGCAGCGCCGCTGGCGCTCGGCGTTGCTCCGTCCTCCTGGCGCCGTCGGGGAGCGCTGTCTGCCGCCGCGAGAGGGTGATGAGCTGCAGGCCGGGTTCAGCGCAGTGCTTGCCACACCAGACTGCTGCACGGCCTGAGGACGGGCTGCAAGGGCTCAAGCTGAATGCTACCAGCTCCGGCAATGTCCTAGTGGCCTGAGCGGGCCGCCATCCCGGTGAGGAGGAGTTCGTGCTGGGAGCAGCACGCAACGTGCCACGCCGTAGAGTTACCGCGGGAGCGGCGTTATGGCGCGACAACGAGCTCGCTCAGCAGCGCGCCGGCGCGGTGACAAGCACTTGTCCCTTCAATGGACTCGCGTCAACTGTGGCGTGGAAGCCCCTCATACTTAGAGAACGATACCTATTATTTATTGCCTGCATTGCGACCAGAGGGATACCGGCGACCTGGTAAGGCTATTGTGAGTAGCTCTTCTTATTCTTCAATTCCGGGGTTGGCAGCCAAGATTTCCTCTACCACTTCCCAGAGTCCAGGCAGGAACTCTTCCACCTCTCTACATCGCAGGCGCCGGTCTTGGAACGAATCGATGCCAAGGTCGGCAAGTAACTCCCGATAGCCGCCATCAAACCGCGAGATCAGCTCCGGCGCGTCCGCGGCGAAGATCGTCCGGCAACGGGAATACGTAGCGGCGATCCAGAAGACCGCCTCCCGGTGGAGGCTGCGCTCGATCAGCTCGCGGCTGCCGTCGATCGCGATCGGGCGTGCGACGTCGCTGATGTCCGACCCGAACCGGTATGGCGTCTTGATCGCGATCTTGGCAGCGTCGAACGCCGCGGCGACCGTGCCGAGATGATGCTCGACCCGCTCCCGATTTATCTCCGCGCATCCCAGCAGCGCCAGGAGCGGCTTCTGGAAGTCGAGGCGCCCGTACTCCGCCAGGAGCTCGCGTGTTGCAGCATAACGTCGCCGTACAGTGGGGTTCTTCAGCCCGGCCACCAGCAGCACGTGGGTGGTGACACCCGCTGCAAAGACGCACGAGGTCACCTGGTCGTGAAAAGGCCCGGCTCCGTCCAGCGACTGCGCCAAGTTGAGTGCCCTGCTCGCGGCGTGCTCACAGCGTTTGCGCACCCAGCTACGCTGCGCATATTCCCGCGCCACCGCTTCCTGAAGCGCTGTCAAGGCTCCTGTGGGATCCAAGATAATGCTCCGAGTGCGAAACCCACCGGCCAGGTGATAGTTGCCCAGCACCGCCTCCGGCGAGCGGAGCGCGTCGTGCGGTATGTACGACACTTCGAGCAGCGCGCCGCGATAGACGAACTTGCCGAGCTTCATTTCCGTGCCCGGAGCTTCCAATACCAGGTTGACGTCCAGATCGGATGTCGCCGGGAACCTGGCGTCATCGGGGAGCCAGTTCGTCGAGCCGGCGAAGTAGGCGCCGTGAAAGCCCGGGACATTGCTGGCTTTTTCGATCACCCATTGTCGTGCCACCGCTTTGGCGTGTTTGACGAGCATGCTCACCCGTCAGTATATCGAGCCGGCAGCGGATTGATCAATCCGCTGCCCCCGCCGGTCGTCCGAGGAATGTCCAGCAGATGAAGGTGCGGTCGAGCGTGAGGAACGCTCGGTGGAGGTTGGCGCAGCGCTCGCCGAGTCTAGCGAGGCACGGAGCCAGTCAATTAGGCGCAAGCACCGCGCGATCACGGGACGGCTGGCGCGGCTTACCGGATGTGATTGCAGTGGTTGCACGCAGATGCTACGCTTTTCGACACTCCTCACGTTGCGGAATCTTCCTCGACTGCGAGATCGGGTGACAGCAGTGACGGCGCAAAAGCCAGTTGCTCGGCGTCCCCGCGGGAGGCCGCGGAGCGCTGAAGCTGACCGGGCGATTCTCGATGCCACGCTTGGTCTGCTCATCGACGTCGGCTTCCGGGGGCTGACAGTGGAAGGCGTCGCCAAGCGCGCCCGGGTCGCGAAGACGACGATCTACCGGCGCTGGCCATCGAAAGAGGCGCTTGTGAGTGGGGCACTCGATGAGCTGGCGGCGGACGCGCGTCTCCCGACCACAGGCAGTACACGCGAGGCCCTCACGGTGCTGCTCCAGGATGCTTTGCGGGCAGCGATGCACTCGCCGGTAGGCAGGGTGTTTCCTCGTCTTGCGGCTGAGATAGCGGCGGCGCCAACGCTCTTCTCACACTACCAGACGGCGCTGCTGGCGCCCCGGCGGAAGGCGCTAGCCCGGCTCGTGGAGCTGGGTAAAGAACGCGGTGAGCTGCGTGATGATCTCGACATCGACATTGTGATCGACGTGATGGCGGGCCCGCTGTTCTATCACCTTATGCTCTCGCCCGCTTCCAATGCACTCCCGTCTGACCTGTCAGAACGTCTCGTCTCTGCCGTCTGGCATGGCATCGGCCGGAGGAGTGAGCAAACGGAGCAGCCAGCGAATCCAGCGTAGCTGCGCGCCGTCAGACCTTATGCAGAACCTCACTAGCACGGTGGAATCAGGCACCCCCCAGCTCGGATGCCTGGAGATAACCGCAGAGCGGTCAGGACCCAGGCTGCGCTGTCGCGGGACTCTCAGCCGTGGTGATCTTCTGCTGCTGGTCTTTCTTGCCGGAGGCCTTACGGATGAGCCAGCGAATGGGATCGAAGTACTCATCGGCCACCTTCTCCTTGACGGGGATGATGGCGTTGTCGGTGATGTGGATGTGCTCGGGGCAGACCTCGGTGCAGCACTTCGTGATGTTGCAGAAGCCGATACCCGCAGCATCTCTGGCGAAGGGGATGCGGTCGAGGGCATCTTTGGGGTGATAGATGTAGTAGGCGAGGCGTGTCAAGTAGCGAGGGCCGAAGAATGCGCCCTCTCTGTGGTGGTTGCGCAGGACGTGGCAGACATCCTGGCAGAGGAAGCACTCGATGCACTTGCGGTACTCGAAGAGGCGCTCAACGTCCTGCTGATGCATTACCCAGGGCTGCGGCGTGTCATCCTCGGGCCGGAGCGTGAGCGGGGCGATCTGCTTATTGACCTCATAGTTGTAGGACACATCCGTGACGAGATCCTTGATCAGAGGGAAGGTGCGTAGGGGATGAACGTGGATGTCTTTGCCCTCGAACTGGTCGACGCGCGTCTTGCACATGAGCCGCGGATGACCGTTGACTTCGGCAGCGCAGGATCCGCACTTGGCTGCTTTGCAGTTCCAGCGACAGGCGAGATCGCCCGCCTGATGCGCCTGGATGTAATGGATGGCATCGAGGACGACCATGCCTTCGGTGATGGGAACCTGGTAGTCCTGCTCGGCGCCTCCATCGGCGTCGCCACGGAACACGTGGAAGGTGACGGTCTGGGTAGTCATGACGACTCTAGCTCTCCTTCAATAGTGCAGCGAGCTCCGCAGGCAGTGGCGGGATAGGCCGGGCTTCCACGACCATCTCCCCATTCGCCTGGCGTGTGATGAGGTTGACCTTGCTCTGTTCCGGATCCTGGTCGGGGTAGTCGAGGCGCCAGTGTGCACCGCGGCTCTCCTGCCGCTCGATGGCGCAGCGAAGGAGGGCTTCGCAGATAGTGAGCATGAAGAGGTCATCGCGGGCTGTGTGCCAGCCGGGATTGAACATGAATGAGCCTTCGACGTGGAGCTGTGGCGTCCGCTCTTTGAGGGCCAGTAGCTTCTCCAGGCCTTCCTTGAGACCGTCTTCGGTGCGGGCGATACCAGCGTGATCGGCCATGATCTTCTGGAGCTCCTCGTGGAAGAGGAAGGGATTCTCCTGTCCCTTACTCTCGAAAGGGTGGTGGAGCAGCTTGCGCTCCCCTTCCACCTGCCCATCATCGATCGATGGCAAGTTCTTGAGATCTCGAGCATAGGCAGCGGCGGCCTCTCCGGCACGCTTCCCGAAGACGAGCAAGTCGCCCAGGGAATTGCCGCCAAGGCGATTAGCGCCGTGCAGTCCTGCTGCACACTCCCCGGCAGCGTAGAGACCAGGGAGTGATGTCGCGGCGGTTTCCGCTTCCACGTCGATGCCACCCATCGCGTAGTGCACTGTGGGGGCGACTTCCATACGCTCCTTGGTGATGTCGACGTCAGCGAGGCGGAGGAACTGCTCGTACATGCTGGGCAGCTTGCGCTTGATGTAGTCCGCCCCGCGGTGGCGGATATCGAGGTAGGCGCCACCGTGCTCACTGCCGCGCCCCGCCTGTACCTCCTTGTAGATCGAGCGGGCGACGACATCGCGCGAGGAGAGATCCTTCTTCTTGGGGTCGTAGCGCAGCATGAAGCGCTCGCCTTCAGAGTTGTAGAGCATGCCTCCCTCACCACGAACAGCCTCGGTGACCAGGATGCCGCGTACCCCTGGTGGCCAGACCATGCCGGTGGGGTGGAACTGCACCATCTCCATATCGCGGAGCGCGGCACCGGCCTCATAGGCCATAGCGACACCATCGCCCGTCCCCTCCCAGGAGTTGGAGGTGACTTTGAAGGTCTTGCCGAAGCCTCCGGTGGCGAGGATCACGGCCTTGGAGCGGAAGATATAGAAGCGGCCATCCTCACGACGGTAGCCGAAGGCGCCGGCGACCTGACCGTTATCCGTGAGCAGCTTCGTGATGGTGTATTCCATGAAGACGTCGATGCCGGAGGCCACAGCCCGATCTTGCATGGTGCGGATGAGCTCGAGACCGGTGCGGTCACCGACGTGACAGAGGCGGCGATAGGTATGGGCGCCGAAGGGGCGCTGTGAGATATAGCCCTCTGGAGTCCGGTCGAAGAGCGCTCCCCAGCGCTCGAGCTCGAGCACCCGTTCGGGGACCTCTTTGGCGAAGAGCTCGGCCATGCGCCAGTTGTTGATCATTTGCCCACCGCGCATGGTGTCGGCGAAATGCACCTGCCAGCTATCTGCAGAGTCGAGGTTGCCAAGCGCGGCGGCGATGCCGCCTTCAGCCATCACGGTGTGGGCCTTGCCGAGCAAGGACTTGCAAATGAGGCCAACACGGCAGCCTGCCTGGGAGGCCGCAACAGCAGCGCGAAGACCGGCGCCCCCTGCCCCCAGGACGAGGACATCGTATTCAAACACGTCGTAGCGATCCGTCAGTGCTGACATTTAAGCGACCCACCTCGGATCTGTGAAGACCCCGGCTATGAGCAGTCGCAAGTAGACGTCAACGACGAGAAGTGATGTAAGGCTCAGCCAGGCGAAGAGTGGATGCCGCCCGTTGATGCTGCTGATCCGCTGCCATAGTCCGTGCCGGGTGTTGCCCGCGGCGGTGCAGGAGAAGCAGGCGACGCTGCCGCCAACGAGATGGCGAAACGAGTGGCAGGAGAAGGTGTAGAAGGAGAGGAGCACTACGTTGATGAGCATCAAGACGGTGCCAAGTCCAATGCCGAAGTGGCCACTGAAATCGAAGGCTCGAATGGTGTCCCACCACAGGAACAGGAGGACGATGATGGAGAGGTAGAGGAAGAAGCGGTGAAAGTTGTTGAGAATGAATGGGAAACGCCGCTCACCGCTGTAATTGCGATTGCTAGGCTCGAGACGCGCGCAGGCCGGTGGGTCCCAGAAGAAGGAGCGGTAGTAGGCCTTGCGGTAGTAGTAGCAGGATGCCCGAAAGCCGAGGGGGACCCAGAGAACCCAGAAGGGGGCGAAGAGGCCACCCCAAGGCACCCGCGGCGAATAGAACGGGGAGAGATACGGAGTGATGTAGCCTCTCCCCTGGAGCGCAGCCCAGAAGGCGTAGATGCCGAAGGCCGTGAGCGCGACCACGACTGCTACCGGCTGGAACCACCACACCTGCCCACTCAGGGTGTCGGCTGGCACGAGCGTGCCGGCTAGAGAAGGCGGACGGCGCCTCGTGGCACTCGATGGCTGAACGCTCATCGTAATTCCTCTCTGCACTGGCTCTTCGCCAGGCCTTTATTCTGCTGCCTACATAGTACTGCTCGCGACAGTACTACCATTCCACCGCCACTGGCGAAATCAGCGGCAGCTCGTCCCGTTTCTTGAGTCTATGGTAACAAAATGCACAAGCCAGGCAAGCGGCGGTGATCCACCACTCGACGAAGATCATCTTCCCAGATCCGCATGATCATGATGACGTCTGCGGAGAGAGCAGCTTTCTTAGGCCCGTGGGTCCGCTGTAGCTGTAGGAGGGTGGAGCTGACCGCCCTGGCGGTCAGCTAACCGTGTCCTTGGAGGAGAGCCCGTGGAGGCGACCCCAGACGTCAGCGGCGGCAGCGAGTAGGGGCTGCTGCCAGGCCTGAGGGAGGGGCAAGAAGGTGACGGCGATTGCCACGATGGTATCGATGGCGATGCTTCCCAGCACGTCGAGTGTGTGGTGTGCCCCGACGCCTAACCGTCCGAGGAGTACGCAGAGCGTGCCGAAGGCAAAGAGGGGCAGCGCGCGACGGCTCAACCACCACATGCTGGCCGTGAGGGCGGCCGCGAGCAGCACGTGGTCCGACGGAAAGCCGTTGTCACTGGCTACGGGCATCAGGGGAGCGACGTGCTCGACGATATACGGGCGGGGATCGAGAATGACGTGGTTGAGCACTCTCGCGATGGTGTAGGCGCCGGCAAATAGGAGCATACAGCGCACGGCAGTGGCGAGAATCAACGTCTTCCGGCGGTTGAAGGCAATCAGGAGCCATCCTCCTGCCAGCACAAACACGAGCACAGCAGCAAAGACGATGGCGATGGCTACCGTCACACCACTGGACGCAGCCACGCTCTCAACACTCTGCTGAATCAGGTCTTGCTGCATCTGGGATCCTTAACTCTACTCTGTGACGATGGCACAGCGTCCGGTCATGGACCTGGGATCGGGATATCACCCGTACCGAACACTCCGCGGTGACCGGCAGGCGTCCCCGGCTGACCTGGACTGCGGTCCCGTGGCGTCATAGCGTCCGCAACACAGCTCCGCGCCTCGCTGCCCCATTGTTAAATCGGCTCGTGCAGTGGGATGTCAGAAAGCGCGCGCTGTTACTCTTCATGCCACGGATATAGCCACCAATGGGCGTTAAGGTTACGGGCGCTCACCCGGAGAAGGGACGTTCGGGGTGCACCGGAGGCGCGGTCGCGCACTGAGAAGCCCTCTGTGACGCAACGTGCGCGGAATGTTTCTTAGAGCTGGCGGTGGAGTCAGCCGCTTAAGAAGGATTCTCCTCCGAGGTATAGAGGCCAGCGACCCCTCTTCACCTTCACCGCGCCGGGGACGGGTTATCCAGATGGTGTAGCTTCTTGATGTCCCGTAAAGCGAGCAGTCCCGCTTCGAGCTCGGCACGCCAGGAGAGCAATGAGTGACCGCCCGGAAATTCGCTGTAGATCACCGGGTGATTACGCGCGCGCAGTACATCACGCAGGTGGCGGTTTGCCGTGAGGAGGCTTGGTTCGTTTGGACGCGGAGCATCGGTCTCCATCTGGCCGACCTGCAGTACCGTATGCAGGAAGCTGCGTGGAGCAGCGGTGAAGCGGCGAGCCAGCCACTCTGGCTCCTGATCTCCTGCACGAATCGGTGAGGGCCCAGAGATGCTAGCTGACTGAAGGAGCAGCTGACCAACGGAGGTGGGGTAGGTGAGGGCGGTGAAGGCCGCGGCAAAGGCCGCTTGGTTGCAACCGATGAGGGCGACCGCGTTTGGCTGTGTTGCCAGGGAATAGTGTAGCTGCAACCAGGGGAGCACTTCTTTCACAATGAACGCGGCGTGAAGCGCAGAACCCTGAAGCTCCTCACGCACCGGCGCAGGGGTATCGAGAAAGGCTGCTACTACCGGTGAGATCCGGTGTCCGGTGATGAGATAGTCCAGGAGCTGGTCTGTAGCAAGGGCATTGAGATACATCCAGCCATCGAGAAAGAGGAGAAGACGGAAAGGACCATCCTTACGCTGGGCGTATCCAGTTGGCGTGTATACCCAGAGCCGGCGCTGTAGACCGTACGCCCTACCTGGCCAGGGGCAGGGTGCAAGACGCGGTGCAGGAATCAGAAACTCAGCGATCATCCCACTCGAATAGCTGGAGTCTGACTCTAGCCAGGGCAATGGTGCGGCAGCGGGTAAGTCAACGAAGGAGAAGGTCGCAGACCGGCTCTCCGAGTTGGCGTTGTCCTGGGGAATGACAAACAGCCGGGGATTCAGCGGGTCCACGAGCCCACCGGCGCTCCAGGTGCTCCAGTCCGCCATCTTCACGGTCCTGGAGCGGGAGGCGTTGATCTGGAAGCAGTAGCTGATGCGAGCCCTCGCCGAAACCTGGCAGGTATAGTGCCAGACATCAGTGAGTGTGAGGCGCTCCAGCCTGGTGGTCTTACTGGACAAGTCGGGAGAGATGAGCGCGACGTCTCTCGTCTGCGCATCCCCGCGCCATAGAAAAGTGAGCAACACCGACTCCGGATCATCTGGTATAGCCTCCAGCAGCGGTGTGCCCTGCTGCGAGGCCTCCGCCCAGAAACTTTGGGTAGCTGCCTCTAGCGAGTCAGCATTACGCAACTCGCGTATACGTAGACTCTCAAGCGCACTCATCGTAGTGTGTTCAGTTCCATTCTTCGGGGACTGATAGTTATAATATACTACTTTTTATGGGAATAAGGTCATCTAATTGAGACAGTTCTCCTACTCTCCTACTGGTCTACGTCAGCATCCGCGGCGCGGTCTCCTACTTTCATTTCCATAACGTTCACCAAGAGTGGAGAGTGATGCGTATCTTGGCGTGAACGGCACGTCCAGCTACCGGTCCAGCGTGGCATGCTTTCTGTGCACGGCACGATGTGAAGGGACCGGGGCCAATGAATTCGACATCTACTACAGGAGTGGACGTACGCTGGACCCTACTGGTGTACCGGGTTCCTTCGGAACCCTCTAACAATCGCGTCTCTGTCTGGCGCGATCTCAAGAGGCTCGGTGCGCTCTATCTCCAGCAGTGCGTCTGCGTAGTCCCAGCTTTTCCCCAGTGTGAGCAGGGCATCGAAGCGGTGTGTACGAAGATAGAGAGCTTGGGTGGGACGTACAACTTGTTCAGCGTGACGGAGGTGTCGCCTGAAGAACTCGACCGGCTGCTCGCAGGGTTCCGTGCACTCTCCACCAAGGAGTACGCCGAGATCATCGAGGAATGCCAGACGAAGTTTGTGAAGGAGATCGAGTTCGAGCGATTCCGTGAGAACTACACCTATGAAGAGGCCGAGGAGATTCGTGAAGACCTCGAGAAGATCAGACGCTGGTGTCAGCGAGTCGAGGAGCGAGACTGGTTCGACGCCGGTTTACGCAGTCAGGTTGCCGAGGAGCTGAGTCGCTGTGAGCATCTCCTCGAAGAGTTCGAGCAAGAAGTGTACCGACGAGCCGGGGATGATCCTTCGATGACCGGTCAGCTGCCGCATCCCCCTGTGCCAGCGGGAGACTGAGGAGCGCGAGGTCATCGAGCACCGAGACTGACTACTCTGGCAGGGTATCCGGGACGGGCTACTGGAGCGTCTGGAGTGGTCGCTATTCTTGGCGTGTCTATCCCACCGCGGAGTGTATCCGGCGGTAGAGATCTGGCGTCTTTCTCGAGTCACGGTGTGCTACGATCTCCGCCGCAACGAATGCTCGGAAAAGGAGTCTGGCGATGGCAGAGGGACGGGTGCGTCTGGGGTTCGTGAGTGGAGCACACCTGCACACGGGCGGGCTTCTCCAGGCGGCCCTGGCCTGCGATGAAGCCGAGGTGATAGGACTCGCTGAGGAGGATACGGAGCTCCGCGATCATCTGACCCGGCGCTTTCCGGGTCTCGCGGTCTTCGCGTCATCTGAGGAGCTGTACGCTGCTGCGCGGCCGGAGGCGATCATCACCTGCGCGGACAACCGGCATGCTGCAACCATTGTGGAAGATGCCGCGGCGCGAGGTCTGCACGTGATGAAGGAGAAGCCCCTCGCGGCAACACTGGAGCTTGGTGAGCGCATGCTGGTAGCTGCTGCCCGGGCGGGAGTGCGCCTGATGGTGAACTGGCCAATCAACTGGCAGCCGGCGCTGCACTTTGCCAAGCAACTCGTGGATGACGGTCGTATTGGAGACGTGTGGCAAGTGCGCTATAGGGCGGGGCACGGCGGCCCGCCGCGGGACTATCGCGAGCGCGGCCCGGTGGCCCGTGTGGGCTGGGGATGGCTCATTGACCGTGAGCAGAATGGAGGTGGTGCTCTCATCGACTTCTGCAGCTACGGCGCAGCGCTGAGCCGCTGGCTGATGGGGCAGCCTACGCGTGTTGTTGCCGTTGGCGGCCGCTATTCCAAAGACTTCTTCACGGTTGAAGACAACGCGGTGATCATCCTACGCTACCACCACGGGCACTCCATCTGTGAGGGCACCTGGACGCAGCCGGCGACACCACTGCCCACACCGCTGACCATCTATGGAACGCGTGGCACGATTGCGGTGACGAGCGCTACTGAAGTGAACGTAGCTGTGGTGGCTCAAGGTGGTGGCTCTGCGACTACAGAGACACTTTCCGCTCCTGCTCTCCCAGCATATTTCGCTTCGGGGCCGGCGCATTTCGTTCACTGCATTCTTACGGGTGAGCCCTTTGCTGGCATCGTCGACCCGGGCATTGCGCGTGATACCCAGGAGGTACTCGATGCAGGGCTGCAATCGATCGAGCTTGGCACAGAGATCAGCCTGCCGCTACCGGTGCTTGGCTAGCGGGCACCAGCGGTCAAAATTCTTGGTGGCGTCGTGTTGCGTCACCAGCGCTCTCCGGGGGTCATACCTGGTCCTCCAGATCGATGAATAGCATAGGGTCCACTGGGTAGGCGCCGGCGCGCTCACCATAGAGGGTGAAGCCCCGCGCCCGTGCCACATCGAGCGTCGAGAGGGTGAGTTGCAGAGCGTTAGCCTCGTGCGCGCGGGTGAGCACGGCAGGAAGGGCGCTGGAGGGCACGGGGACCTGCACGAGCGTGCCGTAGCTGCTGTGCTCGCCATTGCTGCGGAGGAAGCTGAGAATGCCACGGGCGTCGTTGGGATCGTCTGGGAGCTCAACGGTGCCTAGTGGCACGTCTCCGAGGCTGATCGCCACCGCACCGGGCATCGTGTGCTGAGGCTCGGTTTGGGGGATGCCTGGCTGCTTCCCGCCCCAAGGTGTCGAGCGCTCTTGCGCCGCCGCAGTGGCGAGCTCCAGTTGGAGACGCAGTCCTTTCACGCGCCCGGCGCCGACTCCCGCAGGCCACGGAAAGTGATAGTCCACGTGGCATCTCCCCGCTGCGATGATCTGCTCTCCCCCGAGCGTACTCCGCGGGAGTGGCCAGGACGAGGACAGCACATCAGCCGGAGCGCAGCGCACGAGCCAGCCGCTGGGGCAACGCTCGGCACGGGGCGCGGGGGCCGAGAAGATCTCAAAGTTGACATAGTTGCGAGTAAGTACGGTACCGGATGCAGAGATGAGGCGCAGCGTGAGCGTTGCGAGGCCGGCGGCTTCCGGGAGTGAGAGGTTGAGGGGCGGAAGTGTTGTCACGGTGTAACGCTGGACGGTGGGGGTGAGCATGCCATCGCGCACGACAAAGTGGCGGCCAAAGCGATCAGTGAGCTCCAGACGCCAGTGGAGCTGGCAATCCGTGAGATCGCGACCAGACCAGTGACTGATGAAAAAGGGAAGCTGTATGGTCGTGCCTGGAGCACACGTCTGAATGGGAGGAGCATCACAGCCGACGACATCGGGGCCGAGAATGTCGGCAAGCGACATTCCCTCGACGAAGGCGTCGTAGCCGAACGACTTGGGAAGGCGATCGTATTCGAGGAGGCCGTTATGCTCCCACTCCACATCCGTCAACTCGGTGTAGACGTAGCCACAGATCTTGTCGTGAGCGCGCAGGAGGGTGGTGAGATATTTGAGAGACTGGCTGATATCGCGATCG
>JAMCTA010000157.1 GCA_023381895.1 Chloroflexota bacterium
GCCTTGCTGATGGCGGGCAGCAGGAAAGCGCGCTTGATCTGTGTCACATCTTGCTCGTGACCTCACCGCCCAAGTCGAGCGTCGTTCTTACGACCTGCTGTTAGAGGCTGCCACGGCTCTCATGTGGGACCGGCCCGGTCTCGCCCGGTGATCAACGCTCTGCCTTTGGCGCGGAGGCCCAGGTTCGCGTCATACGGCACCTCGTCGAGCACATGGTCGGGAAGGCTGCCCAGTTGGAGGAGAAGATCCACACTGCGCTCGCGGCAGGAGGAACACGGTCCGGACTCGTAGAGCGTCAGGAGCGCCGGGATGGCCTCCGGTGTGGTGCAGGCTTGTAGCACGCGCAGCGCCCCGGCGCCGAGGCGTTCCAGCAGCCGCGCCCGCTCCGCCGCATCGCCAGGGCCCGGCAGCAGGGTGGCGATCAGCGCGGCGCGGCAGGTGGCCAGCGGCCGGCGGGCGGGCCAGATGTGGAGGGTGGAAATATGGCCGTGGCGCACGCTCTTCTCGTGCACCGAGTCCAGGGATGCTTGGCGCAGAGGAAAGCCGCGCTCGATCAAGCGGGGTGCTCACTCATGGCTGCTCCCCGGCCGCCGGCTGGTGGATGCGGATCCGACCCGGCTCGACGATCCAGACCAGCAGGGAGAGGGTGATCTCGCCGCTCGGTCGGAGCACCGCGATGCCGGCGGTCGGCCCCGGCGGAAAGCGCAGGACGTTGCTGAAGTCCAGGTCCAGTGTGACCAGGCAGCGCCGCTCCAACCGGCAGACGTCGTAGATGACCTCGTCGGGCCGGCCCTGCAACTGCTCGTCTCGTACCGTCTGCACGTCGTGCCCGGCGTCGAGAAACACTTGACTCGTCCTGACGCCCAGGTTTTCATCCAGCTTGACGTTCACGACGCCTGCCCGATGGGCAGCGTGACGTAGCGCTCCCGCGCCATCTCGGCGCCATAGGCGATCGCCGCCAGGAGGTCCTCGGGCGCCAACTGGGGATACTCGTCCAGCACGTCCTGCTCCGGCAAGCCCGACGCCAGCAGATCGAGGATTAGCGAGACCCAGATACGGGTCCCCCGGATGCAGGGCTTGCCGGAGCAGACGTTGGGGTCGATCGAGATGCGCTGCAGGAGCTCTTCCCGCGTCGGTCGTGCGTTCATTCATCCTCTCCTTCGGCGTTGGCGAGTACATCCTCAGCCATGATGATCACCCCGCCGCGCGCCCGCGCCACCAGCTTGGCGAAGGGGTCCTGCACGCGCGCCAGACGAGGGCGCAGACTGGCACAGTCGAAGACGGCGTACAACCAGTAGGCGTCGCGCAGGTTGCAGGCCTTGCCGTACTCATTCTCCGTCATCTCCACATTGGACCCCATGTCGCTGCAACCCCTGCGGCGTCACCCTGATCCCGTCGGGCCCCTCCGTAACCGGCCGGAAAGGCCCGGAGCTCGTCATCCGCCAGACGATCTTGATCGATTGCTTCGCAGGAAGGGGCGACGTGTGGAAGACGAGTGCCCACTCGAAAACTCACGAAGGGCGGTGCAAAATACACGAAATCACACTCGCTCCCCCACTTAAAGCGTACTTTCGCACCAGAAACTCATTATCCCGACCGAGAGGCATGAACCGCGGAATGAACCGAAAAGTACTACCTTAACTTGAAGGGCGCTTCTCCGTCAGGTATCTTTCCCATGATTTCCTCGCACCTCAGCTGTAGTGTGTCACTAGCCGCTCGTGGACATACACGAGGGAGCTTATATGTGTTCCACGAGCGAGAAGGGGTCATCACGATGTCCCAGCCACTGACCCGTCGCACCTTCTTGGCCCACAGTGCCGCGACCACGCTCGGCTTAGCGAGTACGGCGCTGCTGGCGGCCTGCGGTGGTGCCGCAGCAGCCACCGCCACCACAGTGACACAGACGGTCACCAAAGCCACGGTCAGTGTCAGCACGGCAACCGTGGCGAAGACCTCGGTCCACACGGCGACGGTCACCAGTGTGCAAGCCACGACGGTGACCGCGACGGTAGCGGCGCCAGGCACGCCGATCCAAACAGTCAACGTCTGGTTCGACTACGGCGGCGGTGGTATGTACGCCTTCGAGGACATCACCAATGCCTTCAACCAACACTTCCCGAACATCAAGGCCGTCGCCACGAAAGTGAACGATTATGGCACCAAGCGCCTGAACGCCATCGCCTCCAACACGCTCCAGGGCGGCTGGGCCTGGCTGATGTACGGCTGGGAGCTGCCGGGGTACGTCGAAAAGAAGCTCCTGCGGCCCATCGATGACTACATCGCCCGGGACAAGGTCAACATGAAAGACTTCTGGCCGGCCGTACTCGCGGATACCTCGTGGAATGGCAAGTACTATGCGATGACCAATCACCCTGCGGTCTCCGTCTTCTGGGTGAATCAGGACTTACTGAAAGCTGCTGGAATGAATCCAACGGTGCTGCCGGGTACCTGGAATGACATTCTCAGCGCTGCCCAGAAGCTCACCACCAAGTCGGGTGGTCAGCTCAACGTCGTCGGGCTGGACCCGACCTCCGTCGCCTACAGCTCGTGGGCGCCTGCCTGGATGGCGGCCAATGGTGTGGAGCTCCTCAGTGCCGATGGGCGGAAGGCAACCTTTAACACGGCAGCGGCGCAGGCGGCGCTGAACTACGTTCTCCGGTTTGTCGAGCAGGTCTATGGCAGTAAAGCGGCGCTAGATCAGTGGTACAAGGTCAACAACTTCCACTACGCGCCGATCGCCCTGGGCAAGGTCGCGATGCAGCTCAACGGCAACTGGCTCGCTTGGGACATCAGCCAGCAGAAGCCGCCGATCCCCTTCACGGTGGGGGCTCTGTCTGGTGGTCCGGATAATCCGGGGAAGCAGTACCTGCCAGAGCTGGGCGTCTTCAACTCCATCCCGGCACCGGCCACGGCGCCGGATCCCTCCTGGGAGTACATCAACTTCTTCGCCTCCAAGGAGGGGCAGATCGTCATGCAGCGGCAGTCGCAGGATGTGCCGGGGAACATCGCTGCGGCCGAGGACCCCGCAGAGGTGAAGTCCCACTTCGGGCGGGCGGAGGTCCTCAAGCTTTTCAAGGAATCGAGTGGCTTCGTCTACGTACGCTCTCCTGTCTATGCCAAGTTCAACGATATCTTCGGCAAGCTCAGCGATGATGTGATCAAGAAGAAGGCTGATGTGACCTCTGCTCTGTTGACGGCGGAGCAGACGGCCCAGGGAGCGCTAGACGCCTATTGGAGTAAGACGTAGGGGCTAAGGACGGCCCTCGTCCCCTGCCCTCTCCCGCGGGGCGGGGGAACGCGACCCAGGATGGGGCTTTGGCTGGATCGTCCAGCCCGTACGGCCAATGGAACCAGCACGGCACTCATCGGTAGGGTGAGGTCACGCACGGCAGCATTCGCGGCGGGTGGGACCGGGTCGGGTAGCACCGCACGCAACCGTGGAACATCTGCGTGCCTGACCTGACCTCGCTATCTGCTGCACGGGAGATCGTCACTGGCTGGTTTCCCACTTCGCTCAACCAAGCGCGTGGCGCCTGAACTTGACGTACTCATCGCGACCTCTTATCATCCTATGAATGATTAGGAATATGTGAGTATTCGAATATGATTGCGGAAGTAGCCAGCGTGCGGGAACGACAGTTCTACCGTTTGCAGGCGGAGCTGTGCCGGACACTGGCGGACCCGACCCGGTTAGAACTAATTTACTTGCTCGGCGAGGGACCGCAGGCGGTGAAGCAACTGGTGGAGGCGACGGGGCAGCGGCAGGCTAACATCAGCCAGCATCTCGGCCTGTTGCGTGAGCGGGGGATGGTACAGGCTCGACGCGCCGGGCCAGAAGTCCATTACTCGCTGGTAGACACGCGTATCCTGGATGCCTGTCGTATCACCCGCGAGTTGTTACTCGCCCGGCTCGCCCGGCACGCGGCATTGCTCGACTCGACGGATGTAGAACAAGGAGAAAACTGACCTATGCCTCTCTATGACTATCGCTGTCCCGAGTGTGGCGCGCGTTTCGAGCAGTTCGTGCGCCTCAGCGAAGCAGGCACGCCTGTGGCCTGCCCACAATGCGGCGCGCCCAAGGCGACCAAACAGCTCTCGACCTTTGCGGTGGTCGGAGGTGGCGGCTCTTCTAAGTCCGTCGCGTGCGCGCCGGGCGGCGGTTGAGGCCTGCGTGCGTAGGGACGGTCGTCCCTTTGGTAGCGGTGTGGACCGGATACACATCTTGCCCAGAGTGGGGCAGGGAGTCAGTGTGATGGCTGGGAGGACCTGCCGCCTTGCCGGCGTGTCCTGGTTCGTAAGGGAGGGAACAGGACAGTGGCACTCATCTCGTCAAAGGACCAGCAGATGCTTCGTGACCTCTTCAGCGAGCGGCTGCAAGGCGACGTCACGATCACGTACTTCACGCAGCGGGAGTCCATCCTGACCGTGCCCGGTCAGGAATGCCAGTTCTGCAAGGACACTCGCGAGCTGTTGGAGGAAGTGACCGGCCTGTCGGACAAGCTGCATCTGCGGGTGCAGGACTTCGTGCGGGATGCCCAGGCGGCAGAGCAGCTCGAGGTCGAGCGTATCCCGGCTTTTGTGCTCGCTGGTCGGGCGAGAGGGCAGGTACGCTACTTCGGCATTCCCTCCGGCTATGAGTTCTCCTCCCTGATCGAAGACCTGCTGGATATCTCCACCGGGCGCACGCAGCTCTCCGATCAGACGCGTGAAGCACTCGGCGGTCTCGAGCAGGATCTGCGTATCCAGGTGTTCGTGACGCCAACTTGACCGTACTGCCCACGTACGGCCAGGTTGGCCCACCAGTTCGCCGTGGAAAGCTCTCGTATCACCGCCGATGTGGTTGAGGTCAGCGAATTTCCTGAGCTGGCACAGCGCTATCGGATCTATGGCGTGCCGAAAACGGTGATCAACGAGCACGTGAGCTTCGAGGGGGCGCTGCCGGAGCCGGTGTTCCTGCAACAGGTTCTGCGTGCCGTTGCTGGCGGCTCGACGGAGAGCGATGCCAAGGAGACGTAGGCATGCTGCAAGCCATGGAAGTCGCCGAGGCCACGCTGTCGATGACTCATCCGGCATTCCAAGTGAAGCCATCGTTGCACGGTGAGCCCTATGTGGGGCGTGATCACCGGCGTGCGACCACGCCCCACACTGTCCTGGTCGCTACGAGATCGGGATTCGCTGTGCCGGCGGCTTCGTTTCCACTGGCTTGGGGATGCGTACCTCCAGCACACCGTTGCTAAAGCTAGCTTCGATCTGCTGCGCTTGAGACTCGAACGGCAGCGGCACGCGTCGGTAGAAGCTGCCGGAGCTTCGTTCCATCCGGTAGTAGTCTTCCTCCCGTACTTCGCTCTCGGACTCCCGTTTGCCCTGGATAATGAGGTCAGCACCCTCCAGCTTGACGTCGACATCCTCCTTCTTCACGCCGGGCAGCTCCGTCTTCACAACGAGGCTCCCGCCCTTCTCGAAGATGTCGGTGCTTGGGAGCCACGTCTCTGGAGAAGGGGCGAGGCGGCGCCACGGTCGGGCTAGCCGGCCTGCTCCAAAGGGCCAGGCCTGATCCCACAGTCGCATGAACTCCTCTGAGAGTGACTCGAAGGGGTCAAACGGACCCCGCCGGCGGATCTCGTTGCCGCCGGACTTAACAGGGACGTTGGTCTGCTCTGCCATCGATAGATCCTTCCTGCGAAGTGTGGCAGTTCTCCTTCTCGCGGCCACCAGGAGCCGCAGCAATCTGAGGGCACTCTGGCTGGCGGCCTCATCTCCTCCCTGAAATGTGACTCAATTCCGACCGCAGTCTCCTCGATGCGGGAGTCCCAACAGAGCTCCTCAAGCACAGCATGTTGTACGTCACGGTCGCTGTGCCATGGTCTTTTCCTCTCTGCGACGCGCGGGAGGCGCAATCCAGCACGATGCACAGTAACTCTACGGTCCATAGGTCAGCGCGCCGGTGAAAGTGCGTAAATACAGCGTCAAAGAAATCGTGGTCTATCTCTCCCCAACCGTGAACGTACTGATGCTGGAACTGTGGGATGCACGCTGCTCCCAAGTCATCCTGATGTCTCTATGGCATGGCAGGTAGAACGACTGTGTCTGGCATCAACCTGTTGCTAACACGCTTCAACGCTGATCTTTACGCGGTCGATGGATACTCAGCGTGTGCATTGGTGATGCTGTGGTGAGGAGGTGGACCGTGTTCACCAAGATATTGGTGCCTTTTGATGGCTCCGAGCTGGCAAGACACGCCGTTCCTTACGCAGCCGCGCTGGCCCGGGTCCGCGGCGGCACACTCTTCCTCACCTATGTGCAGGCCCCTTGGGAACTCCCGACGGATGCGCCGGCACAACTCCACGCGACCGGTACGCAGCTGCGGAAGGAAGGTGTAACGGTATCCATCCGCATCCGCCCGCTGAGCGTTGGCAGCCCTGGTCTCGTCCTCCTGGATACAGCCCGTGAAATAGAAGCCGGCATCATCGTGATGGGGACGCGTGCCCGCGGTGCAGTCGGGCGCACCCTCCTGGGTAGCGTTGCAGACTACGTTCTGCGTCACACCGATATCCCGGTTCTTTTCTGTACTATCCACACGGATAATGCCTGGACGGGGAAAGGCCCGCGTCGCCTTCTTCTCCCACTCGATGGCTCTGCAGTCGCGGAGGAGGCGATCCCCCGTGCGCGGGCACTGGCGAGTGAGCTGAGCGCCACCATGATCCTTCTCGGCGTGATCGATCCTGGCACAGCCCCAGCTTCCGGAAATCCTGAGTCTGGAGCCCCTTTTCTCGATGAGCTGCACCAACAGACACGGGCGTACTTAGATAGGGTGGCTATGAGTCTGGCCAGGGATGGAATCGCAGCCGAGGTCCAGGTGCGGGTTGGTGTTCCGGGCGAGGCCATTGCTGAAGTCGCCCGTGCCCAGAATGTCGAGCTGGTCGTCATGGCCACACACGGACGCGGCGGTGCTGTCCGATTGCTGTTGGGGAGCGTGGCGCTGCACACACTGCAACGCAGTCACGTTCCGGTGCTGCTTGTGCGAACCGGTGGAGGCGCTGCGCAGTTGCCGCCCTCGGAATAGTCAGGAGTGGTGACGCTGTAAAGTGCAGCCTCTCTCACAACTGGAATGTGCTTCAGTACGTCCAGAGTTAGAGTTCCATCGGCGCGGAACACATGATCTCGAAGACGTCGCCGGAAATGGCGGAGCGCTTCAGCACTCGTCGAAGCACGATCAGTCGGGCCTAAGACACCGACAGGGAGGCCGCGGCGTTGTTCCAGTAGAGCAGGCCGCTCCAGTTGGTGGCGAAGACGCCGACTTTGATCGTGTAGGTGCCTGGGATCGTGGGTGCAGTCCAGCGGTAGGTCACGGTGCTGGAGTGGCCGGGGCGCAGGTTCTGGCCGCTGTAGAACTGCTGGCCGATCTTCTGACCGGCGGTGTTGTACACCTCGACGTCGATGATGCCGTGGTGAACTGGCCCTCCTCCCGTATCGGTCAGTGTCGTCCTGATAGCGACCGAGGCGCGTGGCGCCACGCTCTTCGGCGACACTGTGATCGTAGAAGACAGTTCCGGTGATCCAGTCACCGACAGGGAGGCCGCGGCGTTGTTCCAGTAGAGCAGGCCGCTCCAGTTGGTGGCGAAGACGCCGACTTTGACCGTGTAGGTGCCCGGGATCGTGGGCGCAGTCCAGCGGTAGGTCACGGTGCTGGAGTGGCCGGGGCGCAGATTCTGGCCGCTGTAGAACCGCTGGCCGATCTTCTGACCGGCAGTGTTGTACACCTCGACGTCGATGATGCCGTTGTGAACTGGGGCACCAGTGTCTGATACGGTCGTCGTGATGGTTGAAGACGCACCTGGCGCAACCGATGCTGGCGACAGTACTGTCCTATCACTGATCACCACTGTCCCAGGGGGTGTTGCAGCAGGAGTGGCCGTTGCTGTTGGAGAAGCTTTCGGCGTTGCAGTCGCAGTCGGTGTCGCTGTGGCTGTCATCGTGGGGGTCGCCGTTGCGGTAGATGTTGGAGTAGCAGTCTGTGAGGCCGTCGGTGAAGCCGTGGCGGAGCCCAAGCTCGCGTAGTAGGCTTGAGCCTCCAAACGGAGGTAGCCCCCATCATCGTCGGCATAGACGCTCGTATGGTTGTTGCAGACTTGGCCTGAGCTTCGACCGTCACTAGTACAGAAGCTGGGAGGGTTCGTCACCCCATCATTGTCTGCATCCCACTGTGTAGTGCTTCCGGCATTTCCCGCTCCAAATAAGAGTCCGATGATGCCGGCTTGCTGTAGCTCAGCGATGTGAGAGAAGAAGTACGCGACCCGGTTGTCCTGATAGTGGCCGTTCGTATTGTTTTCAGTATCAAAGTATTGGTTGCCCTCGGGAATCTGCCAGATGAGCGCGGAGCGATTCGTGGTCTGGGTTACGGCGTGGATATAGCTCTCCCAGCGATGGAAGTTCGGAAAAGTGACGTTCAGCGCATCCCACCAGTGAGAGCTGTCGCCAAGGACGTACTGATAATAAGCCGCGTCGCGATCGGACACGTCATTCGTGATCAGGTCGTACTGGCTGACGCCAGCTGGCACGCCGTTGATGCCGGCGGCGGCTGCGAAACTTCCTGCCTCTTTCCCTAATGCGCTTGCATCGATGCTGGGGTCAGAGCTAGTCCCGATGTCAGTGCCAGTGGCCCAGTCGCTGACGTGGAAGGCGAGAAGCACGTTGGGAGCGTAGTGGTCGCGGATGTGCAAGAGTGCCCAGTTGAATCCCTGGTACGTGTTGGGAAAACCGGTTACATCCGGCTCGCCGGAGCTTGCCACCGCAACTCTCAAGTAGGCGGGGTTGTTCCCTTGACCAGTGCAGTAGCCGTAACAGAGGGCGTTGTTGAGCACGGCTTCTTCAACGAAACCGGACAGGTCAGGCTCAACCTGAACGATCACCTTTCCGCCGAAGCCGCGAATGCCCCCGTAGGTACCTGCGCTCAACCGCTGCATAAGCAGGGTAAAGTTCTGAAAGTAGGTCTTCATCAACGTGGCGTTATTGAGGTTGGTCAAGTCTGCCTGACCATCGCTACAGGAGCTGCAAGAGCCGCTACTCTGACGGATCTCATAGTAGCTGAAGAAGGGGATGTAGCCGTGCGACGCAGCCCCTTGAGCATACGCCAGAGGGAATTGCCCGTTGCTATTCCAAGTCTCCCAACCTGAGCCTGTATTCACACCACCTGCGAGGTACTGATATGCATAGTCCCAGGGGATGCCGCTCTGCGGCATCCAGCCGTAGAGGCCATTGCTCGTTGGTGGCGCACTCAGCCCGATGCCGAAATGCTGGGGTAACCCCGCAGGAATAGACGCAGCCTGTACAGGAGGCACGCGCAGCGTCCCCCAGACGGTGCTCATCGTAAGGAGGACGAGCAGCGCCAGCACAGTCAGCGAGCGTACGCGCAGTTTCGATAACACTCAGGCTACTCCATCCGGATGTAGTTTCAGTCGTAACCAGCATCGTCGAACGGTAACTGAAGCACCCGAAATGAGGCAGTGCCACAAGTAGGCTAGCCTATAATGGCTAGCCATGAGAGGCTGTAGAACCCCGTCTGGTGGTCTCGAATCGGAACGACGATGGCTGGGCGGTCTACGTCTGTGGTCAGCGTGCCTAGATACTCAAGACTCTTCGGATCACCGACAGGACAACCTCAATCCCACCACGCACATCGACAGTCTGTAGCTGTGTAGCGAGCGTTCGCCGAGAGCGAGCCGCACTGACCGGCCGTCATTGCTACTATTCCACTGATGTGCGTGCGACCGAAGCTGGCGAATTACCTCGAGTGATCGTCGAGCCTCGGGAGCGCTCTTGCGGCGACGTTGCGTGGAAAGAGTAGCATCTGAAGTGCACTGAACACAGCCGCGCAGCAGGATAATGCAGTGCTTGCAAAGGAGCCACGATACGGTGCCGATCCCGACAACCCGTCCACCTCAGCTGAATGTTCTCTACCTGCACTCTCACGATACAGGGCGATACATCCAGCCCTATGGCCACGCGATTCCTACGCCCAACCTCCAACGATTAGCTGAGGAAGGAGTGCTGTTCCGGCAGAACTTCTGTGCAGCACCCACGTGCTCGCCGAGCCGTGCTTGCCTGCTCACTGGGCAAGCGGCGCACAGCTGCGGGATGTTCGGTTTGGCCCACCGGGGCTTTCCGTTGCTGCATCCTGAGCACCATCTTGCCCACGTGCTGCGTATGCACGGCTATCACACCGCGCTCATGGGAGTGCAACACGTAACGAGCGATCCGGCCGGCACAGGCTACGAGGTCGTAGTGCGTGGCAAGCGCGAGTCCACGCAGATCACGGCGGCTGCCACTGAGTTCCTACGCAACGCTCCGCGCGAGCCGTTTTTCCTCGACGTCGGCTATGGAGAGACGCACCGGGAATTCCGGCAGCCAGGGGCAGCAGAGGATGCTCGCTACTGTCTGCCACCGGCACCGTTGCCAGATACTCCGCAGACGCGGACTGACATGGCAGCGTTCAAGGCAAGCGCACGCGTTCTCGATAGCAATGTCGGAACTGTGCTCGCCGCTCTTGAACGACAGGGGCTCGCAGATCGCACGTTAGTCATCTCCACGACTGACCACGGTATCGCCTTTCCGGGCATGAAGTGCAACCTGACCGACCACGGTATGGGCGTCTCACTGATTGTGCGCGGCCCTGGCGGCTTTGAGGGTGGGCGGGTGATCGACGCGATGGTGTCGCATCTCGACCTGTTCCCCACGATCAGCGAGCTGGCTGGCATTCCTCGACCAGATTGGCTACAAGGCACGTCGTTGCTACCACTCGTGCGTGGCGAGGTAGAGCAGTTGTACGATGAGCTGTTCGCCGAAGTGAACTATCACGCGGCCTATGAGCCCCAGCGGGCTGTGCGCACTGCACGCTGGAAATACATCCGGCGTTATGGTGAGCAGGAGACGCCAGTGCTGCCGAACTGCGATGATGGTCTGAGTAAAGACCTGTGGCTGGAGCACGGCTGGCGGGAGCGATCCGTAGGACGTGAGCAGCTCTATGACCTCGTCTTCGATCCCTATGAGAACAACAATCTCGCGGCTGACTCGACTTACTCGGCAGTGCTGAGCGAGCTAGGTGAACGGCTTGATCGCTGGATGGAGCGGACAGATGATCCGCTCCGGTACGGTCCCATTCCAATCCCCGAGGGTGCCTGGGCAAATGATCCATCCGGCCTCTCACCGCGTGAACCGAAGCCGGCCTTCTAAGATGGCGGGTGTAGACTCAGTGCGTCGCTTAGAAGCGCACTGAGTCTGCGTACTGGGCTCTCCTGCTGTGGCTACCGGCGGCTACTACCGCAACTCCAAAGGGTTTGGCGAATCGTGACACGGTAGGGGCACCTGGCCGCCAGAGAGACTGACCGGGAGGTGCGGTAGAGAGTGCGAGACCCGAAGGCCCTGTCCGGACTGTTGCTGCGCCCGTGAGCGGGCGTAGCGATCCTGGAAGAAGATACGGCAGCACGTGCGGTTACGATCTGTAGCGCGATAGGTGACAAGATCCGCACGTGCTGCTGTCCGGGGTAGCCGCTGAAGTGCTACTAAATCCTTCCACGGGGCCTGTTGCCGAAGGCGGGGCCCTCACCCCAGCTCGCCAAGGCTCGCCACCCCTCTAAGCCCAAGCTTGGGGGAGGGGCAGGGGGTGAGGGTCTCCTTCGCAACGCCATTCTGGTTTGATTTAGACTCCGTGCTTCTCGCTGAGCACTGCCTGGATCCGGCTGGCGGTCTCTTGAGGATTGTCCACTTCCACGATGATCTTCGCGTACTTCTCGTGGGAGAGGTTGATAATCACGGCTCGATCCGGGTGATGGACGTCCCAGAAGATACGATCACCGTGCTCCGTGAATGTACCGACCAGTACGTCGCTGTGAGACACTGCTCCGGGGATGAAGGTTTCCTTCCAGAACGCCTCCAGCTCCTGCTGTGTCTCCTTCGGATTGTACTCGGCGCCCACAACGTGGGATAGCGGCACCTCAAGCCGGCCTCGAAACGCAAGGACCCGGTCTAGCCCACTCACGTGCACGGTGAGTGTGCTAGCCGTGACATCGACGGTTGCCAAGAGCCTCTCCTTCCATCAGAGTGATGGCAGAATGGGTGAGATAGATAAGGCAGCGCTGGCTCCCGTCAAGCTCTCATTGCTTGATAGCCGGATTGTAACAGTGTTTGGAGCACCACTGCAGCAGTGGGAGCAAGGGAGTCCTGGTGTGATATGCCCGCAGAGACATACAAGCCTCAGACAGGCCACGCTGCTCCGGACCTGCGTCCGTCTTTCTTACCATAAGGCAATCATCGTGATGCCACTGTGTAGGACCGCTCGTGAGCAGGATGCCAGGTAAGGAGGGCATCCTGCACGCAATCGCAGCGGGCTTAGTTAGATTGTGGTGGAAGGAGGCTCTTGACGCTCGGTGAAGATTGCTGTGATGTCTGCCCGGGCCTGTGTGACGACAGCACGCAGACGGCGTACTGTGTCAGGGTCGGCGAAAGCTCCCCGTGCACCGAGGCCAAAGAGGTACTGACCGAGCTGCCGTACCTCGTTCATGAGTTGTCTCAGCTCGGAATTACCGCGTGGCCCCCAGCCAGAACCGGCGCGATCGCGCAACTCGGAGACGGTGGCAGCCTGCTCGTTGAGGAATTGCCGGCCAGCATCCGTCAACGAGTAGACGCGCCTGCCATCTTGCTCGTTGCTCGTCACGTAGCCCTGATCTTCCAGCAGCTGGAGGGTCGGATAGACCGAACCGGGGCTGGGACTATAGAAGCCCTCGAACCGCTGCTCCAAAGCTTGGATGATGTCGTAGCCGTGGCGCGGACGCTCCTGGAGCATGTCGAGGATGACGTACTTGAGGTCGCCCCGGCCGAAGCGGCGACCGAATGGTCCAGGTCGAAAGCCCTTGGGACCGCGGCCACCGGGGCCGAACGGTGGTCCGCCTGGAGGCATGTCTTCCTGCCAGCGATGGTGAAAGTGCTCCCTACCTCGCAGCCAGGGTGGGAGGTCGTGGCGGGTGAGGAAGGACTCCCGGGGTTCATCATGGTGAAAACGGTGCACGTGCGTGCCTTTCTCCTGTAGCATCGCAAGTAACGATATATTGCGATATATCGCAGTATACAGATTAGGCTCACATCGTGGCAAGTTGTCTGTATGAGAGATGTATTAACGCTCTTGTCCTTGGAGGTCTGGCGCCGCGTTCGCGTGTTCTACGGGCTGTGTTGAATATTGCTTGGCATGAGGCGGGGCACGGGGTATCTCAGGAGGGAGCGCCTATAGACCGGTGATGAACTTCGTCGTGACGACGATTGTGACAACCTGGAGCGCGCCTTGGAACGCAACGAGCCTGACGTAGAGGTATGACGGACACTTTCAGCGAGGTGCAGGTCTGGTGAGTGTGACGTTCCTCTACTGGTCAGCTTGGTTGCGACGCGAGGGCAAGAGGGGCACGGCGGGGCAGCGGCCTCCTAGAGCCGGGCGAGAACCGGTCGCAGGTGGTAGATAAAGATGGCAGCCAGGACAACAAGCACCCCACAGCTAGCGACAGTTGCCTGGGCGCCGATTGCTGTGGCGATTTCACCTGCAGGCAGAGCGCTCAGTCCACTTATGCCGAACGACATCTGGTAAAAGCTCACGACACGCCCGCGCATTTCGTTGGGGATGATGCTCTGTACCAGGCTGTTCACGGTGGCGGAGTAGACCACTCCGGCAGCGCCGGAAAGCCCCAGACACAGCGCGGCGATGGGGATATCTGGCGAGAGGGCGAACGTTGTGAGTGATGCTCCGTAGATTACCGCCCCAAAGATGAGCAAGAGTCCTTTCCGGGAGCGATGGCCCCAGGTGGCGGTGGCAAGAGCGCCAGAGAGACCTCCGACGCCCGGCGCCGCCGCGAGCACACCATAGCCCAGGGAGCCGCCGTGCCAGATCCGCTCCGCAAAGATCGGGAGGAGCGACGCATAAGGCATGGCGAAGAAGAGAGGAATGGTGCCGAAGAGCAGCAGGCCGAATACCGCTGGCTGCCGGTAGCTATACGCCAGGCCGCCGCGCAGGTCGGCGAGCACGTTCCGAGATGTCGCGCCGGGCTGGGCCGGTTGCCGGGGTACCGGGATCATCGCGAGAATCACCGCCAAGTAGAGACAGGCGAGGAGAATGTAGACGCCACCAACACCGAGAGAGCCAATGAGGAATCCAGCAATTGCCGGACCGATGATGCGCATGAGGTTCATACCGCCTGACATGAGTGAGACGGCGTTGATCAGGGCATCCTTGCCAACGAGCTGCGCCATCAAGGCCTGCCGTGCTGGTCCGTTGAGGCCAAAGGCGATGCCGATCATCATTGCTGCGATGACCAGCTCGTCATAGCGAATGTGGCCACTCACCACTAGGGTGGCGACGATAGCGGCAACGACGACGGTGATTGAGCGGACTGCCATAATGTAGGAACGCCGCTCGACGCGATCGGCGATGACACCGGCAAGGGGCGAGACGAGCGTCTGGGTCACAGCTTGAACGGTCGTGATGAGGCCGAGACTGACCGCTGACCCGGTGAGCAGATACACGAGCCAGCCGAGAGCAATCGCCTGCATCTGAAAGCCCAGGACGCCGGTGATTGTACTGAGCAGCAACCACCGGAACGGCGCGATCTCTAGAGCAACGAAAGTGGCCGTATGCCGCGGCAGCGGCGTCGCTAGGCGCGCTTCGTGCGCCGCAGTCAGCCGCTCGGCTCCGGCCGTCTCGACCACCTCGGTCCCGGTCTGGCCCCGCGTGTCGGGCTTGCCAGTGTTGACGGAGGGCAGCCGGTTTAGAGAGGGGCCGGCCCGGCGGGGTCGTCGCGGAAATGGCTTCGCTATACTCGGACTCCTCTGCCCGAGTATAGCGTTGCGCGCACGGGTGTGCTCGGCACTGTAGCAGCCTCCGCTCTGGTAACTGTGCTGGCAGACCTCGTGCTTGGAATGCCGGCGTACGTGCATCTTGACAGACCAGACACAACACCGTAGACTCGCCATGGTAATAATACTCAATCGACAAAGTAAACATTAGGGAGAGCAGAATGTCCGAGGCTCCAACCTGGGACCTCGTCCTTCGACGCAACTCGATCGAGCGTCTCAAGCGCGAGAAAGCGCCGCTCGCCGTGCTCAACGATTTGCCAGTGCTCATCACCAGAGGCTATGAGGACGTCGCCGAGGATGACATTGTCCGGTTGCAGTGGTACGGCCTGTATCACGACCGCCCGAAGACCGGCTACTTCATGATGCGGGTGAAGATTCCAAGTGGCCTCCTCACTCCTACAAAGCTACGCACGCTTGGGGAGCTGTCGGAGCGGTTCGGGCGCAATGAAGGCGAGCTTACCACCCGGCAGAATGTTCAGCTTCACTGGATCCGCCTCGACTCATTGCCTGGCATCTTTGCCGCACTTGCGGAGAACGGGTTGACTACCGCGGGCGGCTGCGGCGATTGCGTACGAAACATTACGGGCTGCCCTGTCGCAGGCATTGATGCGAATGAGCTCTTTGACTGCACGCCAATTATCGCAGAAACAGCACAGTACTTCTCCGGTAACCCGGAGTATTCGGACCTGCCTCGCAAGCATAAGATCACGATCTCGACGTGTAGCTATCACTGCAACGCTCCAGCCATCAACTGCATCTCGCTTATCGGCACTGTGCAGAGTGGCGTGCAGGGCTTCAGTGTCCGCGTTGGTGGGGGGCTGTCGACGGTGCCGCGGCTGGCTCGTGACCTTGACGTCTTCGTACCGGCTCCGGAAGCCCTGCCGGTACTGCGCGCGGCACTCGATGCCTGGCGGACCAATCTCCAGTACCGCGTCTCCCGTGTCAAGGCCCGTCTCAAGTTCATGATCGATGACGTGGGCGCTGAAGGCTTCAGAGCTCAGATGGAAGAGCGATTAGGACGCCGGCTCGCAGATCTCACGGAACCGGTGCAGCCGGTCGGGGAAACGGCGCATCTCGGCATTCACGCGCAGAAGCAGCCAGGGCTCTACTATATCGGCTTCCCGGTCTACCTCGGCATCGTTACTGGTACGAAACTTAAGGCGATTGCGGACATCGCCGGACGAGTTGGAGCAGACATTCGGCTTACCCGTCAACAGAACTTCATCCTCGGCAACGTTCCAGAGGCCGCTATCGAACAGGTCGTGCGAGAGGTTGCCGCTGTCGGATTCTCTCTCTCGGTCAATAGGCTGCGAGGCACGTCGGTGGGCTGCACGGGCTCGCCTCTCTGCAACTATGCCGTGGCCGAAACCAAAGTGAAGCTCGATGAGATCGTCCAGCACCTCGAGGCGGCTTTCGGGCAGCAGGCGGAGGGCATCACCGTCAACGTCGACGGCTGCCCTCACTCCTGCGCTCATCACTGGACTGCCGATATTGGACTGCAAGGGAGCACATTGCGGGAGCGTGGTGATGCAGGTGAGAAGCTCGAGGCCTATGAGATCTACCTCCGTGGAGGCCTTGGTGGTGATGCGACGATCGGCAGATCCGTGGTGCGCCGCGTTCCTGCGAGGGACGTGAAGCACTACGTCGAGCGCCTCGTTGGCGCCTACCTGGCAGAGCGCCAGGGTAACGAGCGGTTCAAGGACTTTAGCGAGCGTAAGACTGATGAGGAACTCATCGCCATTGCCAGTGGCCGCACCGTGACTGAAGTCGAGGCGGAGCTGAGCGCCAAGGCACGACCACGGCACAGAGCAGTGGTTGCAGAGGTGGGAGTTTCCTAGGGCCACCCGTGTAGTAGCAGCACGATGTAATGCGAGGAAAGAGGAAGAGATCGTGAGCGCAGTATCGTTTCAGGACACTGTCGAGCGAGACCTGCTTGATGAGTTCGAAGCTGGCGAGCTTGCCGTCGCGCTCGATGACCAAGAACCTCAGGAAGTCATCCGCTGGGCTCTCGAGCGCTTCCAACGACGCGTCGCCGTGTGTACAAGCTTTCAAGTCGATGGGATGGCAATCCTGGATATGGCTTGGCGGGTTGACCCGAAGGTTCGTGTCTTTGCAGTGGATACCGGTCGTTTCCATCCGGAGACGTACGAGCTGATCGAGCGCGTGCGCGAGCGCTACGACATGAACATTGAGCTGTACTATCCCGATGCTGCGGAACTCTCGCAGTTCGTCACGAATTTCGGCATTAACGCTTTTTATCGCGGTGTTCCCTTGCGCCTGCGCTGTTGTGAGCTTCGTAAGGTGCGTCCGCTCGTCCGCGTCCTTGACGATCTCGATGGCTGGGTCACCGGACTGCGTCGGGATCAGTGGGCAAGCCGCTCCAACATCCGCAAAGTCGAGATCGATCACGACCACGGTGGCATTGCTAAAGTGAATCCTCTTGCTGACTGGACAGAGGAAGAAGTGTGGGCATACGTCCGCGCGAACGACGTGCCTTACAACACACTCTATGACAAGGGCTACACTAGTATTGGCTGCGCACCCTGCACACGAGCCACACAGGCCGGCGAAGACAAACGGGCCGGGCGCTGGTGGTGGGAGCAGAATGCTCCGAAAGAGTGCGGGATGCATTGCCCTATCGAGACCGGAGGCTTCGAGCATGAGGCAGAGAGCATTCTCGGTCACAGGAGAGAGGCAGCATCGTGAGTGGCGCGATTGAGCCTCTCGTAACCACCGTGATTCTGACGGAGCAGGAGAGTGCCATCATCCTGCACGAGCTGCGTGACTTGAGAGAGGTCGCTACGGATGATCGAGAGAGTGAGCGCGTTGCCTGGCTCGTAGGGCAGGTAAACGAAGGCCGTGTTTCTGGCGAGGCCCTCGACGGACTCGGCGCTCTACTCGAGCTCGAGCTCCAGAGCGGGGCAATTCGCCAGCGTCACGGCTCGGCCGGTGAGATGGCGCTACGCAGCGTGTATCTGCGTACTCCGCGCGGCAAGGCTCTCGTAGAAGCGGCGCAAGCCACTTCCACGGCACTGAGTGCGCTACGTAGCCAGTGTCTTGATGACGTGCGTATCACTGCACTTGGACCCGGACAGTTCAGCCTGTTTGTTGACACAGATCGCTGCCAGATCACGGTGCGGTTCGAAGGATCATTGGTGCGAGTCGAGTCTGTCGCCTTGGGACTATGAGGAGCTCGTTACTGTGGCACGGAGCAATGTTGACCGCGATTATCCCTACTATCCGGCATTCCTCGATCTTTGTCGCAAGATGGTCGTCGTGGTCGGCGGAGGGATCGTCGCTACAGGAAAGGTCGAGGGACTGTTGCCGTGTGGCCTGGCCAGTCTGCGCGTCGTTGCTCCAACGGTCACAAGCGCGATTGCCGCTGCCGCAGCACGAGGGCTGCTGACGTGGGAGTCGCACGACTACGTTGCTGGTGACTTGGCAGGTGCGGACCTCGTGTTTGCGGCGACGGATGATCGCCACGTGAATGCGTGTGTGGCGGCAGAGGCAAGAGTGCGTGGCATCTGGGTTCTGGCCGTTGACGACGTCCCCAGCTGCGACTTCATCGCGCCGTCGATTGTGCAGCGAGGCCGCCTCACTCTTGCCGTGTCGACAGGTGGCTTGAGCCCAGCGATTGCGCGCTGGGTGCGGATGCAGCTCGACTCGTTGGTGCCTGAGTGGTGGGGTGATCTGCTCAACATGGCTGCTGCTGTTCGACGTGAGGTGCACCGATGGAACCATAGACCCGGTCCAGCAGAGTGGGAGTGTGCTCTGGACGAAGAGGTCCTCACTGCCGCCGCACGTGGGGAGCTGGCGCAGGCCCATACGTTGCTGCTCCGACGTCTTGCGGCAGAAGAGAGGGAGTCAGCGTGACGCCAGCGCAATCACTTGGCACCGTCGCCCTGGTGGGGCTGGTCCAGGTGACGCTGGGCTGTTGACCCTGTGCTCGCGCAAACCTTCATGCAGTTTCTCGCCGCGAGCACCATCCCTTCTGGGCTCGCCGGCGCGGACTTCTCGAGTTTACAGATACAGACACTGAATGCTCCGCCAGGGTTGGGGCAAGCGGCAGCGGCTTTCCAGGTCAATGCCTCCCCTCCTGCGGTGGCCGTGTTCATCATCTACTTTGCGATGAACAACTACGTGGTGCACGTGGAGGTTGGGGGAGCACAGGGCAAAGTGACCGAGGATAGCGCGCTGACCTATGCTCGTCTCATCGCGAGTCGCTTCCCACCCCAGTAGGCCTAGAGGCACCCCCAC
>JAMCTA010000020.1:0-11497 GCA_023381895.1 Chloroflexota bacterium
GACTTCCGCGACAAGGAGTTCTACCGTGAGGTGGGGAAAGAGCCATACGCGACGGTCGAGCCGCTTGATGGAGACGTGAAAGAGCTGCCGTTCGTGCTCGCTCACACTGGCATCACGCACTCGTCGGGCGCAGTGCACCGGCCTATCCGCGAGCGCTGGCTTGAAGGGGATCACGAGGTTCGCGACGGCTATCTGCGCGTCGGTCAGCTTGCTCGCGCCGGTAAGAAAGCACTCCTTGCCGGCGACTGGACAACTCTCGGCGTGCTGATGAACGAAAACCACGTGATCCAGCGTGGCTTAGGTGGCTCAGGGCCAGCGAATGAGGAGCTCATCGCTGCGGCACTAACGCACGGGGCACTAGGCGCTAAACTCGCAGGCGCTGGTGGAGGAGGAACAGTTATCGCACTCCACCCCGATCCCGATTGGCTGGGGCAGCGTCTCCTCGAAGCCGGCGCTGATCGGGTCCTGCGGCCCCGGGCAGTGGCAGGGGTCCGTCTGGAAACAGTACCGGCATCGCGACCTCCGGCAACGCCGGAACCACGCCGAGAGGCTCATCGAGGGAGCACTCCATAGATCTAGAGATCTAGGAGCTACCAACCTACCAGCTAAGGGGCACCGGTCCGCTCTCACTGATCGACCCGTGGTCGCTTTCGGAAGAACCGCTAGTTGCCTCGATCATCCTAATCGCTGAACCCCGAAGCCGGTTGCCGCGGTGGCCGTCATGGCGAGAATCATCCCCAGCCAGACTACACCGAAACCGCGCGAGTAACGCTCGGCCGCATAGGTGGCGAGCCATCCGTCGCTCACAAAGCCAAGATGCAGTGCAGCGTGCGCCAGTGGATGCTCATCTACATAACCATAGAGATCCGGCACCATCATCACAACGGCGAGCCCACTGAGAAGCACCGATCCGATGATCCACCCTGGAGCCATTCCACGGCCAGCGATCTGGCGCCGTGCCAGGCGAAGTCCAAAGGCGCCACCGGCTGCCGTGAGTAATCCGTGCTCCACGTGGTGTAGCAATACGGGTGGCTCGACTGGTCCAAGCAGCAGCGGGGCAACGAGATCGCCAGCGACGAGCAGAGCAACGAACCACCAGAGGAACCTCGCGAGGCCCCGAGATTGCTGGTGGATCACAGGGGAGCATTCCGCCTGGTCGCGCGTCGGACCATGTCTAGTAGGATCAGAAGGCCCCCCAGGACGATGACGAGCACAGACCACGAGGCGATTCTGGCGAGTGCCGGGCCAGGGGTAGGCTCGATCGCGTAGCGGCGGGGAACGCCTTCGAGTCCAGAGGCGTAGAACATAGTGACAAAACCAGCGGTTCCTGCGATGAACAGCGCGAACCCCCAGCGGGCGACCGCGGCAAACTGCCTCCCCTCGCCGGCAAAGTAGGAGACGAAGCCCAGGCCAAAGAGGACAACTCCGCCTAACAGGTAGGTGTGGAAGTGGGCTGGTACCCATAAGGTGTTGTGCAGAACAAAATTGAAAGGAATAGTAGCGTCGAGCAAAGCCGCACTGCCTCCCACCGCCCAGCCGAGAAGACCGGTGAACAGGGCGGCCGATCCGAGCGTCCAGCGGATCCCAGAGCGGTAGATAAGCAGCAGACCCCCAAAGATGGTCACCACCGCCGGGGGCACACTAGCCAGGTACGAGGCGACCTCCCCAAGTACTTGCAGGGCGGGAGGCTGCACGAAGTCCTGGTAGAGATGGTGAGGAAATGCCACCAGAACTAGGGCCAAAGATCCAACCCAAGCAACACTAAGCACATTGCTCGTTTTCCACGGCCGGTTGGTGTAGTGCGGCAAGAGGGCATACACCACGCCCGCAGCGGCATAAATCGTGAGATTGGCGATCGTATGCCCGAAGAAGTAGGTCAGGTTCTTTGCCCAGAGCGGGTCGATGGGGAATGCTGGCACTGCCCATCGGGTCAGGAGAGCGATGCTGAGCACCATGCCAGCCATGCTCGCCAACCCCCCATCGAGCGCGACCATCGTTGCGGCGAGCACTGTCGGTGGCGCGACTATGCCGTCGGGCCGGCGCAGTCGTCGAAATACCGTGTCCAGAGCGAGCCCGTTCCATACACTGCCGTAGACCCGAACGATAGCGGCGAGTAGATCGAAGCAATAGAGGGCAAAGCCGATACTGACGAGGAAGAGACCCAGCAAGTAGGCCCCAGTCGCCCATGCTGGCCAGAAGGTGCCGATGAAAGGGAGCGGATAGAGAAAGGTCCACGCCGCCGCGAAATGCCCGATCAAGACCGCAACGGCCACAAGGAGCACACCAGCCAGGAAAAAACCAAAGGCAGCGAGGAAGGTCGTCACCTTGAGCTCCAGCACGTCGTACAGGAACCACCAGTGTGCCCCTAACACGAGGATCAGCGTCGCCACCAGCATCCCGGCGCCGTGTAGCGTCAACAGCGCATAGAAGATTGTTGGCGATAATGCGAGGTAGCCAGCTTGCGTCGCCCGTAGAGCCCCACCAATGAGGCCCAGCCCGCAAATCAGACTGAGGGCTGCCAGCAGGTAAATCCATACGGCTGCGCGCGCCCCGAACGTCGCTACGCGCTGCGAGGGAATAGACGCCGCAGCGGCGCCACGCTCATGCTCCACATTGCACCTCCTACCGGTTACGGGCTGGAAGAGACGGCGGTAATGGTCTTCCGCATTGCATCGTGCGCGATACCACAATATTCCAGGCAGCGAATGACATAGGTACCTGGATGAGGGAAGGTAAAGTAGAGCCGGTTAACATAACTCGGCATCGCCTGTACCTGCCCAAGTAGCTGACCCTGGGCATCGTAAATACCAAAGCCATGATTCACATCAGTGGACGTGACTTCGAATTCGATGAGCCGGTTAGCGGGGAGACGCGCTGGCATGCTGAAGCTGAACTGGTGCGCAATGACCTTCACCGGGAGCGCGGATCCTTGCGCAGCCGCAACGACCCACGGGTACGGCAGCGAAGCGAAGGAGACAGCAAGTGCGCCGATGACCAGCAGGAGCAGGATCCGGAACCACCAACCACGGAGGACATATGCTCGTGCTTGGACCTCTGAAAGGGCCTGTTGATGTCGCGCGCTGCGTAGAACCCATAGAAAGATGACGAGGATCCCGGCAGCCATCACGAGGAATAGGATCAGGATAAGGGTCTGTCGCGCACCCAGCGGAGCCATCGCATTACCTCTACAACAGCTGTATTAGGTGGCACCTACATCAGGGTGCTGGATGAGAGTGTATATCACACGCCCAGGCGGTTGCACGCCGGTCCTATTCTCTCCTGATCATCGGCTGCGACGTGTCGAGCAGCGGTATCGCTGCGCCGTCCAGCGCCGCTAGAGTGTGCGCCCGCGGGAGTCTCAACACTCAGAGCGACGCGGGTACGCCCAGCAGATGACTGCCCAGACCAAGCGCCAGCGCTGCCGCTCTGCGCTCGAGGCCGTCACCCATCCAGTAGCGCTCGAAGAGCACCTTGCCGAGATGCCAGAGCGGCCCCGGACGGCGAAGCCTCACCTTAGGGTCTGGCTCTCCGTAGAATTCGCCGCTGGCTAAGCCTGCCCGTCCGCTGCCCAGCTCAAGCCAGCAGTAGCCAAGACCGTCGAAAATCGCCGGCTGGCCGCCCTGGAGCTCCGCTGTCAACGTCTGCGCCACGGCAAGCGCCTGACCGTGCGCGAAGACCCCCGCCTTCGGCAGCGGTTTCCCGTTTGCCAGCGTGATCGCTGTGAC
Organism: Chloroflexota bacterium; assembly: GCA_023381895.1. The sequence goes on from JAMCTA010000020.1 coordinate 3,726, forward strand.
ATCACCTAGGGCGTAGACGTGCTCGAAGCGCGTGCGGAGAGTCGCCTTGTCAACAGGAATCCAGCCGGCCTCGTTCGCCAGCGGCGATTCCTTGATGAGCTGCGGTGGCCGGTGCGGCGGTGTGGCTGCCAGTAGGTCGAAGGGTGCGCGGCTCCCATCTCGAAACACGAGCGCTCGCTGCTCCGGGTCAATTGCCTGGAGTGGCTGATTCGGATGAAAAGCAATGCCGCGCTGCTCTAGGAGTGCGGTGACCGCTTGTCCCAGCACGGGGCCGGCCACCGGCATCGGCTGTGGCTCTGGTGTGTAGACTGCCACCTCAGTGCGTCCTCGCACCCCGCGCCGCCGGAGCACATCTTCGATGAGCAAGGCAGCCTCATAGGGAGCCGCCGGACACTTGAACGGTAGCGCCGAGACAGCGACGGCCACGCGCCCGCCCTCAAAGCGTTGTAGGGTCTCCCAGAGCGCGGCTGCGCCGTCCAGATCATAGAAGTTGTGGGCGCTAGCCACGTAGCCGGGCAGGGTGTCGGGGGCAAGGGCAGCGCCAAGTGCGACGACGAGCGCGTCGTAGCTAAGGTCCTGCCCATCCGCAACGACACGACCACGCTCTAGGTCAAGCTCGTGAGCTTGGGCCTGTACCACCTCGACGCCCGGCTCAACCATTGCGCGCAAGTCTTTCGTCACATCCTCGCGGCGGCGTGCGCCGACCATCAGCCAGAGCAGTGACGGCGCAAAGAGATGCTGCTGTTGCTTGTCGACCAGGACGATCCGGTGCGCCGGACCAAGCCGGCGCCGCAACGCATTCGCTGCGGTCAACCCACCGATTCCACCCCCCAAGATCACGATCGTCTTGTTCGCCATCTCGCTTCCTCTCTCCAACCGGCACCCACGAGGCCAGCGCCGCCGCGCACTCTGCAGCAGCCGCGCTGAGCGCTACACACTTCTCACCTATGGCATCTAGTACGCTCCAGTCACCGCGGCACCATCTGTCATCAGCACATCGACGATGCCCTCGTAACTGAGCGGCTCACAACCAGCCGCGGCGTCTAGCGGGCTGAAACCACGCATCGCCAAGTCCGGGAGGAGGTAGCAACAGCTTGCGCCTCCAGCAAGTAACGCACGCAGGTCCTGGGCAGCTGGAAGTGTACTGTCTGTCAGGGCACAGAGCACTGCATCTTGGATGAGAACGAACGTAAGCTGGACTCCATGACTCTGGAGTAACCTCGCAAGATTCATAGCGTCCAGTGCCTCACCTGGAGCGCTCCGCACCAGCACGATCTTATGTGTCCGCTGTTCCATCGCTGCCTCCTCAATACACCAGCGTGGCACTGGCGGCGGTCAACAGCTCGGCGACGGTAGCTTCACCAGCCAGCTGACAACCGGGGATGAGGTCCGCTTGGTGAAGACCACGGGCGTCAACATCACGCCCAAACGCGTACACCGCCAGGTGACCTCGTGTTCCTCCCGCCGTTTGCGTGGCCAGCTGGGCCAGCGCCGTCGACAGCGTGGTCCATCCAGCAGACGCCATCTGATCAACCTTGGCAAGGTACACGCCATCCGCAAGCAGCAGCGCTGTTGCGTCCAGTCCATTAGCAGCGGCCCCGCTCAGATGCCGCACCGCCTCCGCTGCGTCCAGACGCCCATAGGGCGCACGGCGCAGGATGATCAAGAACCTCTTACTCACAACGTCCCTCCTCAGCCGCCGAGGCTCACAAAAACATCCGCTTCCCGCACGGCAGCGAAGAGGCCTTTGAGTGAGCTGGGAGCGGCGCCTTCCACCAGGAGCTCACGACCGAGCCCGCGCAAGTGCAAGCAAGAGCCACACAACTCGACCTGGAGTCCGCGGGCCATCAGCCCCTGCAGTCCTGCCAGCATATCAGGAACGCCAGATGGATGCTGGCCGAGCTGGCCGGTGTAGACAGCATCGGCCGAGGCGAACAACCGCACCCGATGCCCCTTTGCCAAGGCCGCTCCGGCAAGGTGCAATGCCGTATCGGCGTTCTCACCGCTGTAGGGACTCGTTGCGAGAAAAATCAGGAGTGTCTTTGGGCTCATCGTGCTCTCCCTTCGTGCTATCGTAGGACTCCTGCCGTATTGCCACGACCCGCTCAGCGCTGGCGCTCCCCGACACCTGATGCTCCTCTCGGAGAAGCCGGTGGAGTTGTGCTTCATAGGCCTCAAGCCCGATCTCACCGCGAACGTAGCGATCCTTCAGGACATCGACGAGTGCAGCCTGATAGTGCTGGTGGCTGACCTCACCTCGGGCATAGCGGTTCCGCAGTAGCTCCTCGGGCGAGCGCCGGCGGCGCTCGGTCCGGGCCGGGTCAAGGGAGGATAAGAGCACGACCAGACCAATTACCAGTACTACGAGCATGAGGAGCACCGGCAGGAGCATGAAGGGCCACGCAACTGCGCCGGCATTCCATGGACCGGATCCCATCATCGGTCCCATCGTTTCCTCCTTATCTCACTCACGCAGCCGCCCTGGTGACGGGGCCGGGTGCGACCCGTTGATAGACATCTCACCAGCCTTATGGCCGGCGTGCGCCACTCCCAGCCGCCCTCCCAACGCTCAACCGTGGATGGCGGGGCGGAAGACCGCCGGGGTGTCGACCAGCAACGGCGCCGCACTGCGAAAGATCTCAGCATAAGTAACGCCCAAGAGCCGCCCGTAGTACTGATCCTCTGCCTCGTACAGCGCGAGGAGACGGTCGCCCTGGGCCTGAAAGATCGACTGGTACGCCGCGAGCGCCCGGCGCTTGCGGTCGTACGTCGCACTGACGTCGACGGCGAAGGCAAACTCTGCCCACGCCGGCTCCATCTTGCAATGGGGGAAGAAGAGACGGTCCACCGCCCAGGGTACCTGCCCGGCCAGATGCTCACCGCCTGGAACGCGGTCCCACTGGCCAAGCCGCGCCAGAAAGACGGCTGCCCGGGTCAGCCCAACGGCGGCAGCGTGGTCAGGGTGGACGCAGGCATCACCAATTCCAAAGACCCAACGCGGGTGGTGGATGCGAATGAGCCGGGCAATTTCAAGCCGCAAAGATGTGGTGTCGGCCAAGAACCGGTCCTGCAGGCCGAGCGGGATACGCTCGACACCCAGGATGCGTGCCGCCTCGGCCGCCTGCTTCGCGCGCTCGCCTGGCTCGGCGAACTCGGTCGGCTCACCGCTGGTCAGATCGACGACCAGAATGCGTTGCCCCTGGTCGCTCAGATGGGCTAGCGTCCCACCCATTTGGGCCTCGGCATCGTCCGGATGGGGCGCAACGACCAGCACATCGTAGCCCACTCCACCCCCCTCTCTGCACTTCACCACTTGCTCAGATGATCTGTGCTGTTCACGATGCTGGCGCCAGAGCCTCAATCGGATATCCTGCCGCTTGCCACTCGGGGAATCCGTCGCGGAGGCGCAGGGCGCGGAAGCCATGATGGCGGAGTACCGCCACGGCCTCATCCGCTAGCACGCAATAGGGTCCGCGGCAGTAGGCGATGACGTCGCAGTCCTGGGGCAGCCTGGCCAGCAGTTGCTCGATCTGTTCGACCGGCGCGGAGTGAGCACCAGCGATGTGCCCCTGCCGGTACTCGATGACCGGGCGCACGTCGATCACGATGGCGCTGTGGTCTGCAAGCCGGCGCACCAACTCTTGCTTATCGATTGGCTCCAACGCGGCCCGATCGGCAAGATAGGTCTGGATCAGCCGGTCGATCTCCGCCAGTTGAGCGCTCCCAAGATCCCGCACCGTCCGCCACAGCTGGAAAACTTCCGGCGCTGCTAAACGGTAGACGGCATTCAGACCGCGCTTTTCTGCAGTAACGAGCCGCGCCCGCCGCAGCACCTGGAGGTGGGCGGAGGCGTTGGCCAGGCTGAGTCCACCTTCTTGAGCGAGGTCCTCGACGCTGCGCTCACCCTGGGCAAGGAGGTCGAGGATCTCCAGGCGGTGTGCACTGGCCAGCGCCTTTCCGATGAGCGCAAACTCCGCATACAAGCGGTCCTTGAAACCCCGGCTATCCATCACATCCTGCAAATCTCAACTACTCAATTGATCTATTGAATAGTGTAGTTTCTCGGTAAGGCGGTGTCAACCCGGACGACCCTCTAAGTACAGACCTCATTCCTACCTACATTGACAGATTCCATTCAGGCGGCGTAGTCTACACCCGGATTGGTTCGTTGATTCGGGACTCGAGGGCAGACCGTGTCTCTCTCCCACTACGAATGCAGCGAGGAGCGCTGGCAAGGCCTCGCCAGCGCCGAGTTCAATGGCAAGGCGTCGCTCACGGCAATCACCGACCGCCTGGACACACTCCTGCGCGAGACCGGCACGGAGGCGGTGGAACTCTTCCTCCTCAGCCCCGACCACGAGCGCACGTTCTTGGCGATCCACCGCGGCGAGGCGCCCCGGGCGTTCCGCCAGATAACGCAGTTCACCTACGGGCACGGATTTCCCGGCCTGGTAGCCCAGCGCGGTGAGCTCCTGCTGAGCCTGGACGTGTCCCACGACGATCGGTACCTGCGCACGGCAGTGCAGCGGCTGGGCTTCCATCACTACCTCTGCGTTCCGGTCCGCGGGAGCACCGGACTCCTCGGCAGTCTACACGTCGCCTCGCGCCATCAGGTGAACATTCCACCACCATTGACGCCAGTAGAGCAGGCGGCCCAGCACATCGCCTTGATCCTCGAGCTGGCTCGCTTCCAGGCGGCGGAACGCGTTGCCACGGAACCACTGGATGCCGCCCTCGATGCTGGCGCTAATCTGCGGCGCTTGGCGCGGCAGATCGTCCAGACGCTCACTGACGTAGCGGAGATGGAGAGCGGTGCGCTCCTCTTGCTCGATGAACGTCATGACGCGCTCCACGTGCTGGGCGAGCAGGACGTGCCGTCCCCGGTGCTCCATGCGCTCACGCGTGTCTGCCGCGGCACAATCTGTCCAGCGCTGCTGCACCAGCGCTGCTTACTTTCCAAAGATGCTGAGCGGAGTAGCGCCCCTGCCTGCCGGTCGGTCGAACGCGAGCTCCCCACCGCCCTGTGCCTGCCGCTGCTGGCGGGAGGATGTCCCGTCGGCGTGGCGTTGCTGGGCAGCCACCGGACCGACTCGTCGCCTGCGCGCCATTTGGCATTCCTCCACCCAGCCCTCGGACGGGCAGCAGTGGCGCTGCACAATGCCAGCGTAGCAGTCTATGAGGAGTGTGCCGCTCGCCTGCACACGGGAGCGGCGATCGCCCCCCCAGCCGCCGGCACTGTAGCCGGCAACACGCCACATCAGACGTCATCTCACCGCGAGCCCGGCGTGACCGGGGTTGTCGTAGCAGTCCCTTTCCTCCACCTGCGCTGCCTAGGCCACTTTGCGATCACGCGCGATGGGCAGTCCGTACCCCTCGATCAGTTTGCGCGCCGGCGGTCGGTGACGCTACTCAAAATCTTGCTCACCCGCTACGGGAAACCGGTGCATCGCGATGAACTCACGGAGCTGTTATGGCCCGAAGGGAATCCCACGACGACCCCGGCGCTCCTCAACGTCGTCGTGCACTACTTGCGGCGCGGGTTGGAGCCCGAGGCGCTAGCCGGGCACCCCTCCGCGTTCATCAAAGCTACCGGCGATAGCTACGTCTTTGACGTCTCCTCACCGCATCGACTCGATAGCCAGGAACTGCTGCAAGCGGTGCAGGAAGGGGGACGGCGGGAGTCTCTTGGCCAGACCGTCGCGGCGATCAAGTCCTATGAGCGGGCCATCGCCCTCTACGGCGGTGATTTTCTCGCTGACGATCGCTATAGCGACTGGTGTGCGCTGGAACGCGGCTACTTGCAAGAGAGCTTCCTCAGCGCAGTGCGCCGGCTGGCAGCGCTCTACCTTCACCGTAACGACGTCACGGCAGCCATCGAGTGCTGCCGGCACGCCCTGCGCATTGACAGCACATTAGAAGACCTGCACCGTCTGGTGATGCAGTTGCTTCTCCGCGACCGCCGCCGTGATGAGGCGCTGCGTCAGTATCGGGAGTGCCGCGACGCGCTCCAGCGAGAACTCGGGCTCGTGCCGGCAGCGGAGACGGAAGCGCTGCACCGATCCATCGTGGCTGGTGACACGGCGCCCAGACAGCGCTCCTAGACCCAGCCCTGCAGGCAGACAAATCCAGTGGAGCTGGCCCGCGATAGAGTGTGATGGGAAAATGGGCTACATTGATGGTGCAGGATCAGGGCGTTGGCATACCGTCACCGATCCAGCCTAGCGGTTGATGAGCAGTCGCTGCACCTTGATGTCGGGTGGCAATTCCCGCTCCACGCGATGCGCTTGCCCGATGAAGAGGAGTCCGGTGCTGGCAGGCGGCAGGGTGCTGGCAATCCGCCAGGCGATGTAGCGGTCACGCTCGATCAGGATAGCGTCGGCGCGCTGTGCATAGCGGCGCCGGGCCTGGAGCTTGGCTACGGGGTCATCCTGAGTCACCACCGCCTGGAGTAGGCGATACTCCTCCTTGAGCAGGTCCGGGGATTCGGTGCCCATGGCCTCAGCTCCCTGGGCAATGAGCCAGCGGAGGAGTTGATAGTTTGGGCTGGCGACTTCGGCAAGGATTTTCCGGACGATGGCCGGATCAACGTCTGGCAGTCCGTCCTGATACACCTTGACGTGCGGCCAATCCAGCGCGAGTATCCGAACCTGCTGTTGGACCTCATCCCACCACGCCTCCGGGCGCGGGTGTGGAACCTCTGGCGAGGGCACGTTGCTACCCAGGCTACCCTGGTCACCCTGGCTGTGGGTGACGGGCACAGAGATGAGCGTGCGCTGCGTGATCACCCGGCCATTGTCCCATGAGATGGACGGCTGGCGCGGCGCCACGTCCATCTGCCGGACCAGTTCGGTAAACCACTCTAGGCTCCAGCCTCGTGCGACCGGCGATGCCCCGAATCAGGCACTGACAGCCTCCAGCCTTGGCGCTGCCCGGACGGTGTGTCTATAATGCCAAGTTGCATTGCCCGCACGGCGGCTAGTGTGCGGTCGCTGGCGTCGAGCTTCGCCATAATTCTGGCGACGTGCGACTTGACTGTTTCGCGGCTGATGTGCAGCTCCTGACTGATTTCTTGATTGGTCATCCCCTCCACCAGATAGCGCGCTACCTCCCGCTCACGAACGGTGAGCTGCTCAGGCGTCGGGGCGCTCCGCCCGGCGGTGAGGCGGTGTAGCGTCCTTGCACTCAGGCCCACTGCTTTGCCCCCGGCCGCTACCCGCCGGATGGCATCACAGATCTGTGTGGCAGTCGCGCTCTTGCGGATGTAGTCAGTTGCGCCGGCGGCCATCGCCTCCTGCAGATGCTCTTCGTCATCGTAGGTGCTGAGGATGCTAACCCGACTGTTCGTCTCATCTTTCGCTAGGCGGCGCAGCGCCTCCAGCCCACCCATACCGGCTATGCCCACATCCATCAGTACCACGTGCGGACGCAGCCGGCGGATCAACTCCACCGCCTCCTTGCCACTCTCTGCCGTAGCAACGACATTGATTCCTCTGGCCCGCGCGAGCACTGCACGCAGCCCTTCCCGCGCGATGGCTTGATCGTCGGCAATGAGTACTTCGATCGTGGTGGCACCTCCTTCCTCTCGACAGAGAAACGATGCTCAGGGCTTCCCGTCTGCCGGCGTCACGGCTGGCAACTGTATCTCGAGCCGCTCCAGACGCTCCTGCAGGTTCTTGTGATCCTCTTCTAGCTTCCTGGCGCGTGAGGAAAGGGCGGGGTCTGTTTCCCACCAGTCGATGCCCATCTCTTTGGCCTTATCCACTGATGCGACG
>JAMCTA010000020.1:11507-19059 GCA_023381895.1 Chloroflexota bacterium
CCTTTGTCCAGCACGCGCTCCAGGATGTCGGCAAGATTGGTCGTCTGCAACGAACTCACCACGTGCCGCTCGTGTCCGTTTTCCATGCTTGCGTCTCTTCCCGTTCGGACTGGTAGCTCGTGCCTACATCAGGTCGCCGAGTGGTCCCAGATTAATGTTCAGATCCTCGTCTTCAAGGCCAAAAGCCGTCTTCAGCTCCTCCATCTTCGCGTTGAGCTTTAGAAAAGTCTCGCCCAGCTGCTCGATCTGGACCTCGGTGAGTGAGCCCGCCTCGATGCGGCGGATGGCCTGCTTCTCCAGTAGTTTCCGGATGAGCTCGATAAGAGTCAGGACAAGCTTCGCCAGCCCTTGGTCGAGCTTATCTCGATCAGCGTTTATCCGGCGCGGCAAGGCCTTGCCGAGCTGCGCTAGTTCCTGAGCATAGTCCGCGGCCGCCGCCAGGTCCCCGACCAGCCGGTCTTCGAGATGAGCGGGGACCGCTGCTGAGCCGTTCATCCTAGTTTCTCCAGTTTTTCGTACAAGCCCAGGGCCAGATGAAAGCATCCTTTCTGCTCAAAGTCCCGGGCTAGGCCGAGCAGCCGGGTACGCGCCGGCGCCGCCTCAGCGCTACCGGGGTACTGGATCAGCAGCCGGCTATAGGCCTCGATAGCCTGATGAGTCTGGCCCCTGGCCTGCCAAGCTTCGGCCGTACGTAATAGTAATGAGCGGACGAGGGCCGCTCCGGACATCTGTTCAAGCTGGGAATTGCTCATTGGTTTCTCCTTACGCTGTCCTCACCGATGTCGTCTATCAGCGTGTTGAGTGCCGCCGATCGATTGCGGACCGTGACGAAGCTATAGGGCGCCCAAGGGCCGCTCAGCAACAGGCGCAGATCGGCGTGTGCGCGCCGCAGCCGCTCGAATGCCCCTCGGAAGGCATCTACCTGCTCGGCGTCAAGCAGGTAGATGGTGCGCACCGCTAGGCCGCCGGTCGGTAACAGCATCGAGCGCGAATCTCGGGCGGGCGGGCAGAGGTAGTCATCCAGGGTGTGGGCAATGTTGCTGGCCTTCGCCCGCCATCGCGTTTGCTGCTGCTCCTCGGTCAGGCGGGTCAGCAGGTATCGGGTGCCGGGTGTTGAAGAGCCAGCACTTGCAGCCAGCGGGTCGCTGGTTACGGCGTCCGTGAGCCCTGCCTCACATGGAGCGACCCCGGGCAGCAACGTTGTGCCTCCTGAGGTGCTGCTGCCCACGTCCGGACGGCTATCCACCGGCCAGAGCACCGCTAAGCCGAATTCGACCGCGCTGCCTAGGCGGCGCAGATCTTCTGTGAGCACGTCATAGCGCCCGGCCAGGGCGCAAACGACTGCCTCTCGGTCCGCGAGGATGGTGCCGAAGCGCACGGGCAACGCGGGGGCCGTGCAACGTATGGTCTCGACCGCTGCCTCGTGCTGGAGGAGTGCCGCAGGCGTTGGGTCGAGCGCTGCTGGCTCGATGGTACTGACGGCGGCCACGAGTTCGCGGTAATAGACCGGGAAGATCTCGGCCCCGGCGAGACCGCGCAAGGGTGCTGGGAGGGCATGGCGGCTGGACAAGATGGCATAGGCGTAGCAGCCACTAGTCACCGACGATGACCTCCCTAGGCATCTGGCCGCTCGCGGCCCTGCCGCCCCAGCGCATCCGCTCGGCTCGTTCGACCGAGGTGAGCAGCACTCTGAGGCCCAAGAAGATCAGGTCCACATCAGCCACTGAAATAGTGATGTCACCGGAGAGGACCACGCCGCAGTTCAGTAGACGGTCGAGAATTTCAAGGAGCGTGACATCCTGGATCTCGGGCGAAACATCGTTCATGAGGCCGCCTCCTCCACCGTAGTGAAGTTGAATGGTGGCCAGGGCCCGCTGTACTCGGCGCGCAACCCCGGCTGCGATGCCGCGAATTCATAGAGCGCGGCGACAAAGGTATCTCGGGTTGTCCGGTGCACCAGAAAGACAGCATGTAACACCTGAGTCTCGTGACTGGCCGGCTGTACGCCACGCCGCCGTGGCAGGCGTTGGGCGGTGACCGCCCAAGGGCGCAGTCTCTCCCAGCTCGCCTCAGCCAGCTCGTGCAGCCGCCGCTCGGTTGCGGCAGCCAGCGTCTCCTTCAACTTCTGCTGCAGGAAGTAGCTGCGACCCGGCTTGGCGCTGGTCAACTCCTCCTGTAAGCGTCGCGCTGTTTGGTCTTCCTGGCCGGCCTGCTGCCGCGAGACCGCCCGTTCAACGAGCACTCGCACGTCCCACTCGTCGCACCCTTCGACCCGTTCGAGCTGGGTCAGGAGCTGCGAGCGATCGTGCTCCAACATCACTTCAAGGGTGGCCACACTGGAATAGACGCAGCCGAGTTTGGCCGGCAGGATGCCGCGCTCCTGATGCACTGCCTCCAGTACGCGTTCGTGTCCGCGTACTAGGGCCTCCAACCAGCCGGCATCTCGCGATTGCTCCCCAATGGCCTCGGCAGCAAACTCGCTTGGCGCCAGAGGTCGGGCTACTGCCCCCAGGTTTCCACACGGCAGCAACCAGACCGGTGCTGGGGCGTCGCTTCCCAGCTCATCCAGCACCCGCGCAGATTCTTGGGGGCAGCAGCGTGTCACGCCGTAGAGATGCCAGATGCTGCCGGTGGGCCACGGGGCCGCGCCCGGCTTTGAGGATGGAGAAGACGCGGCCTGAAGATTGTGAGGAAGATCTCCATCCAGCTTCACCGGATGCGCTGGCTCTGAGACGCCCTGGGGTGAGCCGCCTATGCCCTTCACCTGGCTTCCTCCGGCGGGTAGGTTGACTCGCCTGACCTTTGCAGGTACTCGTGGATAGCATTCAGGCGGTCGAGGAGGGCGGCTTCTTGGGCGTCGTACTCCTCGTTCGTGATCTCGCCCATATCGAGGCGAAGGCTGAGGATAGTCAACTCCTCTTCCACCTTCCCAGGGTCACTGATCTCGGTGTTCACCCGCTCCTTGATCTGATCGAAGACGAACAGCAGGCCTTTGGTAGGGGCGCTGAACGGGAGTAGCAGGAGATTGGTGAACAGGCCCACGACTTACTCCTTGTCCCACTGAATCGTGAGGTTCACGAAGTTGTAAGGGGGCGCCGGCCCGACGTACTTGAGCAACAGGCGATCCTTCTGCGCCACGTCCAGTGCATTGACGGCGGCATCGAAGGCTGCCTCATCGCTCTTCGCCACCAGAAAGGCGGCGTTGAGGACCATCATGTCGGTCAGATTCTTGTTCACCTTGACGTCTGCGCACAACGGCTGGAAATGGCTCAAGATGGCCTGCGCTTCCTGGTCGCGCTTGCGCAGAGCCACCGCCTCGGTCAGTTGCCCGAGTTTGATTCGCTCGTAGTGCGTCTTCTCCACCGGCTGATCGGCGAGGCGGTCTCGAAGAGAACGTATCTCGCTATCCTCCTCTACGATCTCTCGGAAGAGCTGTTCTCGCTGCCAGAAGACCTTGAGCCCCAGTTCCGATCGCCCGTGGACATACTGGAAGAGACCTTGGAGCCGGCCGTACCGCCGCTGGAGCAGCGACTCTTGCACTTCTTTTGTACTCTTGGCCACGGTGCCGAAGCGGACTGGGAGAACGTCGGAACTGGTCATCGCTTCCTCGACGACCAGTTCGTGCGCCATGGTATTGGCCCGGCTCACTCGGTAGCCGTTCTGCGCCGAGTCGGAGACCACGGCGGCCAGGTCCTGGAAGGTGACCAGGTAGACGCAACTGTCCTGATCGCCGATCGCCCTGGCAGAGAAGGCTGCCCTCCCCGCCGCGAAAGCGTCGCTGCGCACCACGCAGTAGACGTAAGTGCGCCCGTTAGAGGGCGACGGCAGCGTGCTCACTGTCCACCTTCCCCTCTCCGCCGGGTGCTGGACCGGCGCCGGCACGCCGGATGACCAGTTCGAGCGCCGTATCCACCGCCGGTTGCGCCAGATCGAACTGCTGCTCTGCTCCCCCAAGCCCATCCGCACCGCGACACGCTCGCAGGTAGGTCAGCAAGTGCTTACGACTGGATGCCAGGGCGGCAAAACGCCCGGCGGCGGTGGCGTCCCCCAGGTTGTGATCGGGATGCCAGCGGGCGGCCAGGCGACGGTAGTTGGCATCGACCTCAACTTCGGAGGCCCGCTCCGCCAGCTCCAGCATTCTCCGGGCTGCCTCAATCTCCTGGGCACTGGACCGGACAAACTCCACCGTGGCGAAGCTATAGGGTGGGAGCGGCCCGATACAGCGGAATGTCAGGCGACCAGCGAACGAAGCATCTAGCCGGTCAATTCCAGCGTAGAATTCATTGAGGCGGAGCGGCTCGACGAGAAACCCCACGTTCATAACCAGCTCGTCGGAGGTCAGCGGGTTCGGCTGCGCAGTGCGGTAGGAGGAATCCAGTTCGCTCAAGGCCGTGCGATAGACGCTCTCGCGCCGCGCATCCAGGGCCTCCTTGACCAGACGGCCCACCTTGACACGCGTGGCCGTGGCCTCCTCCGCAGCCTGTCCGGCTATCGTCGCTGCCAGAGCCGCTATCTCCGGCGCACGGGCCAATTCGGCGAAGACCGTCTTCAAGTCCCAGGTGGCGGCAACCTCAATCTCCACCGCGCCGGCCAGCTGCTCGAGGGCGGACGCCAGGCGGATGTGCCAGCGCGCCAAGGCCTCCTGGATCTCGCGCTGCGCAGTCAAGACGGTACCGAACTTCACCGGTAGAACCGGCTGCTCTGTCATAGCACGCTCGATGACGCTCTGGTGGATGCGCAGGTAGCGCAACAGATGCTCCGCGGCTAGGCCAGTAATGTCGGGGCCCTGGTACTCGCTTACGACGGCGGAGAACCCATGAGCGGGACGCGTAAATACCCGCGCCCAGCCACCGGGCAGGCCCAGCCGTCCCAGTTCCCGGCGGCACTCCCCCGCCAGGATGGCGTACAGGTAGACGCCTTTCACGTCATTCCCCCTCTGCACCTCAGCACATTCGTTGACCTGTGGCATGGCTCAGCCTCCCCGCAATCCGGCCAGCGCTGCCGCGAAATGGCGCGCCTCGATCTTGAATGGCGCGAAGTCGGCGCCAGGCTCCCGTGCCACGGATTCGCGGATAGCGGCCATCGCTGCCTGACGGCAGAGCGCTTCCAAGTCTGCGCCTACTAGGCCATCGGTGCGCTCAGCCAGCTCAGACAGGTCCACGTCCGGCCCAAGCGGACGGTTGCGCGTATGCACCTCGAAGATGGCCCGGCGGGCAGCCAGATCAGGCGGCAGCAGCTCGATCTGCACTTCGAAGCGCCCCGGCCGGAGTAGGGCCGGATCAAGGAGGTCGGGCCGGTTGGTTGCCCCAATCACCACGACGCCGCGCAGTTCCTCGATACCATCCATCTCGGTGAGAAACTGGCTCACTAGGCGTTCGCCCACGTGCGACTCGGCACCAGCAGAGCCCCGCATTGGCACCAGAGCATCGATCTCGTCGAAGAAAATGATGCACGGCGCCGTCTGTCGCGCTTTCTTGAAGATCTCGCGTACGCCTTTCTCTGACTCACCAACCCACTTGGAGAGGAGTTCCGGTCCTTTGATGGAGATGAAGTTGACCTTGCTCTCCGACGCTGCCGCCTTAGCCAGCAGCGTCTTCCCGGTGCCTGTGAGCGCCGCTGAGCAGCACGCCCTTGGGCGCGCTCGTCCCGGAGTACGTGAAGCGGCTGCCGTATTGCAAGGGCCACTCGATTGTCTCGCGCATGAGCCGCTTGAGGTCTTCTAGGCCGCCCACATCGGCCCATTGCACGTCCGGCACCTCGGTGAAGACCTCACGGATAGCCGAGGGTTCGATCTCGTTCAAGGCTTCCAGGAAGTGGTCCATCGAGACCTCCAGTCGGAGTAGCTCCTCATGGGGTAATTCGGGGGTCGCGAGGTCGATGGAGGGGAGAGCCTGGCGCAGGCAGCTCATAGCCGCCTCGCGGCAGAGCGCTGCGAGGTCGGCGCCAACGAAGCCGTGCGTTCTCGCCGCCAGGTGCTCCAGGTCCACGTTCTCGTGTAGCGGCATACCCCGCGTATGAATCTGCAGGATTTCCAACCGGCCTACCTTGTCCGGGATAGGGATGACGATCTCCCGATCAAAGCGGCCGGGCCGGCGCAGTGCCGGGTCTATGGCATTGGGGATGTTCGTTGCCCCGATCACGATGACCTGCCCGCGCGTCTTGAGACCATCCATCACGGCCAGCAGCTGCGCCACCACACGCTTCTCGACCTCGCCCTGGACGCCTTCACGCTTGGGGGCGATCGCATCGATCTCGTCGAGGAAGATGATGCTCGGAGCGTGCTGCTCGGCGTCTTGGAAGATACTGCGCAAATGGGCCTCTGACTCGCCGTAGAACTTGTGGATCAGTTCCGGGCCGGCGATGTGGATGAAGTGGGCTGCCGTCTCGTAGGCTACCGCGCGGGCAATGAGCGTTTTCCCGGTTCCGGGCGGCCCGTAGAGGAGCACGCCTTTGGGCGGATCGATCCCCAACCAGCTGAACACCTCAGGGTAGCGGAGTGGGAGCTCGATCACCTCCCGGATGCGCGCCGTCTCCTTGCCGAGCCCACCGATGTCCTCGTACGAGATAGCCGGGTCCCGCCGCTCCAGCCCTGCTTCGCCCTTGATGTGGATCGTAGTTGCGCTGTCGATCAGGACAACACTGCGGGGCGAAGTGTCCATCACAGTGAAATGGAGCGGACGGTTGCCAAAGAGGTTGATGCGCACGCGATCGCCTGCCAGCAGTGACATGCCTTCCAAGAGGCGGCCCAGATAGCGAGTATCCTGGGTGCGCAGGGGCGGCTGTTTGTCAATGTCGGGGGCGAGCGTGACGGTGCGCGCCGGCTGGTGGGTGACCTTGCGCACTTGGACGCGCTCATCCAGGCTGGTGTGAGCATTCTCACGTAGTATGCCGTCTACCTGCACTAGACCTTTGCCCCGTTCGGCGGCATAGGCGGGCATCAGCCTCGCCACTGTCTGGCGCTTGCCGACCACCTCCACCACGTCGCCGATGTTGCAGCCGAGACGCTCAATGTCGGCTGGGTCCAGCCGTGCGATGCCGCGGCCGACATCCTTGGACAGCGCCTCAGCGACACGCAACGTTAGCTGTCTTGAAACAGCCGGCTCCCGTTCGCCAGCATTACCAGGGGAGTCTGATGCTGGATCTGGCTCAGTCCTTCCTCGACGGTCCATAGGCGGAGGTCTGTCCGGCATAGCGTTCCTGCGCAACCCTAGCGATGTGCTGTGTAACTTTCCGCGTTACCTCATAGTGGGGTGACAGTTCCGGTAATCGGAACCGTCCGGCTGCAACGGTGCAGTAGTTCAGACTCAGATGAGGAGTCGAGGCTACGCATTACCGTGCAACATCTTTCTTCAGGTGCACCTCAAGGATGCCACTCTGATAGCTCTGGGTAAGACTCTCCGGCGCAACCATCGCCGGTAGCAGGATCTCTTTGGCGTACTTGCGATGTTCGCCTACCGCGCTCAGGCTCAAGATGTCATCCTTCACCTCGAGGGTGATCCCCTCTGCCGGTACTCCCGGCCGCTCCACCACCACCAGCACGTGATCCCCTTCA
>JAMCTA010000033.1 GCA_023381895.1 Chloroflexota bacterium
TAGCTCGATCAACGTAAGCCACGAGGCCGCACGCCGATTCGCAGTTGAAACACGTCGTCGGAACGAGCGTATAGCGACGCTCGACCTTCTCCGGCCAGGCGCGCGCATCATACTCAACCCAGTCGTCCCAACGATCGCTTGGTGGTGCGGGGCAAAGCTCGCCGTTGTTCTTGTGCCCTTTCGGTAGTGGGGTCACACTCGGCCGCTGATTAGGCCGGGTAGCGGGTAACGCCGATCCAGTAGCCTGTACGGGTGCCGGCGGCGCAATGAGTGCCCCCGCATTACCAGCTACCTTGAAGAGATGCGTCAGTCTAACGCTCACGAATTCATCGCTCCTCTAACTGAGTGGTACGGACTGCCCTGCGGTGATCCAAACATCCTCGTAGATCAGGAGTCCAACCAGGGCGCAGATGCCGGCGAGCACGCCGAGCACCGGCGTCGCAGCGCCGGCAAGCGCGAGCGCGCCAAAGATCCCTGCAAGCACGATGCCGACGATCACCGTCAAGCCCCAGAAGGGCCGGCGCAGTCCGCCGTGGACGAGTTGCTCTGCGGCAAGTCGTACGTGGGCGTTACTGTGTGGAACGGCCAGCTCACCAAGGAGTAAGAGCACGTGCACAGTCAATCCAAGCAGGAGCGTGCCCACCAGCAGATGCCACGTTGCCATTGGGGCACCCGTTGCAGCAGCAGCGAGGGACAGCATGGCAGCGCCCGCCACGAAGGCCTGCACCAGGAGATGGGGCAGGAGCAGAGGGCTCTGCCAGAAGTCACGACCCTCGGCCTGGCCAAACAGGAAGGCGCTGTAGCCAGCTGCGGCAAGGGCGAAGAGGGCGGCTGGCCAGATCAGTGCCTGGGTGACAGTATCCAGGCGCAACAGGGACGCGGCCAGCCACACCGTGACGAGTCCGCCGAATAGGATCAAGACATAGGCGCCTTTGACCAGCCAGGAAGTCAAATTGGGCTTGACCAGAATGTACAGGAAGCGCTCAGGGTGTCGTAGGTCACCAACTAATAGCGCCGTCGTGACGAGCAAGAAGAGTAAAGAGAGTATGGGGGCAAGGATACCAAACGTACTGCGCCCGGTAGTCAGGCTGAAGCCCAGCGCCAGTGTGGCCAGGAGGAATGATCCGGCACTGATGGACTTGGTCCAGAGGTAGAGCGACACCAGCCGGCCCCACGGCTGCTCGTGCGCGACGTTGTAGTCGACCTGGCCGGTGGCCGCACCGGCGAGAATACTCGCTGCGACGCTTGCGGCAGGAAGCAATCCACCTGGGGCCGCCGCGTCCGCAGCAGTTACGTGTGCTGTCTGCGGTACGGCTGATGACCGGTTGCGGGCCATCGCAATCAGCGACTCGACCGGCTCCTCGTGATGCTGGGACCACATGCCTCCTTGCGGGTCAACGTACGTTTCAGGAGTGATCGCGCTCTCCTCGGCACCGATGTACCAGAGCTTGGGTTGTGTCCCCTGGTCGGGCCTGCGCACCCGCACGTCTTCCCTCCCCAGGAGCTGGGAAATGCGCGACGTGGAATCATCGATGTCTCCGGCGATAATCGCCTCTTCCGGGCAGACAAGCACACAAGCTGGCTGCAGCCCAATTTCGGTCCGGTGCGCACAATAGTTGCACTTCGCCGCCGTATCCGTCACCGGGTCGATGTAGAGGGCATCGTAAGGGCAGGCTTCCATGCACGACTTGCAACCAATGCACCGACGGTTATCAAAATCGATGATCCCATCTGGACGCTTGAAGAGCGCTTTGGTTGGGCAGATCTTGACACAGGGAGCGTTGTCACAGTGATTGCAACGCTGGACGAGAAAGTGCCGGCGCGTATTGGGGTAGCGGCCTTTCTCGACGTACTTTACCCACGTGCGGAAGACTCCTAAGGGGACGTCGTTCTCTGACTTGCACGCTACGGTGCAAGCGTGACAACCGATACAGCGTCGCTGGTCGATGACGAAGCCATAGCGCATGCCTCTTCCTTTCCACCGTCTCCTGCCACGTCTGCCGTGTCCGGATTTGTAGACTGCTACGGAGCACTGGCTACGTAGCCACTACCGGGGATACAGAACTCCTCTAGCCGGCCTCCCATCGTGCACGCGCCTGAACGCGTGATGACCGCTCTTCACGGCTCGCCCCAACCACCAACCCGGCCGGCCTCTCCCACCGCGAGCCCACATAGCCACGTGTTCTCACGGTAAGACGCTTGGGTATATTAGTCAAAGTAGCTATTCTTTCGATAGGTGCAAATATTCTCTTATGGGAGACGCTCGATGCCCAACATCACGCTTGCGCAGCTCCAGGCCTTCAACAGCCTGGCATCGTCGGGCAGCTTTACGCGGGCAGCACGCCAGCTTAGCGTCACCCAGCCAGCAGTGACACAGCAGGTCCGTGCACTCGAGCGCCTGCTCGGCGTGACTCTCGTCGACGTTGTGGGCCGCCGTACCATCTTGACCAATGCTGGCCAGTTCCTGGCAGCACGTGCTGAAGCACTGCTCTCTGGAGCTGCCGCTCTCGAGCGCGAGATGGGCGAGTTCGCAGCCGCCCGGACCGGCGAGCTCTACCTCGGGGCGACGCTCACCATCGGCACCTATACCCTGCCCGCTTTGTTAGCCCGCTTTGCCCGCCGCTGCCCAGCGATCCGGGTTCACGTCGCGGTCGCGAACACGGCGATCACTGCCGCCAGAGTCCGGCACGGAAGGCTTGATCTGGCCCTAGTCGAAGGTCCACTCGACGATGATGACTTCGATGCGATCCCCTATCAAAATGACTGCTTGCTCCTCGTCATGTCTCCCAGCCACCGTCTCGCGGGACGGGCGCAAGTCCACCCTCAGGAGCTGGAGGGAGAGCCATTCGTCTGGCGGGAGCAGGGATCAGGGACGAGAGCGCTCGCGGAGCAGAAGCTGGCACGAGCAGGGCTCATAGTACGGTCGGCCACATCGCTTCCCAGCGGAGAAGGGGTAGCTCGTGCCGTTCAAGCAGGACTCGGCCTTGCAATCCTCTCTGAGCTAGTCGTGGAGCACGCGGTCGCCAGTGGACGCCTGGCCGCCGCTGAGATCGCTGGTGTCGATTTGCGGCGCACATTCCGAATCGTTACCTTGCAGGGCCGGACGCTCTCTCCAGCTGCACGTGACCTCATCGAAGTTATCCGCGATCAAGACGCGGGAGTAGCTATTGCCTCGAGTACTGACGTTGTCGAAGAGCACAGAAACGGAGCATCACGAATAGCGCAACCGGCGTCGCCCTCTGGAGCTGCTACGTATACGTAGATGATGAGGAATACACCCACATCACGTTTGCTGATTCCGCGCAGAGGCCCAACCCGGCGCCGTTCCGGTCAAGAGTGCGGCTCACCGCAACTCTCCTCCGCGGACTCAATGGTGTAGTACGCAAGGCCGGAGCAGGGACGGCAGAGAGTTCGCCCATCGACGATCACCTCGCGATCATTGAGGATCTCTTCGCGACAGCGAACACACGTCACTCGACGCCCCGGCTTGCTCACGATTGCGTGAACAGAAGTCAGCAACCGCACGTGCGACCACTGGAAGAGCAGGTGAGCCGGCATACGCTGATACCCGAGGAGTTGGGCTTTCCAACGGCCAGGCGCCTCCGGGGCAAAGGAAGAGGCCAGATCGCGTATCTCCGGACGCGGTACAATGCGAACTGCCTGCTCCGTCAGCGTATCAACAAATGTCGCTGCTACTTTCCCATAGTCCTCTATGCGGAGCGTTCTCCGACCGACCCAGCAGCCGGTAGCCACCGACAAGCCGTCGGCAGCACAACCGTCTGTCTCGGTAATCGTCAAGAGTTGCTTGTCTGCCCTAGGTAACGACAGGTTGAGGAGCTCGCCAGCGTAGAGACCCATCCGTACGCCCAGGACCTGCCTGGGGCACAGGTGGCTGTGAAGAGCGCTACTCGCACGCAGGAGATCGCCCAGCTGGGTTTCCTGGCGGATCAAGGACCCGTTCTGCCCGTCGCCGGCCTCGTGTTGCATCGCATCCATTGCTATCTTTGCTCCTCCAGGAACGGTGTTGTGCGCTCTCACTTTCTACACAATAGCGCGGCGCGAGCGACGTTGAGCCGCTCCTGCCAGCGGCATGGGTGCTCAGGGAGCAGCAGGCCGGCGGACCATCAGCTACAGCGTAGCTCACTCGCCCGCCAGTCCACCGGTCATCAGATCCGCCAGCGGGCGCTTGCTTGGCCGGGCGGCCCGTTCCTGGGAGCACCGCCGATCACTTCATCCCCTGCAGGCGCCACATCCTGCAATCTGGGCATACTTGGCCTGAACTTTCTCGAGGCCAGCGAGCACACCTTCCTTATTATTGAACACCGGGGCCATCAACTGAGTCCAGGCTGTATTCATTTCAGCGATGTGGTCGAACGCATCGGCAGGATTGTAGATGAGAGGCTTCTTCATCTCATCCCACACCACCTTGGTCAGCGCGCCTGGCGGCATGTCAAAGTTGGGAAGCGATCGCGCCTCCTTGGCCCACGTCTCGAACGAGCTCTTCGTCGGGCCCAAGAAGCCGTACACCGCTGGCGACTCCTTGCCGGGAAGAGTGGCAAGGAAGACGGTGAACTCTGTTGCCGCCTTCGGGTGCTTCGTCTTCGCACTCACCAGCCAGGCATTCTCGTTGACCGACGATTGATCAGACTTCCCTGGGCCATAGGGCAGGGGCGCAATCCCCCACTTGAACTTGAACTTATCGGTCATTGCTGTACGAACGACCGCATTTGCCGGAAGCACCTCCATGGCCACACGCCCGCTGCTGATTGAGGCGCCCAGGGTGCTCAGTGCCGCTAGATCCGACGGCGGCGGGTTCACTCTGTCCTTGTAGATCAAGTCAACGTACCATTGGATCGCCGCGACCACCTTCGGATTCGACATGCCAAGATAGGTGATCTTTCCGGTTGTATAAGCCGGCGAGCTAAAAGGCCCACCTTGGGAGTTGTAGTAGTCAGCCCCCCAGAGCCACGGCAGATCGCGTATGCCAGCCCATTGCACGCCCCAGATCGTTTCGGGCGCGTTGGCACGGTTGTGGGTTAGCTTTGCAGCATCTTGGAGCAGCAGGTCCGTCGTCCAGGAGGTATCAGACCACGCGTCGGGAGGAAGCGCTACGTGATACTGTCCGAACAAGCTCGCGTTGTAGCCGATCGTTATCGGGTTTGCCAGCCAGGGAATCCCGTAGGTGTTGCCGTTCTCTACGTAGTGCGACAGCACGGAGGGCAACACCGCCGAAAGGTTCAGCTTATTGGCATTGATCACCGGGGTGAGATTGAGCAACTGATGACTATTGTAGAGCTGGCGGAACTGTGCCGTTCCCCAGTCGGTGAAGATGTCCGGTGGTGTCCCGGCTGCCTCCATTGCCAGTAGCTTCTGCCCGACGTGGGGCGTCATGATGACCTGAATGGTCACATTGGGATGGGACTTCTCGAACAGCGGTATCGCCGTCTTGGTTGCCCACGGGTCCAGAAGCGGGTCTGTCGGCAAAAGCCAGACGAGCTTCTTCTGCCCTGCCGCGACAGCCCCGGTCGTGGATGTCGCAGTGCTTGCCGCAGCTTGCTTTGCGGACGCGGATGATGCGTGCGTCGCGGTCGCCGTTCCCTGGGTGCCGCAGGCGCTGAGCATCATCGTCAGCACAATCATCCCAGTCAGGGTTTGCCAGAGACGCCGTCTGTGCCAGGTGCCAATCATGCCTGTCTCCTTTCAGCCAAGCCACGTTACTGTCGTACCACCTTGAACTGTGCCAACGCTCATCCGCATAGACACGCACGATCGACCACTAAGGCATGGAACAGGCACATCGCGTGTGATCCCCCCTGGTCAAGACCCAAATGACGAGCTTCGAAGGGAAGGACGAATCGCCAGTACTGCCTCTGAACGCTGATCCGCTTCTGCTAGTCTACTATAGTATCTACTAAATCAAACCAGAATGGCGTTGCGAAGGAGACCCTCACCCCCTGCCCCTCCCCCAAGCTTGGGGGAGGGGTGGCGAGCCTTGGTGAGCCGGGGTGAGGGCCCCGCCTTTCGCAACAGGCCCCGTGGAAGGATTTAGACCAGAATCGAAACGCCTAGTTCGACAGTGCTTCTCAGGACCTGTTGAGCTAGGCCTGCCGAATCACACCTCGGTGCCATGCCAACGGGTAGGCCCACCCTCAGAGGAGATGTGCGCCATGACGATCTCGATCCTCGCCGCTCGCAAGCCAGGCCGGCCGGGTTCTCTGAAACGCCAGGAAATCTGGTACTTCCACCTGTTCGTGCTTCCTTGGATCATCGGCTTCGCCGTCTTCGTGGCTTATCCGATCCTCGCATCGCTCTACTTTAGCTTCACCAAATACAATGTACTCAACCCGCCAAAGTGGATAGGCTTGGCAAATTACGCGCAGCTCTTTCACAGCCGGCTGTTTTGGAAGTCACTCGGAGTCACTCTTCACTACACCGTTCTTGCTCTGCCGTTGTCGCTCGTGCTAGGACTACTTATCGCGACATTCCTCAATGCACGTGTCCCAGGAATGCGTATGCTCCGGACGATTTACTACCTCCCTACTCTCGTTCCACCGGTTGCTGCTGCCTTGCTCTGGACGTGGTTGCTCAATCCACAGTTCGGGCTCATCAACTTTGTCCTGTTTTGGGCATTGCACATTCAGGGTCCAGCCTGGCTAACATCCCAAACCTGGGTGATTCCAGCTATCGTCCTCATGAGTCTCTGGGGTTTCGGCGGGAACATGATCATCTATCTCGCTGCGATGCAGGGCATTCCTGAGGAGTACTACGATGCCGCCGCTATCGATGGTGCCGGCACCGTACGGCGCTTTATCTCTATCACAATTCCTTTGCTCACTCCCGCCATCTTTTTCACTTTGATCCTGGGGCTTATCGGGTCATTCCAGGTCTTCTCTCAGGTGTACGTGTTGACCCAGGGCGGGCCTAACTATGCCTCGTACTTCTACAATCTCTACCTGTATCAAAACGCGTTTCAGTTCTTCAAGATGGGCCTCGCTTCGGCGCAAGCCTGGATTCTGTTTCTTATCATCCTAGCCTGCACGCTCCTCTTATTCCGGAGCTCAGGCAGTTGGGTGAACTACGAACGGTAGCCGCCTCATCACAAAGGAAGGAGAGAGCATGCTACAGACGCTCAGCGGAGAAAAGCTCGCTCGACCGAGCCGGGCGAAATGGCTGCGACGCACGCAACTCCGCTCTCTAGCGGTCAGTCTGAGGCTCATTGCGCTCGCAGCCGGAGCGCTAGTGATCATGGCTCCCATCATCTGGATGCTTGCTGCCAGCCTCGAGCCGATGTCCGAAGTGACGACATTTCCGCCGGCACTCCTTCCTCACCCTGTCCAGTTCTCAAACTATATCCGTGGTTTCACTTTCATGCCCTTTGCCCGCTTCTTTCTCAATACCCTCTTCATTGGCTTTATGTCGGCGTTGGGGACGCTGCTGGCCGCTTCACTGGCTGGCTACGCCTTCGCTCGGCTCTCCGCTCCCGACAAGAATGTCCTCTTCATCCTCGTGTTGTCCACCCTCATGCTGCCTTACACTGTGACGGTCATCCCGCAGTACATTCTCTTCCGGCAACTGCACTGGATCAACACCTTCTTCCCGCTTTGGGTGCCGGAGTGGTTTGGCGGTGGTCCATTCTTCATCTTCCTGTTCCGCCAGTTCTTCATGAGTATCCCTTCGGACGTCTTCGAGGCGGCTCGCATTGATGGCTGCGGCTACTTCGGCCTCTACCGGCAGATCCTCCTGCCGCTATCCGTACCTGTGCTGGCGACCGCCGCTATCTTTCGGTTCCAGTTCGCCTGGAACGACTTTCTCGGCCCACTGATCTACATCAACAGCACATCTAAGTACACGGTCAGCCTGGGGCTCAGTCTGTTTACGGCCAAGTACGGCGCCACACCCTGGAACCAGCTGCTCGCGGTTACCATTCTTGCGATCATTCCACCGGTGGTGCTGTTCTTTATCGGCCAGCGGTATCTCATCACAGGAATCGTCGTCGTTCAAAAGTAGACTGGATGCTCAGTACTGGCGCATTGATCGCTGCCGGTGGTCTGACGCTGCGCTTCGCGCTTCTGCGCGACCATAGTGAGCTGAGAGTCTCGCAACCCAGATGCGAGCCTGGAGAGTTTGCACAGCACGCGGTCAGCTACAATCAGGCCAGAAGCAGGTGCCGGTTGCCAGAAGACTCAGATGCTCGGGCTGACCCTCGCGATGCCGCCGTGAGCGGCATCATTCTCGCTGGGGGGCGAAGCCGCCGCTTTGGTCAGGACAAGTGCCTCGCTGAGATCGGCGGGCAGCCCCTTCTAGGGCACGTCGTGCGTGCGCTTTTTCCTCTGGTAGATGAGATCATCGTCGTTGGTCGCATCCAGCTGCCCTCGCTCCCATTTCCCGTGCGCCTCGTAGGTGACGCTGTCCCCGGCCTCGGACCTCTCCAGGGACTGATCGGAGGGCTCTCCGCCGCGACGCACGAATGGTCCATCGTCGTTGCCTGTGACATGCCGCTCCTCAACGGGGATCTCCTCCGCCACATAGCCGCGTGCCGTTACGGCTATGACGCTGTTGTGCCCCACTTGGATCGGCCACAGCCACTCTACGCTTTGTATCACCGCCGCTGCCTTCCTCTTCTCCAGCAGCAGCTGGCAGCCGGCGACTTGCGCTTGACTAATATCCTTGCCGGACTCCACGTGCGCTGGATTGATGAGCATGATCTCCGCCGCTTCGATCCCGACCTCCGGTCATTCGGCAGCATCAATACACCCGGCGAGGCAGCAGCAGCAGCTAGATTTCTCGGCGAGCGCGCCAATCATTGACGCGGTGTGGAGAATGGCCGCGGCACAACCGTCGCAATGACGTGGACAGGCCCCAGCGACGTACCTCCGCTGGAGACTCCTCCTCTATGATTGACTCGGACGGAGGACGAGCTTCCACAAGAAGGCTTACCTTCGGTGTCCAGACCCGACGTCCCGCACCCATTGACATCACTCTATACGAACAGGTGCCCCGAGAAGATGAGCAGCCCGAAGCAGAAGAGGTTAGTAGTGCAGAGCCAGCCCACAATGTCCGCCGGCCAGCCGAGCGGCAGCAGTCGCTTCCGGATGTTCCAGCGGCCGACCACGTCGTACGCGATCATCATCACCGCCTGATAGAGACCATAGACGATGTAGTGTAGCTGCAATCCATGCCAGCAGCCCATGAGCCCGAAGGTGAGCAGCAATCCAGCGTAGT
This sequence comes from Chloroflexota bacterium, assembly GCA_023381895.1. The sequence goes on from JAMCTA010000033.1 coordinate 9,223, forward strand.
TGGCGATGGTACGGTTGCCTCCAAACCAGCGCTTCCGCGCTGCCAGGAGCATGAAGCGCATGTACACGTGGTCGCGGAGCCAGAACGAGAGCGACATGAACCAGCGATTCCACATTTCTCGGAAATCACGGCTCAAGAATGGCTTATTGAAGTTCTCCGGGACCTGTATACCGAAGAAGCACCCACAGCCAATTGCGAAAGCGCTGTAGCCCGCAAAGTCGAAGAAGAGGTAGAGGCTATAGCCATACATGTAGCGGAGCTCACCACCGAATCCGGGCATCAACTTCGCGGGCTCGAGCACGTAGCGGTAGATGAGGTATGCCAGCACAAACTTGTAGAGGAAGCCTTGCGCGATACGATTGATGCCTGCCTCGACGCACCGCACATAGTCGCGCCTCGTCAACGGGAGACGGCGGAGATCGCTGGTAAACCTGCGGATGTTGTCGATGGGCCCAGCGCTGATCGTTGGTAGGAAGGTGAGATAGGTGAGCACGTCCAGCGGCCGTGGCACCCCCTTCACGACGCCATCCTGCACGCTCATGATCGCTCCGATGAGGCGAAAGACCATGTAGGAGACACCCAGGAAGCCGACCAGATCGAAGAGACCAGTCGCGCCGCCAATCTGGCTTCCTGATTGAGGAATACTCAACCGGGCAACTAGGCCAAACACTCCCCGCACCGCGAGCAACGGATACGCCTTCACGACGATGAGCGGCAGCAAGGCGAGGGTGATCGCGAGATAGAAGAGCCAGCGCTGCTTCCGGCGCTGGCGTGCGACGGCAAAGAGCAGCACCAGCAGCGTTCCTCCTACGGCATAGCCAGCGAGGAAGAGGAGCTGCCGCCGGCCATCGCTCTGCACGGCAGGGCCGCCCAGCGGATCGAGGTACTGGAACAGCAGCATCGCCGTGCCCACGAGGAAGATGGCAAGCGGCCGCTGCAACCGGAGGAGACCGAGCGCGACGATGACCAGAACTGGGTAGAGCAGAAAAGCAAAGTACGTGAAGGAATCGTAAGGGGTCAAGGCTCGATCAGCGTCTCCAGCACACGGCGATCGAGCTTGCCGTTCGGTGTGAGCGGCGGTGCAGAGAGCTTCCGCACGGTGCGTGGCAGCGCGTAGGCTGGCAGGCGCGCTCTCAGCTGACTTCGCACCCACTGGGCCAGCGCGACACCTTCTCGCTGACGTATCTCTGCCGCAGACGCTTGCCCATCTGCGACGATGAAAGCAACCAGCGCTTCAGGATGACCATCACGCAGCACGGGCAGCACGGCGGCGTCGGCAACTCCTTCCACTCGCCGTAGCTGGGCCTCGATCTCCTCCAACTCTATACGATAGCCGTGGAGCTTGATCTGCCGGTCGAGCCGGCCGTGGCAGTAGAGGAGACCGGTCGGCGGATCGATATGCCCCAGATCACCAGTCCGGTAGATAAGCTGACCAAATGGCCCACGGACAAATGCTGAGGATGCTGCATCGTCACCGAGATAGCCCAGGGCAACCTGCGGACCTGCGATGCTGATTTCGCCGGATTCCCCTGCCGGCAGATGCCGGTCCGGTTCGCCTGGCGGAGTGACCCACACTGCCACGCCTGGCGCCGGATAGCCCACGGGCAACGGCTGGTCGTGCGCTGCCATCTCGCGCGTGATCTGCACTGCCGTGACCGCTACGGTGGTCTCTGTGGGACCATACGTATTCCACACCTCCGCTAGGGGAAAGCGCTCGAGCAGTGCTGCCGCCACAGACCCCGGAAGTGTCTCACCACAGAACAGGAAGCAGCGCAGGCAAGGCAAGAGCTCAGCCCGAAACGTTGGCTCTGCGAGGCAGAAACGCGCAAATGAGGGCGTCGAGACCCAGGACGTGACTGGTGCTCCTCGCAGCCGCGTGAAGAGTGCACGCGGCTCGACAATCTCATCACGGGAGAGGCAGAACAGGGTACTACCCGTGAGTAGGGCCCCATAGAGATCCATCACCGAGAGGTCGAAGTTGAAAGGCGCCTGGTTAAGGAAGACCTCCCTGTCGCGTGCAAACGGCCGGAGGTCTAAGAGCCAGGAGGTGAAGTGCACGAGTGCCCGATAGGGGATGGGCACCCCCTTTGGCTCGCCTGTCGTGCCGGAAGTGAAGAGAATGTAGGCTGGGGACTCCGGGTCGTAGCACGACGCTGGCAGTGGCTCCGGCCCGATCGCCTCTTCGAGCTGCTCACCCAGCGCATCAATCTTCAAGCTCGGTATCCCGAGCGTCTTCAGGAGGGCGTCCAGAGCAGGAGGCAGGGTGGAGACCGCAACGATCACTCCTGGCTGGGCAAGCCGGCACATGCTGGCGACACGCTCCGGCGGAATGATCGTATCGATGGGAATGTATGCTCGATTGAGCTGCAGCGCTGTGAGCATACCGATGAGCATGGCGGGCTCTTTGTGACCATAGAGCCCTATCGGCCCTGTAGTGCTGGCCACAAGCTTCGCGAGGGCGGCACTGCGCGTGTGTAGCTCGCCATAGGCCAACGTGCCCGCTGGCCCATCGACGGCCACGCGTCTGGGTCCGGCAGCCGCTATTCGCTGGAAGAGTGGGTTTCCAGCTCTTACCACGGATTCGCTTTCACTCGGAGGCACAGCATGTCCACCTCTCGACGCAGCCACTTCCTCAGAACCCCTGGTAGATGAATGGAGGTGGGGTGTAGGTCGTATTCCCGTAGAGCACTATGATGACGGCGATGAGCAGGAGATAGTAAACCGTCAGCCCCAGGACGCGCACCACCGCTATACCTGCCAGACGCCGCCACGGGCGCTGTAGCCACACCCAGGTGACCGGCCACGATCGACGATCTCTGTCCGCTGCCCGCTGCATCCTATGTATCCGTGCTCCTACCCCGCGATCAGCCGCCTGCGCACATCGCTCACGATCCGTGCCGGAGTTGCCCACGTGCGGCGATCGAAGTCTAGAGGAGAGATCTCGAGATCAAACTCCTCTGCCAGCGCTATGATGAGCGTGACCGTCGTCACGGAGTCCAGCAAACCTGTTTCGAACAAGCGGAGATCGGGGTTGGAGACGATCTCCTCAGTTCCTGTAGCCTCAACAAGGCAGCGAAGCACACGTGCTTCGATATCTTGGGGTGCAAGAATCGACATCTCTAAACCTCCTCGTGACGCATTGCCAGGTGCTAAGAAAGCTCCCGGCAATATTCATGCTGCTTAGGGTGCGCTGGCAGCCCCTCAGCTGGGGACACTGTAGCGAGCTCACGCTCGGCCTGAGGAATACTACCGGCGGATGCGCCGTGCCAGAAGAGGTCCGCAGCCCGGGCTGCGAAGATCCATCCCCGCGGTGTGAAGTGAGCACCAGTGTCGTTAAGAAAGTAGCGGTCTTCATCATGTTTCCGGAACGCCAGCGCAAGTACGTGAGCACTCGCGGTGATCCGCTCGAACTGCTGGTAGTACTGCTCGCGAGCTGGAAGCGACAGCGCCGTCTCATCGTCGTACAGCCCCGGCATAGGGATGCTCCACACGAGCGGGTCCGCATGTAGCCCAGATAGCACATCGAGCTCCAACCGGAGGTCCTGCCATTCGGCGGAGTGTAACATTGTCTCGACCCAACGTTGGGGGTAGGGATATACCTGGTTTTCTCGATTCGTCTTACCCGCGCAGTACAGCCGGAGCGCTTGGCGGTACTCCTTGGATCGCTCGAGATTACGCACGACTGTAGTCGGAAAGCCAAAAGGATTACCACTGCTGCGCATGGCGGCGATGCGTGTTCCGTTCTGGACCAGCACATTCCAGTTCAGGTGATGAGGCCCAGCGTACGCTTGTGCGCTGCGTAGTTGTGGATGGAGTTGCATGAACCGCAGCGCTGCATGCACATCCTGCATCTGCTTGACGAAAGCATCGAGCTGCCCCACCGGCTTCAAGAGCCAGTAGGCCGCGATGTGCACCGGAGTACCAGCAGCAAGCTGCTGCAAAGCACTGAACAACAAGGGCCGATCGTAGACCGTCTGCGTATGCTGCAGCATCTGACGGGCGCCACCTTCCAACAGGGGCAGGGAGACTGGTGCGTCAAAGATGAACATCTCGGCGATCTCCGGGGAAAAATTTCCAGCGTACGCCTGCGGATTGATGCCCTGCGGCGAGAAGAACCACGGAGGTGAGTCTGAAATGATGAGCTTCTTCCCTGCTAGCTCTCCACCCAAGGCCCCAAACGACTCTAGAAAGAAGAGGTCCCCTGTCCCGGCGCGACCAACTGCGAACATATCGAAGCCAGTTGGCATGCCGCGAAAGAGCTGAGTACCCCGATACGGGTCACCGCAACAATAGAGCTCGCTGCTTCCATAGATCGGCAGCCAGTCACCCTCAGCGAGGGCAGCACGCTGGAACGTCAGGCTCTCCCACTTGATGGGGAGCGGCTGGAGCGTGAGAGCTGGGAGGAAGGCTTCAGCCTTTTGTACTGCTACGTGCTCGGCGCCGAGACAGACAGCCACCGTGATGGCAAGAGCAAGCAGCGCCGCCACGATCCCCGCCGGAAATCGTGTTGCCTCTCCGGCCTCTTGCTCCTGCTCCATAGAGTCGCTGTCGATCAATTCCTGGCAACTCCGCCTCGACGAAACCGGTGCGCGCCCACTGCACCGATCTCTCACTATCCGCTACCACCGTCAATCCTCCGTGGTGACCGAGGTTAAGATTGAGGGCATCTTTCTCATCTGGTGTGGCGGCAATCTTCCACCGGGTGGTGTATCTTTACACTCCGCGTGCCGCGGTTGCCAGCCCCTCCACAGCAATGCGTCCCCCGGCAGTACCGGCTCTGGTAGCCTTCACATAGCGGTACCGAGGACGCCGCTATGTGAAGGATAGAGGCCGCCGCGCGGCTCCTTAGCTTTGGGGAGGAGAGCAGGACAATGTCCCGCCACGATGCACCGACCACCAAGGGCGCCGCGCGCCCCGCCGGCTCGGCGACCTTCTCCGACGAAGCACGGGCAGCAATCTATGCGGCGATCTATGGCCGGCGCGATATCCGCACATTCCGGCCTGAGGCGCTCCCCGACGAGGTGTTGGCGCGCTTGCTCGATGCTGCCCATCACGGTCCATCCGTCGGCTTTATGCAGCCCTGGTCTTTCTTGCTCATTCGCAACATCGGGGTGCGTCAACAGGTCAAAGACCTGTTCAACCGTGAGCGCCAGGCTGCCGCCTGCTTCTTCGACGAGCCACGCCGCTCTCACTACCTCGGTTTCAAGCTGGAAGGCATCCTCGAGGCACCAGTGAACCTTTGCGTCACCTGTGACCCTACAGCAGCAGGACCGGCGGTGCTGGGCCGCAACAGTATTCCCGAGACGGACGTCTACTCGACATGCTGTGCCATAGAGAATCTGTGGCTCGCCGCTCGTGCCGAAGGCATCGGCGTTGGCTGGGTCTCTATTCTCAAGCTGCCCCAACTGCGTGCCATCTTGGGCATCCCACCGCACGTCATTCCCGTTGCCTATCTCTGCCTTGGCTATCCCGCCGCCGGCTTCCCCGAGCGTCCGCTCCTGCAGAGCGCCGGCTGGCGTGACCGTACACCGCTCGCCGAGCTCGTTTACTTCGAGCAGTGGGGGACACGCGACCACGACGACTGGCGTGACGTCCAACAGGCGCTCGCACAGGCTGCTGCACCGGCGCCTCTCTCCAGCGCCGCACGAGACGAGCACAGCGATGGCAGCGGCCTAGTCTGAGTGATCCTCAGCCGGTTGCTGCACCGGGCGGAACGTGGGTGAAGCAGGCGTGTAAGGGATGTGCACGCCGCCAGCGAGCACCTGGGCACGTCCATCACGGAGGCAAGAGGCAGCCATAAGCCCTATGTGTCAAGAGCGGCGATCTGGTCCGCTGCCATGTGTGACTTTCCTTTGTGAGGTTGTACGCCGTGCCTCGCTGCGGATGCCTCAACCGCGGCGCAAGCGCTGCGCTCGCTGAGAGTGTCTGGGAGTGGCGCCGGCACGGGAGGCAGCCTGGTGTCCTTCATCCGCCGCGATGACGGTCACCTCCACCGGGAAACCGGCTACCGCCCCGATCGCTTCGCTGATCAACCCCAGCAGATGACGCTGCACCCAGCGCTGGGCAAAAGCTGAGGCCACCACGACCGTGGCTCTCCCGTCGCGAAGATCCTGCAAGCGTGCGGGCGCCAGCCAGGCCTCGAAGCTGACGGCTCCAAGGTGCTGGGCGAGCCGTTCCTGGGCTCGACTCCAGAGATCCTGGAGGGACATAGGCTGCACTGGTTGAGTCGAGGAGTCCGGTGTTGCTTTCTCTGGTGTACCTCCTCTTCGTGTCGATGGTGATGGTCTGTCATGGTGTTGTAGAGCTGTTGGTTGTAGAACTGTTCTTTGTGGGTAGCATTCCGTAGCTCCCCCTGGAGACGCCGCACTACCAGCCTCGTTACCTTTCTGCACCCGTCCTAGATACGTTTCTCCACTTCCCGGGTGTGAATTTGTACCTAGGGGGTCTGATGCTGGCTGGCCTTTAAAGCGGAGCGCAAAACTCGTGGGCAGGTTGCCTCGCTCCGGGCTGCTCCGTCGCTGGCACACGATGACCCCCTTGCTCTCCAAGCCGTGGATCGCCGCGACTGCCGTCTTGCGCGCAAGCCCCGTCCCCTCGTCGAGCACCGTGCCATCGCGGCGCGTGATGCCATTGCAGATCTGATCGAGACTGATGGTGTCGCTGTCTTTCTTGAAGCCAAACGTGCGCCGCACGACGTAGGCTAGAACCTTAAACTCTGCCCCGCTGAGATGGGGCATGACACGATCGATGAGGATATCTGGAAAAATCGTTCCATTCGGGCTCTCCACCCCATCAAAGAAGAAGCCATCACTCGTGCCTTCAGTAGCTGTTGTCGCGCCGGAGGAGGGTAGCCAGCCGGCACTCCTGTGCTGCTGCCCTGCGGCACTCACAGGAGATCTACCTTCCGCCAGCGACGCGCCGTCAGGAGCACTTGGAGGGCGAAGTCCCGCTGCTCCTCGGTAGTAAGCTGGGGGTCAAAGCGCAAGTCCGCAACGATCTGCAACACGGGATCGAGTGGTGCCTGGAGAGCCTGCTCGACCAGGTGCTCGAAGGCTTTCTTGGCGGAGCTGGTGATTGCTGCGGAGCCTAAGAACTCGGCAACGGCGAGCAACAGTGGGTGATCCAGCCCAACAGTATCGTAGGCCTGTGGCGCGAAGCCGGCAGCAGCCACCAGTGCATTGGTATCAGCTGGTCCCAGTCCGATGCCAGCTGCCAGCTGCAGCACCTGCTCACGTCCGGTTGGTGCGCGTTCCCCGGTTTCCAACCGGTTGATCGTGCCAGGGTTGATATCGACCGCGCGAGCGAGGGCGTTCTGCGATAGCCCGGCACGCTCGCGGAAGGTGTGAAGAAGGTCAGGAAAGCCGCGCACCACTCTTTGCCAATCTGCAAAACAGTGATTCTATGCTACGCCTTCTGTTGTCTATTGTCAATAACCACTGCTAACACGCCCCTAGCTATTGCCTATTGTCAATGATATGTTGTCTTCTGACAATGGCAATTCCACGGTCGCAATACACGTGTCGTGAATTGTGCGCGATGGCAATGGGCGGCGCGGGCAGCGCAAACCGGGCCGCCGGTCGCCAGGTCATCAATTCGGGCTAGAGCCAGTGCTCGCGGCGATTGACGCCTGCTGGAATGTAAATGAGCTCAGGTTCGGTGACGACCATACGTCCTGCACGCGGTGTGTAATGCGACGCGCTGGATCGTGGAGCGCTCCTTCGCCTGCCTGCTGCTCCACTGCGCCATGTTCACTTTCCTCGGAAGTTCATGACAGGCTTAGGGTGAGACCGCGCAGGAGGACGGGGGTTCGGCGACTGGCGCGCCGGTGGGTTGACATGACCCTCCCTGTCGCAGACCCTGGATAATGCTCTGCCACTTGCTTTTCACCGCTGTGAGGCCGTCCAGGGCGTCCTGCTGCCCAATCCAGACTGGAGCCATGGTCTGGTTAAAGGCCTGAGCGAACTCTGTTGGACTCTCGATGATGTTGATCGGGTCTCCAAAGCTACTCTTGACGCCTCCTCTGAAGAGGGACTGAAAGCTCTTCGCTGCCATTGAGAACCCCGGACTAGCCAGCACGTTGGGCAGCCATTTCTGGAAGTACTGAGAAGTAGCGGGGGGGCGGGGTGGACTTGACGTAGTCGATGAGATCCTCCGCCCCTTTCTCTCGGGTAACAAAGAGCATGAGGTGGAAGCCCTCTTCGGGGTTCTTGCTCCCATTCCCGAGATACCACGCGTTGTCTTCCCGCTGGGCCGTATTCCGACCACCTGGCCCCCAGGGGAAAGGGGCAAAAGCCCACTGGAACTGCGGTTTGGCAAACAAGGCCTGGCGCACCATCAAGCTGCTCGCCTCAAAGATACCAACCCGACCACTGAAGAAGGGGTTCCCGTGTCTTCTGGCCAGCACTTGGACTTCCCTGGGCATGGGAAGCACATGGTATTTCAGGCGAAGATCGACGAACCACTTCATGGCTTCCACCATGCCAGAGCGGTCAGGGTAGACCTGCGCGGGGAGCTGGCCCTGGTAGATCGACGAATCCTGAGGGCCACCCGTGTCGTTGAAGGGATCGGCATTCCAGAGCCAGCCCAAAGAGCCGAGCGACCCCGCTCCCATGATGAGTCCATAGGTCATCGTCACGGGATTGCTGGTCTTATGCGTGAGCGCCTTGGCGACTTCGAGGAGTTTTTCTGTCGTCCAGGCCTTGTCCTGCCAGTCGTTCGGTGGCAAAGGGACGTTGTATTTGTGAAAGAGCGTCTTGTTGTAGACGAGGAGGATGGGGTTGCTCTGCCAGGGAATGGCCAGAAGTTTCCCAGCAAACGTGTACTCCTTGCGGTAGATGTCCGGTAGGTAGCTGGTATCCACCTTCTCCTGATCAAAGTAGGCTGTCAGGTTCGTGAGCAGGTTCTGCTGGACCAGGGTATAGAAGCCGATGCCGCCCCAATCAGTGTAGACTTCTGGGATCGTCCCTGCACCCGCCAGAGCGAAGAGCGCCTGCCCGTACGTCGTACCCTTCCCTGGAGCGACCACACTCACCGCCACAGTGGGCTGCACCTTCTGGAAGTTCGGAACGATCCTCTCGCGAGCAACCTTGTCGAGCAGCGGGACGGCTGGCACAAGCCACGTCACCTGCTCCAGTGCTGCACCGGGAGCCTGCGCCGGCGTAATCGTGGTGACCCTCTGCCCCGCTAGGATAGCCTGAGATTCCTTTCCCCCACCCGTTGCGCTCGTCACCCTGCGCATCGCTTTCCCGCACGCCGCCAGTAGGGGCAGAGCAGCCGTGGCGCTGAGGCAGCCAAGACCACGAAGGACAAGGGTTCTTCTCTTGAGGTAGGGGGACCTCAGCACGAGCGTCTCCTTCCTGAGAGAGGTGAGTGCTTTTTCTAAATATACTCAGCCAGCTAGGCCGTTTGCGAGATAGGAACGACCAGGGGGAGATCCCCAGTCTGAGTGCTCCTTCGCGGCCCAGGCGGTGGACGCCTCCACGGCCTTTTCTTGGTGCTTCTCCGACGAAGCTGCTGCCCTGCCTCCCGGGGAAGCGGTGGCCACCGTTCCTGCTCTCTGGCCCCTGGAAGTGGTCAACGGCCTCCTGGTCGGGCGGCGCCGGAGAGCAGCCGTCAGAGCTAAGGCACCACACGTGAGTGCTTAGCTGCTCTTCGACTGGCTCGCGATGAGGCTCTTGAACTTCTCATTCACCGCTTGCAGCGTGGCTCCGGCAGGGGCCTGACCAGCCCAGATCGGTGAGGTCCCCTGGCCCCATGCCGTATTG
>JAMCTA010000032.1 GCA_023381895.1 Chloroflexota bacterium
GCTCACGCGATCCGGTGCTGCGCGCGGGCGATGTCGAGCTCGACCCACAAGCACGCACGGCACGCCGCGGCACGCGGTCACTTGAGCTCACTTCCAAGGAGTTTGGCATTCTCGAGCTCTTCTTGCGGAACGCGAACCGCGTGCTTACCCGATCACAGATAGCCGAACACGTGTGGTCCGACTTCGCCGCAGAATCGAACGTGATCGACGTGTACGTCTCCGCCCTACGCCGCAAACTCTCTGAAGCTGGTGAGCCGAACATCATTCATACAGTCCGAGGCATCGGCTACCAGCTCCGTTCTCGTGATTCCTCGTGATCACACCACTGAGACGGATCGCCTCCTCACTCCAGACGATCCGCGTCCGCCTGACCCTTTGGTATGTCGCGCTGCTGGCCATTGCGCTCATCCCCTTTAGCGCTGGCCTCTATGTCGTATTGCAGCACGAGGTGACCACCAGCAACGACGCTGCCCTCCATTTCGCTGCTCAACACGTCATTGACAGCTTGAACTCAAACGGAGGCGCTGGAGCTTTGGGACGCGCCGTCGCCGGTCTACCCATCGGCACCGTCGTCGTACTCTACAACCAGTTCGGAGAGCGCATCGAAGCCAGCACCCGCAGTACGCTCCCTCAGCTTCCGGTGCCGCAGCCACCAAACGGTTCCCCGGCGCCTATCTACCAGACGGTCCACCTCAGCAACGGCGACCAGTGGCGCGTGCTCACCACGCCGCTGTTTCTCAACGGCACACTTGCGGGCCTACTGCAGGTTGCGGAGTCAGAAGCCCAGTCTCAATCGGCCCTTCGGGAGCTCGCTCTGCTGCTGGCAATCGCGGTACCGGTCACCCTCATCATCGCCAGCGCTGGCGGAGTCTTCCTCGCCGGACGCGCGCTGCGCCCAATCAGCAAGATGACGCAGACAGTGCGGACGATGCGACCGCAAGACCTCTCGCAGCGCATTCCGGTTCCAGCAACTGCCGATGAAGTCCACCAACTCGCCGAAACGTTCAATGCTCTGCTCCAGCGGCTTGAACAGTCCTTTGAACGTGAGCGTCAATTCACCGCTGACGTCTCTCACGAGCTCCGCACGCCTTTGAGCATCTTGCGAACGCAGGTTGACCTTGCTCTGGAACGCGGGCCCTCAGACGCCGGAGCCGCTCTCGAAGCGATGCGAACCGACATCGAGCACCTCCAACGCTTGGTCAGCGACTTGCTGCTCCTCGCACGCGCTGAGCACGGCGAGGCAACCGGTCAGCACGAACCATTGCGTCTCGACAGCCTCATCATAGACACTGTGGAGACGCTGAGGCCACTGGCAGAGGAACACGGACTGCACTTGGACATCACAGCGACCACGCAAGCAACGGTGCTAGGCGACCAGACGGGCCTTACACAACTGCTCATCAACCTACTCGACAACGCGATCAAGTACACCCCGACACAGGGCCTAGTCTCCGTGAGCCTCACGACGGACGCCTCACACGCCGTGCTCCGCGTCAGCGATACCGGACCAGGCATCGCACCGGAACACCTTCCCCACCTCTTCGATAGGTTTTACCGGGTACGGAATCCGCAGTCACGCCAGGCAAATGGCACCGGTCTTGGCCTTGCAATCGTTCGCTGGATCGTAGAGTCACACGGCGGGGCTATCTCCGTGGAGAGCTCGCTGGGAGCCGGGACGACGTTCACCGTACTCCTCCCCCTTGCGACCACCGGATCGCTACCAAGCTCGTAGCTGCGCTACCATCTCAGCAACGATGGCGAACAGAAAGGATTCGGCCTCATGCCAGAGCCTCGCCGGTCAGACGAGCAAACGCTCTATTGCTGCTATCTGGTCTATGCGGTAGCTCCCGACGGCACCTCCCGTCGCGACGCCGACCGGCTCTTCAACGATTATGTGGCTCAAACAGGGCGGGGTATCGTTGTCCAACACGACCACTTCATAGATCGTCCCGGCGCATTTGCCGTCTTCGAGGTCACCACCGAAGAACAGAAGCGGTGGCTGCAGCAGCCCGGACCGCTAGCAGGGTGGACGATAACGGCGCACCCACTTCTGTTCTCGGCCGACGGCGCCGGCTTCTTCCGGCAAGCTGACTCGACGATGCGCCACTTCCGTCAAACCCGACTGGACCAGGGACCGGCAGATTACAAAGGCTCGCACGACTACACGCTCGCCGCCGGTGGTGGGTTCTACGAGGGATGAGCCGATCTCTTCCTGGAACGACCCACCCCCCGAGGACTCGGTCCTCGGGGGGTGGGTCGAGGAAGGGAGGGGGATGGAGGGAGTTGAGACCTCCATCAAGACCAGACTAACACACTCTAGCAACAAACAAGCGTAACAACCTATCGGTCTCGCCTGATATTACTGGCCCGTTTTCGGGAAAAGCAGCGGCTGTGGCACAGGCACAAACGCACTGATCAGGTTTGTTTCAGGCAATTCTGCTGGATGGGCAATCCAGTCCGGCTGCGATGGATCGTACTGAGCAAGGTAGGGACTTCCCGCTGCTTCCTGCTGCAGGTCGGGCGGGAGGTTCTGATCCATCATGATCTCTTTGAGGTACTGCCCGAAGAGCATTCCTTCGGTGCAGCCGCACGAAGCGTCGTACATCATCACGCCTCGTTGCCAGCGCAGGTAGACAAAGCTGTGATTAGCTGGGTCGTAGGCTGGCTCGCTCACAGGAATGCCCCACACCTCCAGCTGGACCAGAGGCAGTAGTGCCTGTACCTGGCTACTCGAGGCAGGCAAGCCTGGAAAAGCAACACTGGCCAGCACGGACACGCCGAAGGTTTGAGCGAAATCGACTGGTAGCCCATTCCACTGATTGGGTGCGTGCTGCTCGACGAAAGCGATGACCTCTCGAGCATAGTTGGGATCGTTTGGCGACGGTGCTTGGGCGATTAGAGGGGGATCCACGGCAGGAATCTGCGAGAAGTTGAACGAGGTATACGGCATCACGCTCGGATCGAGAAGGTTGAGCAGGTGTACACTGCCGTCAGGCCATAGCTGCATCACCTGACGCTGGAAGATCTGCGTCGGATACCCCAGCAACTGGAAGGTCCGGCTAATGGGATAGCCAAATGTCGTCACCCCACCACGGCGGAGAAAGTAGTTCCAGAACTGCGGCGTGCCAACCTGAAAGCCAGTCTGGAAAAAGTACTGCGGCGGAGGCGGTGGACACGGCCGTGTCACACTGCACGCTATGTCAGCCGTCGAGGCTTGCGCCAACACTGGCAAGGCGAATACCCCGAAGCTGAACAGGGCGGTACAGAAGGCTAAGAGCAGACGCCCGAGTCTCACCATGGCACATTGCCTCCCTTATCTGGTCGTTGCGTCTCACCATGAACGGACACGATAACCAGAAGGTTCCACTGTCCTGCGGAGAGCGGTGACCGTCAATCTTTCACGGCTGGTGGCGGCAAGCGGCGAAGCGATACCACAACACCGTCTTCCAGCTCTAGCAACCAGCCGGCACCCTTCTCAGTGAATGCAGTCCCTACCGATCGCTCTGCTTCATCATCCACAAGCTCACGTACTCCTTCGATCACATCACCGTGACTGCACAGCACTGCCGGAGCGTCGAGCTGGCTTAGCCAGGAGAAGACTTGAGAGGGAGAAGAGCCTTCGGCCAGGATAGCGATCTCGATCACATCCAGCTTACGGGCACGAGCAAGAGGCAGAACCGTCTCCACACAGCGACGGTATGGACTGGAGAACACGGTGCTGACGGGAACCGCGGCCAGTGTACGGATGAGGGCTGAAGCTTGCTTGCCACCGGCCTTCGTCAGTGGTCGCGAGCGATCATCACCACGCCACTTGAGGCGATCACCAGCCTTCGCATGCCTCAGCAACAGGACGGTCTGCTTCACTGCTCCACCTCTCCTACGACGAAAGGATGGCCACGCACAACCCGCCATTGCTCGCGCCAAACGGCTCGACCGTGCTTATGCGCGTGCCGTTCTACTGCCACAAGATGATCGATGAGCTCTGCCGCCACCTCTTCTTGTGCGAGATGCTGCCAGCGCTCACGCGCAACCACGGCATCATGCAGCTCTCCAAGCAACGTCTGTAACGCGGCGAGCTCTCGCGCAAAGTCTCCTGCAGACGGGGATAGCACTGGCGCCATGGCCTCGACAGCATAGCGACAGCGCTTCGTGAGAATGCGCACTTCGTGGAGTGCAGCATCGGAAGGATGTCCTCCGAGTGCGGACACGAACTTCAGCAGCGGGCGCCAAGCCCGGCCAACAAAGCGACCGGCGACTTCACGGGCTGGCCGATTGAGTTCGGGAGTGAGCGGAAGCAGGTGGAGCTCCGTTACGAGGCGCTCCATCGGCACACCAAATGTAGGGTCGTCCCTCACCCTGAGCAGTGCTGCTCGTACGGTAGCCTGGTGCACCGCCAGCCGGGAGTGTGCATGCGCAAAGTACTGGTTCAGGTGGGCGGGCGCTTGCAGCGCATGGCTCTGCAAGCGCTCCTGAAGCACGTCAAGATCGCGCACGGCCCCCAGCGCGTGCGCAATTGCACGCAAGCCTACAACCAAGGCCATTATGGGTAAGTTCTTGAGCAGCGGCGCAAATGTTTGCAGATTAGCGCGGAGCCGTCGCGTCGCGACGCGCGCTTGATGGACATCCTCAGCGTCTTCCCCCAGAAACACGCCCGGATCATGCCGCAGAAACTGCACTGCTGCGCGCGCCAGTGCCGTCGCAATAATGACACCGATTGTCGCGTCTGGGCTGGCGTCCGGCACGACGATCTCCGGAGCCGTTGCCGCCCGGGCACCGAGTGCCCGCACGTGTTTCGGAGCGCCATTGGTCGGGATGGCTCCTCTCGCCCGGAGCAGCTCCGTGAACTCAACAAGCTGCTCTTCCGGAGTGCCAGGAGAGAGCTCGATCTCCAGCTCACGAAACCGCGCCGTCGAGCCATCCGTCGCTGTCACCTCGTCTATATCGAGTGTGGCTAAGGCTGTACCGGTGGCATCCGCCAGCCGCTGTTTCGCACGCTGTGCTTCCAAGGTCAGGACGGGCATAAGCGAATCAAAGCGCAGATACGCCCGCAACAACGTGCTCACTTCGGCGGGGACTTCGGTAGGGAAACCTGGATAGTAGATTTCCTGTCGCTTGAGGTAGCTCCCTTTCTCCAGAGACGCAAGCTTGACGACCCAGCCCTCTGTCGAACGGTAGCGCACCGTCATACCCCAGCGAGCCAGGCGCAAGTCAAAGGTGTCCCAATAGGTGGTCGTATGATTCTGGAGTGTCTCCGGAAGCAGCTGCAGGGCAGGTGCGAGCTCAGAAGCAAGCTCTTCGAGCTGAAAGCTCGGGGGAACGTCGAACTTAGTCTCACGTTCGAGCACGTGACGTACCTTCCTGCTCTCGCTCAATGAGGCCAGCAGTGTGGATAGGACCGGGGGTATCCCCGGTCTCTCCGCATCGACTAGCACTGCCCTGGGTCGCAATTATCTCGTGGGTGATAATCAGAATAGCACTGCACCGCAATAGAGTCGACAGCGAAGGCGCCGTTGCGGCATCGCGAATAGAACAGATTGGAAGGCCTGCACTGGCATCGGAATCAGCCTTTACACCGTCAGCCCCCAGCGCTCCCTCCGCACGGCCCACAGAAGTATCACCAGACCGACACCTTGGAAAGTCATCTTCATCCTCTCAGCCAGTCTCTTGGGGGCGGGCATTGCTCATCGGGTTCCTCACCTGGCTCATCGCCCGCATCGCGTTTTCGTTGTACGGATGGTGGCAGCTCCTCATCGAGCCACAGCGATTCGATAATGGCGAGCACAGCAACCTCGCCACCAACCTGACCTCTCCACTCTACCCGTGGACAGGTACCTGGATGCACTGGGATGCTCTCTGGTACAAGTACGTAGCGCTCCACGGTTATCACGCTGGAGACAACTCACCGCATTTTGCTCCACTTCTTCCTCTGCTGTCCCGACTCGTGATGAACGCCACGGGTGAACACTTCGGACCAGCTGCGCTGATCGTCAATGGAATTGCAGCGATCATCGCCTTTGCGACTATCATCCGCCTAGCCACACTCGATGGCACGCCAGACCTCGGCCCACGTGCCATCTACTACATCTGCGCCTTCCCTGTTGGCTTCTATCTCTTCATCCCCTATACCGAGGCCCTGTTCCTCTGCGTCACCACCCTCTCTTTCTACTTCGCGCGAACGCACCGGTGGTGGTGGTCCGGAATCTTCGGGTTCCTGGCCACTGCCGCCCACTTTCAGGGTGTCCTGCTCGCTCCCGCTCTCTTCTGGGAGTATCTTCAGCAATGGCGAGAAGGAAATGAACGTCTCTCCATGCGCATCATCAGTACAGCTCTCCCTGGAATAGCGTTCCTCCTCTTTGCTGCTTATGTCCGGTTCATTGTCGGTGAGCCGCGATCACTCGTCGTCATTGATCAACATTGGGGCACCGTCATCCGTGCTCCCTGGGACGTCCTCCGTCTCGCCTTCTATCAGATCGTAGTGAAGCAAGACGGTGTAGAGCTGCTCAACCTGGTCGCTGTCGTCTTCGTTGCCCTCACATGTCTCCTCGGCATCGGCCAGCAGCGGCCCAGCTACATCATCTTCGGCGCTCTCCAGCTCGTCCCTATCCTCGTCCACACTTCCTACATCTCACCTCTCGAGTCCGCCTCGCGCTACCTGGTCATTACCTTCCCAGCTTTTCTGCTCCTGGCTAAGTACGGCCGGAATCACTGGGTGGACCGTAGCATTATCTTCATCTCCCTAGTGATACAGGGCATCTTCCTCTGGGTGTTCGCGATCGGAGGGTGGGTGGCCTGAACCACTTCTCTTGACACGCGCTCGGATCAAAAATAGGCCACGTCTGGCTTCGGTATACTGCCCGGAGAGCGTAAGATCGTACGGAACTATGGACGTATAGTCGGAGGCGTCGTGGCAACTCTTCCCATTCTCACTGGCGATCACCCAGTGCTGCGGCAAAAAGCCAAGAAAGTCGGGAAGGTCGATAAGGCTATCCTACGGCTTCTCGACGACATGACCGAGACCGTCCAGTCAGCCCCTGGTTTGGGCCTGGCGGCCAATCAAGTAGGCCGCCTTGTGCGCGTCATCGTGATCTGGCTTGATGAGCACCACTTACAACTCATCAATCCGGAAGTTGTTCGCGCTGAGGGTGAAGTGGTCATGGAGGAAGGGTGTCTTAGCCTCCCAGGCTACTGGGCAGACGTTCGCCGGCCAGAAAAGATCACGGTTCGTGCGCTGTCCCGCAACAGGAAGCCTATGCGCCTCAATGCCAGCGGCATGCTCGCGCGAGTGTTACAGCACGAGATCGATCACCTCGACGGCATTCTGTTTGTCGACCGCCTGGACAGTATTGACCAGCTTCACTACACAGCACCCGATCGGGAGGATGCTGCAGACTCTCACGTCCGGGGCCCAGTGGGCGCCGCTGCTCTGCAGCCATAACGCGCGAGCCGCGCTTCACCACCGGTCCCAAGCCCGTCTTCTCGTATGTTTCTGAGCCGGTGCATCCTGGCTATCATCCTCAACAAAGGGGGCGCGCAGATGGTACGGCTAGCACAGATCGGCGTGAAGCACGGCCACGCTGCTGGCAAAGCGTGCGCACTGGCAACTGATCCACGTGTCGAGTTTGCCGGCATTGCCGAGCCGGACCTCGTAGTCCGTCAGATCGCCGCATCTAGCCCTGCGTACGCCGGGATGCCCTTTCTGGACTCAGTGGACGCCATTCTCGGTGACGCCACTATCCAGGCGATAGCAATCGAGGGTAGCAATGCAGAGAGTGTTGCGATGGCTCAGCAAGCTGCTACCGCCGGTAAGCACATCTGGCTCGACAAACCCGCTGGTGATGACTGGGCCGCATTTTGTACTCTCCTCGAGACCGTCCGCAACCAACGACTTTATTTTCAGATGGGTTACATGTTTCGCTACCACCCTGGATTCACACTCGTGCAGCATCTGGCCCGCAGCGGCGACCTCGGTGCGATCTTTGCCGTTCGGGGTAATATGTCGACGAATATCACAAGGCTGCACAGTCCCATCACAACGACGAGCAGAGCACACATTGCCAGACATCGCGGTGGTATCCTCTTCGACCTTGGCGGTCACCTCATTGATCAGATCGTGTGGCTGCTGGGGCGTCCCACCGCAGTTCAGGCCATCCTCCGCAACGATGCCAGTGCTGATCTGCCCGCATTTGCCGACAACACCCTCGCTACCTTGCAGTTTTCAAGTGCGCTAGCATCGGTTGAGATCAGTGCCATGGCCCCGCTCCCGACGGCGCGCCGCTTCGAAGTGTATGGCACAAGCGGTGCGGCTATCCTGGACCCACTCGAGCCAGCACACGAACTCGTGATGATCCGCACGGAGCCTTCTGGCCGTCTACAAGCCGGGAGGTCGCACCTGCCGCTTGACGTTGTGAGCCGGCAGGAGCTCTACAATCGTGAGCTCGACGCCTTCATCCGGGTAATTCTGGGTGAAAAGGCCCCCGATCGACCAATGGAGCACGAGAGTCTCGTCCAAGAGACACTGCTTCGAGCCGTGGGCAGCCTCCCCGCTTCGCGTGCCGGCTCGGGAGCCGTGGATGCGCCCGCCGGCGCGAATACTCTGACGTGAGGAGAAGTCGTGCAGGAACAGCGGCGTCGCCGTCCAACGCTGCGAGAGGTCGCAGAGCGCGCAGGGGTTTCCCTCGGCACTGCCTCGTATGTCTTCACGCTCAAGGGTAGTGTCTCACAACGCACGCGCCGCGCTGTCGAGCAGGCGGCATTCGAGCTCGGCTACCTTCCCCATCCGCGGCTCAACGTCACCCAAACACGTCAGATACGCACCATTGCCGTCGTCTCCCAACGCATCGCTCTCAGCGCCGGAATCAATCCCTTCTATTCACCCGTCCTGCACGGCGTCCAGCGGGCGTGTGCCGCCGCCGGCGCGACGATCGTGCCCACATTCCTCGACAAGGGGACGCTCCAGGATGTGCTTCCGCGAAGCGTCCGGCGTAAGGACATCCAGGGGCTCATCGTCTTGAGCTACACCCATCCGGAGATGCTTGCTGCGCTTGAGCAGCTGGAACTTCCTATTGTGCTCATCGATCACTTCGTCGAGCACCCGCATATCGATAGTGTGATGGCCGATGACGAGCAAGGCGGCTATCTGGCAACCCGCTTACTGATCGAGCGCTGCGACCTCCGTTCAGCGCCAGCTATGATCGCCGGGCCCGCTCACGTCTCTATCCAGCGCCGCTATGCCGGCTATCGAAGAGCGTTGAGCCAGTTCAATCTCCTCGCGAGTGAGCGTGTGATTCGTAGCAACCTGGATCCCCAGAGCGGCTATGCGGCAATGAAAGAACTGCTCTCCTCTAGCTCTCCACCAGCCGGAGTCTTCTGTTGTAACGACGTCTCAGCGCTGGGAGCACTCAACGCCCTCTATGAGCGTGGCACCCGGGTACCCACCGACTGCGCTCTCGTTGGCTTCGATGACATCGACTACGCAGCACACAGCGTTCCGCCCCTCACCACCATCCGGGTGGAGAAAGAAGTGCTCGGCTCGGAAGCTGTGCGCTATCTCCTCGACCGCATCGAGCGCCCCAACCTTCCCGCGCGTTATACGCGCATCGCCGTATCCGTCGTGGAGCGCCGTACCGTTCCATCTCAACCCGTCGATACTGCCACTGTGGCCCACGCAGCACCGCACGACTGAACAGAGTGCCAAGGGGGGATGCAGCGAAAATCGAAACAGCCGGCAGACGAGCCCCCGCCCACCACAGCAGGTGGATCTTAAGCGCCGGTACCGGCTCGAGGTATTGATTACAGCGCTGCACCACCGAGAAATTCCCGCACGTAGGCAGCACTAGCAGGAACTTCCTCCTCCGTCAGACTATGCATCACCAGGGCACCATCGTAGCCGCTCTGCCGGAGCAGCTTCACGTAGAGGGCGTAGTTCAGGACGCCAGTGCCTGCTGCAGGGCGCACGCATTCGCCGTCTCCACGGTCGGGACCACGCACGTCTTTAGCATGAGCGAGGACGATGTAGCTGCCCACCCGCTGAAAGATGTCCTCCAGCACCTCCTCCATTCGCGGCAGCATATTGGGATGGAAGTAGTTGGCGGGGTCCAAGACCACACGCAGTCGCGATGATCCTATCTCTTCGATCAGACGTTGTGCTTTCTCCGCGGTATCTATCACGTTCACCACCTCTGGCTCGAAGGCAATAGTGACGCCACGCGATTCGGCGATCGGCAGGAGCTGGGACAGCGCGTTGCGCAGGTCTTTCCAGGCGTCGGGGTTGGCATTGTCGGGATGATGGCGCCACATGTTGCTTGGGTGGCGCGTTCCAGTGCAGGCGGTGACGACGTCGCAACCCAGACCAGTACACCAGTCCAGCAGGGTGGGAAAGCGGATGATATGCTCGCGCAGACGTCCCTGGTTGGGATCGATCATATTGAACGTGCCGGAAACGGCGGCGATAGTAATGCCCCGGCAGTCGAACACGGCCCGGATGCGCCGGCAGGTAGCGGCATCAAAGGTCTCTGGGATCTCCTCCAGGCCGGCGGAGTCGAGGTTGAGCTGTACGGCGGCCAGACCATAGCCAGCGACCGCTTCGGCAACGGACTCGATGTTCGCGCGGTGCAGATGCTTGGTCATAATGCCGAGTCGCATGAAAATTATTATGCCTTTCCATCGGGCCGTCCCGGCGCCGAGCGCAGCGATTGTAGCAGTAAAGCGTCGCTCCGACTCATAACATACGAGGAGGTAGATCCGGAGACTGCACGCTTAGGGGCGCGGTTGGCTACCCGGTACGTCGCGAGGCTCGATGAAGCACGACGTCACCTGATACACCACCCGCTCGGCAATATTAGCAGTGCGATCGCCCATCCTCTCCAGATTGTGAGCAACCCACGATAAATAGGTGTCGAAAGTCGCTCCGTTATGCTGCACCTGGAGATCCGCCAAGAGCTCCTGCAGCACTGTCTGGTAGAGCTGGTTGACGGTTTGATCCCAAGCTATCGCCTGCTTCGCCAGCTCGACATCGGACGCACCGTACGCCGTGAGGCTCAGCCTAAGCTGCTCGTCGCAATCCCATGCCAACTGGAAGAGTCCTGCGGGAGCTGCTGCGGGAGGGAGTTGCGCAACGCATGCGCTGATCCGGCCGATACCCGCCGCATAATCCCCGACACGCTCGAGCTCACTCGCAATTGCCATAGCCGCCGTGATTGCTCGAAGATCGCTGGCCACCGGCGCTTGGGTGGCCAGCAACCGTAGGGACTCTTGCTCGATGCGTATCCGCCGCTCATTGATATTCGCCTCGTGCTCATCAACCATGCTCAACAGTGTCTGATCCCGGTGTTGAAGAGAACGAAGCGCCCGCGCCACGTTCTGGCGCACCTCACCACCCATGAGCAAGACCTCGTTGTGCAGAGCCGTCAACTGGTGAGCAAATGCCTCGCGAGGCACGGAACTCTCTCCCTTCTTCCCAGAGAGACGTCAGCCACGCACGCTAGGAGGCGGCCACTAGGCCTGCATCCGTGTCGTGAATCGACGCGACTGCCAGGACATGAGCCGTGAAGCGAGGATAAGCACGAGGAGCAATATGATAAGAGACAGGGCAGCGCTGTTCGCAAGCGCATGCGACTGCGCGAAGGGCTGGTTGGTATAGGCCCATACCACGTAGGTGAGATAAGCGATAGGTTGATGGGTGAGTTGGTGGGGAGGAAGAGCATTGGTCCAACCTGCAGTGTAAATCAGCGGGGCAGTCTCTCCCATCGCAATCGCCAGTGCGACGACTAGACCTGTCAACACCCCTGGGATGGCTGGGGGGAGCAGCACTTTCTGCAGCCCTACCACACGCGGTAACCCCAAAGCGACGTACGCCTCACGGTACGTGTTAGGAATCTGGCGAAAGGACACCTCAGTCGTCTTCATAATGTACGGCGTGATCATGATGCTCAGCGCGAGCACACCAGCAAGCATAGAAAATCCCCACCCCAGCGTGATCGCCAGTGCGACGTAGCCCACATAGCCGATGACGATGGATGGTATTCCCGCCAGTACCTCTGAGAAGAAGCGTAAGAACACTCCTGTCCGCTGGCCAGAGAGCTCCGCTAGATAGATGCCACCGAGAACTCCTACGAAACCTGCTACGACAACCGTCCCCACGATGAGCACGACCGTCCCCAGGATGGCGTTCTGCAGACCGCCGGCAACTCCATGGGTCGGCGTAGTCAGCAACTTCCAGGACCAGCTCGGAGCGCTCTGCACCACGATTCCAACGATGATATCAATGGTAGGGATGATCACGAGGAGTAAGGCCAAGCCGCACAGAGCCCACACCAAGGCATTGCTCAGTCGCCGTGACAAGCTCATGGCTAGATTCCCCTTCCGACCGGTAGTGCCGTGCCACCGGCCCGCCGCAAGATCACCCGCGCCAGGATGTTAGAACCAAAGGTGATGAGGAACAGCAGCAAACCCGCTTCCGCCAGCGCGCTCTGTGCCAGACCTGTTGGATCGGTCAAGGCGCTATCCAGCAGTGCCACAATGGTGGCCGCGATGGTGCTGACTGGACCGTAAATGTTGCTGGGAATGGTGTTTGCCGCAGACCCACTCACCATCAGCACGGCCATGGTTTCGCCGAGCGCTCGCGCCCATCCGAGAATGCAGGCTCCAAAAATGCCAGCCCGTATCCAAGGGAGGCTCACCAGCCGGGCCGTCTCCCAACCTGTGAAGCCGAGTGCGAGAGCACCCTCGCGTGTGGGCGGTGGCACTTGGGTCAGTAGGTCCCGTGTCGTTGCCGCAACGATCGGAATAATCATCACGGCGAGCACGATTCCCGACGTGAGCAACCCTAGCCCACTGCCTGTCTGACCACCTAAAAAGGGAATGAAACCAAGCACGCGCGCGAGTGTGGGATATGTGTAATGGGCGAGAAACGGCCCGAGAACGATGAGCCCCCATAACCCGTACACCACGCTCGGAAAGCCGGCCAGCAGCTCGAGGGCGACGGAGAACGGTACGTTCCAGCTCCGCGGCAAGCGCTCAACAATGACCAGAGCACTCGCCACTGCAATGGGAACACCAATGACCAGAGCAATAATGGACGAAAGCAGCGTACCCAAGACGAGGGGAAGCGCCCCATACGACGCACCTTGGGCAGCCTTCACTCCGTTGCGGACCGTGGTCGTCGAGACGTAGAGATTGCCAAGGTTCCACTCTGTGCCCGTCAGAAAGTGGAGGCCATTGTAGAGCACCGAGGGAAACGCTGAGTGAACGAGAAACACGATGATGAGGAGCAAGGCGACCGTAGGCAGCACCGCACCGATCCAGCCGGCTGCCACCAGCGCTCGATCCAGCATCAAGACGACATCTAACTCGCGGGCAGTTGCGGCTGCCTTGACAAGCGAACCGGACTCCGCGGCTGATTCTCGCCGCATCGTACCCATCCTCTCCTCGTTTCCCAGCAACGCAGTCTGGGAGACGGTCGCGAAGCTCCGTCCCCCCAGACTGCTCGCCGAGCTACTGGATCTCGGCAACCAGCTTCAGCGACTTTGTCCGAATATCGCTCGGGAGCGCGATGAAGTGCACCTGGCTCAGGAACTGGCTGGCACTGCCGTCAGTAGGAGACAAGCCCCACGTCAGCAGCGTCCGGATCGCTAGCGCCGTGTTGGCATCCGGCTGCTGCGGCTTGATGAGCAAGTACTCATAGTTGATGATCGGATAGGAGGTGTCACCCGGTGCGAAGATCAGTGAGATTCGCATATCATCGGGGGTCTTCGGCGCAAGCTGCGCAGCTGCTGCACTGATGGTGCCATTGTCAGGCAGCAAGTACTTCCCTGCCTGGTTCTTCAGCATTGCTTCTCCAAGCCCTTGCTTCGTCGCCTCGTCGAGGAAGCTGATACCCACATAGCCAATGCTGTACTTCGTCTGAGCCAGGGTCTGAACGACCCCCGCATTCCCATTGGCGCCAAGTGCTCCCTGGACAGGTGGCCAGCTCACCGAGGTGCCGAAGCCCACCGCACTCTTCCACGCACCATCGGTGTCGCTCAGATACTGTGTGAAGATAAAGGTATCACCGCTACCATCGGTACGGTGCACCGGCACGATCTTCTCGTGCGGCAGTTTTACACCGGAATTCTGCCCTGCGATGGCCGCATCGTCCCAGTACTGAACCTTCCCAGTGTAGATCCCTGCCAGCGCTGGACCATCGATGTTCAGATGACCACTCACACCTGGGAGGTTGTAGTTGATCTGCTGGGCGGAAATTGCCACTGGGATGTTGAGAATGCCGCCTTGTACCCGCTTGACTTGGGCATCCGACATGTAGGCATCGGACGCCCCGATTTGCACGGCCCCAGCACTGGCCTGGGAAATCCCCGTGCCACTACCTGTACTCTGCGGCTGCAGGGAGATATTGGAGTACTTCTTGTGAATCTCCGGTGCCCAGAGGTTCATCAAGGGATAGAGCAACGACGATCCAGATTCCAGCAGCGTCACGGACTTGGTCGGATTGCCCGTCGCTATTGAAGGAGCAGCCGTGCTACTACCCAGCGTCGATGTAGACGAGCTCGAGGACGGTGACGTGCTCGTTACGGAGGAAGTAGCTGCTGAAGCGGATGCTGACGTCGACCCGGTGCTACTGCCTCCGCAGGCCGCGAGCAAGACAGAGCTGCTCGCTAGCGCCAGCAGCAGTCGGCGGCGTGTCATCACGGTCATCGGGAACCCTTTCTCTAGAGAAGTCACACTGCGGAGAGATCACCCTCCGTCTCATCGCAGGTCTTCACCTCAGCCTCGCGCGCGGCAGAGATTCAGCCCATGCGCCCTGTTACGTACGCCTCTGTGCGCGCATCTCGAGGACGTACAAAGACTTGGTCTTTGTCTCCAACTTCAACAAGCGATCCGGCATAGAGGAACATCACACGGTCCCCCACGCGTGATGCCTGTTGGAGGTTGTGCGTGACGATCACGACGGTGGTCCGCAACTTGAGATACAGGAGCAGCTCCTCAATACGCTGCGTCGAGATGGGATCGAGCGACGACGTCGGCTCGTCCATCAGCACGACCTCTGGACGCACCGACAAGGTGCGCGCGATGCACAACAGTTGCTGTTGCCCACCGGAGAGGCCAAATGGTGAACCGTGGAGCTTGTCTTTGACCCCGTCCCACAGACCCACCTCCCGAAGAAGCCGCTCAACCTCATTGCCCACCTGCCCTCTGGGCACGATGCGATGGATACGTATCGGCAAGGCAATATTCTCGAAGATGCTCTGCGGAAAAGGGTTGGGCCGCTGAAAGACCATGCCAACACGGCGGCGATACTCCCGGACATCGATCCTCGCCTGGTATACATCCTGCCCATCAAGCAACACGGCGCCTTCGTGGCGAAATCCGGGGACATCATCGTTCAAGCGGTTGACGGTGCGGATCCAGGTGCTCTTTCCACAGCCGGTTGGGCCGATGAGTGCTGTGATCCGGTGCTCGGGAACCTCCACAGAGATACTATGGAGCACTTCGCGAACTCCAAACCACACCTTCAAGTCCCGCGTAGCGAGCTTCGTTTGCTGTCCGCTCGGTTGACCCACCCCATCGCGACGGTTCACATCGTCAAGAAGATTCGCGTCAACCACAGCCACGTCTACCTCACCTTTCGGCGGCGCCCATACCACCAAACATATGCACACGCGCCTGTGACACCATAAACTTAGGAGTAGTGACTTAAATCCACACTAAAGAGCCTGTCCGCTTCTGCACTCCCGCAACGTTCCTAACTGACACATAGTGAGGTAGATTGGGGCTCGCACCTTAAATGTGACCGAATTCCGCGCAGTCAAAAGTGACCTGGAGCTGCAATACCATCGAACGCTGGGGCGCTGCAGTGTTAGACTCCCGCCGGTTAACAACAGGGGGTTGGAACGTGGCAAAAGGCGAACGTGTCTTGCTCGTGGAAGATGAGCCTGCCTTTGTCGCAACACTGCGCTTTCAGCTCCAGCGGGAGGGCTATGAGGTGCGCGTCGCTCCCGACGGGCCATCGGCACTCGCGGCCTTCGCGCGAGTGCGGCCGGACCTTGTGTTGCTCGACCTCATCCTCCCTGGAATGGGTGGCATGGAAGTTTGCCGGCAGATCAGGCAACAATCGAGTGTGCCGATCATCATGCTGACGGCTCGGACTGCTGTCGGCGACAAGGTGGCCGGGCTCGAAGTAGGCGCCGATGACTACATCACCAAGCCAGTCCAGCTCCCCGAGCTCCTCGCCCGGATCAAGGCTGCGCTGCGGCGAGCACACCTTGCAGCCGACCCGACCGGCACCGTCCTCAGTGTCGGCAATTTGCGGATAGACTTGGGAAGGCATGCAGTGCTGGTCGGAGATCGCGAAGTGCAGCTCCGGGCAAAGGAGTTTAGTCTGTTGACGTTCCTGGCACGAAACGCCGGACAGGTGGTCACCCGCGAGCAGATTATGCGCCGCGTCTGGGGTTCCGAAGACGTCGAGGACAGCCGCACAGTGGATGTTCACATTCGCTGGCTGCGTGAGAAAATTGAAGAGGAGCCGAGTAAACCTCGCCTCCTCCAAACGGTAAGAAACGTTGGCTATCGCCTCGCGGGCTAGAAATGGGGGGACGGATGCTCAGCCGGGCTCCCCGCCTTTCACCTGCCGTTCTGTCCCTGCTGACCTTCGTCATAATCGGTGCAGGGTCGTGGCTCCTCACACAGGGCTCCTGGCTGACAGCGGTGTTCCTCGGTCTTCTCACCGCAGCGATGCAGCTCACCGTCTCGCTCTGGCTACTCCATACGATTCGCCATCAGCTCACGTCACTTGTCAAGAGCGCAACGGTTTCGGATACGAGCGTCAGCCTCCCCGAGACGGTGTCCACGCAGATCACTGTTCCAGAGCTCTCCGATCTGGTGCGCACCTTCAATGACGCGATTCGCGCGCTCCATCAGTGCCAGCTCGTCCTACAGCAAGAGCGTGACGATCTTGCTGCAGCGCTCTCCGCGGTTGGAGAAGGTGTAGCTATCGTTGCCGAGCATGGAGAGCTGTCGTATGCCAACCCAACACTGTGGAGCATGGCGGCAAGCTTCTCAGCAGCGCCGAATGCCAGCGAAGGGGAGCCGGAAGGCTTTCTCCGCACCGACGGACTTCCAGCCCTCATCCACAGCGCCCTCAGGGGTAAGAGCACCACCGAGACACTGACAGGGCCAAATGCCGAGACACGCTTCCAGGTGCGAGCGATTCCACTCGCACGATCCCACGTGCCAGCAGGTGCAGCAATCATCGTACGTGATCTTTCGGACGCCCAGCGGCTCGATCGCGTACGCCAGGAGTTCGTGGCAAATGCCTCGCACGAGCTCCTCACCCCGATCGGTACCGTCCGTGCTTTGGCAGACGCCCTCGCCCGTGGTGGTCTCGACGACTCGCGCGTCGCCAAGCGTTTCTTACGCCAGCTGCGCACCGAGGCCGATCGTCTCGCTGCGTTAGCACGGGAGCTGCTCGAGCTTGCCCAGGCACAGGCAGACGAGCTACGCCTCGAGCTCTCGGCAACAGACGTGAACCAGGTCGTGAAAGCCGTCATCGAGCGGCTGACCACCCAGGCCAGTGCCGCCCACATCGCCATCAAGCACAAGCTCGATCAGACGCAGCCGGTCGCGCTGGCCGACCCTGATCGCCTAGAGCAGGTACTCATCAATCTCGTCCACAATGCACTGAAGTTCACGCCACGGGGTGGCAAGATCACCCTCGAGACGTTTGAACGAGACAATGATGTGCTCCTCCGTGTCACAGACACGGGCGTCGGCATTGCACCCGGTGATCTACCGCGCATCTTCGAACGTTTCTACAAGGTGCGTGGAGTGGCTCCGAGCCCCAGTGGCACGGGGCTCGGGCTCGCAATTGTCCGTCATCTCGTCACGGCGATGCAGGGAGAGGTTTGGGTCGAGAGTAATCTCGGGAAGGGGACGACTTTCTCCGTCGCACTACAGCGGAGTCACTCGAAGCCCGAGATTCCTACGGAGCTCGACGTCGATCCCAGCAGCTTTCAAGAAGCTGACCACGCCGCTATCGCCGGCGATGAGCCTGATTGAGCAGTACCTGTGCTCAGGCTATCGCGTCCACAAAGGGAGCGGTATCGCTTCGCATACCGCTCCCTTTGCAGCACAACTGCCCTATGACCTCTAGACGATGCGCACTGGGCGACTGAAAGAGGCCGCGATGAGCGCCACCCCAGCGAGTACGAGGAACAGCACCGTGTGCTTGACGTGGTGTGGATTCGCAATGGCTGCCCAATACACGGCCCACCAGACCGAGATGACGGCTGCAATTACGTTCGCGCCAATCAAGCCCCCGCCTCGCCGTACGCCTGTAGCTGCTCCCACGATGAACGGCACGATGGCAACAGTAACGAGGGACACGAGCGTCATCATTAACTCGCCTGTGGACATTGCTTTCCTCTTCCTCCCACCACGCTCGACACTGATCGGTTTCACCCGCCACGAACAACCGCGAAGATGATCCCAATGAGACCTATGACGACACAATAGTACGCGAAGGGATGCAACCGGCCGACCCTGAAGTAGCGCGTCAAGAAGCGTACACTCAGATAGGCCGTCACCGCCGCGATGATTCCACCGGCGACCGCCTTCAGGAGTGTTACACCACCCGCCTCGATCAAAGTTGGCGTCTCGAGCAGCCCAGCAGCCAGGATGATCGGCGTTGCCAGCATGAACGCGTAGTTGGCAGCATCTTCATGATCGAGCTTCGAGAGGAGCCCTGCACAGATCGTGACACCTGAGCGCGATATGCCGGGCAGAAGAGCAAATGCTTGCGCACCGCCGACCTTCACTGCATCTCGCCAATTCAAATCAGCCAAGCGGCGGAGAAGGCTCGTACCCTCAATATTGAGGTCACGCTTGCTATGGGTCTGCTGCTCACGAAGTCTCTCCGTCAGCAGCATGATCGCACCGTTTACGATGAGGAAGATGCCTGCGACGAGTGGCGTAGAGAAGAGCTGCTTGAGCGGGTGTTCGAGCACGGCGCCAATCACACCTGCAGGGATGGTGCCGAAGAACAACAACCAGGCAAGATGCTCCTGTGGTGTGTGTTGCAGCTTGCCTCGAACGGCACTTATGACAAAAGCCTCCACGACACCCACCCAGCGATCCCGGTAGAACCACACCAACGCAAAGGCAGTCCCGATGTGCAACATCACCACAAACGGCACGTAGGTCGGTTGTTTCTCTACTCCTTGCCATCCTAGAATTGCAGGGAGAATGACGGTGTGACCTAAGCTGCTCACAGGAAAAAGTTCAGAAACCCCTTGCAGTATGGCCAAGAAGATGGCCTGGCCCCAGTTGAGCACGGCAACCCCTTTGCTTGTTTCTCACCCGACGCGGCAGCGTACCACCGTTCCTGGCTACACCAGGGGTAAAGGAGTATCAACGGCCACTCGAGCCAAACCCTTCGACACCACGCTCGGTGGAGTCCAGCTCGCTCACTTCATCCAGAGCGACGGATGTCACGGGCTGCACCAAGAGCTGCGCTATGCGATGGCCGGCTTCCACGAAGTATGGCTCTGAGCCTGTATTGAGGACAACGACTCTCAACTCGCCTCGATAGTTAGAGTCGATCACGCCACCCAAGGTGGTGAGTCCACTGCTCGCTGCCAAGCCGCTGCGGTCCCACACCAACCCAACGTAGCCGCCTGGAATTGCAATGGCGAGACCAGTCCCGAA
The DNA here is from genome assembly GCA_023381895.1 of Chloroflexota bacterium. The sequence goes on from JAMCTA010000032.1 coordinate 19,696, forward strand.
GAGGTGGCGCTCCCCCGGCTGCAGCGTGTGGCACTCGCACGAGTACAAGTCCATTCCGGCATCACCCAGCCGTCCATAGTGCGGCGGCACAGCTTCGGCACACAGTCGCTGGAAGCGCACACGGACGACAGTTTGGACCACTCTGCCTTCCTCCCTTGCCGCGGGTACAACGACACATGCTGGCACGCTGCGACAGATGGAAGCAATTTGGGCTAGTTGCAGGGATCTACAGAGACAAGAGCAGGAAGAGGCGCACACCCCGGAGAAAAGGAAAGCGACGGGAGCGGTGAGACATCATCTCTGGCAGTTAGGCCCCAACAGGCTCTGTCTTGCGTTCCTCTAGTCGCTGTTCACGCCGTGCCGTCGCCCGTGCTGAGGCGATCAAAACTAGGAAAGTGGCCAATGGTGCCCGATACGGTCGCCGTACACGCTCTGTGGTAGCTTCTCCCGTAAGCGGTTCGCCCTGGAATGTCCTATTCAGAACTGCTTCCATTTCTCTCCCCTGAATCTGTAGCCATCACAATAAGTATCGCTGAAGCATGACCACATGTACGGATCGCCATGTTGCAGCCATATAGCGGTAATGCACGACCTGAGCCAATCCGCAAGCGAGGGAGGCAGTCCCACGTTGCAGACACGTTGCAATGCGATCGCTGGCTGGATAGAGTGACCCAGAGTTTCTCTGCGCGGAGTCATACTGGACGCAGAGTGGCCAGTCTCAGGGCATCACGATCGATCAGTTGCCGTGCTCGTGCTATCCGTGCCGCTGGTCAGTGGGGATTCTCAGCACGATCCTAGTCCCGCAGCCATTCCTCGATGAGGTGCAGGGCGCTGGCGGTAGCGGTGTCAGCGTCGCTATCGATCCAGTGCACTCGGGGGTCCGGACGGAGCCAAACTAGCTGGCGGCGTTGATAGGCGTGCGTCGCCACACGCATGCGACGTTCTGCCTCCTCACGATCCCACTGACCGAGAATGAGCCCTGCCACCTCTCGGTACCCGACGGCAGAGAAGGCGGGCAGGCTCAGGTCGAAGCCACGCCCGATGAGGCTGTGCACTTCATTCACTAGCCCTCGCCGAAACATGTGTGCGATGCGCGCGTCCGCCAGCTCGTGGAGCCGGCGACGCTCTGTCGAGAGTCCGAGGATGAGGAGGCGCTGCTCCTTTGGCTGAGCCCGGCGCTGCAGACTCAGCGGTTTCCCGGTCACAGAGCATATCTCGATCGCCCGGATCACACGGCGCCGGTTGCGCAGATCAATAGTCTCTGCGGTGCGCTGATCGAGCCGGCGCAGCTCTGTCAGTACGAGCTCAGGGCTCTGTTCCCACTGGGCTTGGAGGTCACGGCGAAGCTCTGGCTGCGGAGGCACCGCCGGCGGTATCAAGCCGTCACATACGCCTCGAATGTAGAGCCCTGTTCCTCCAACCAGGATTGGAAGCCGGCCACGGGACCGCACCGCTGCAATCTCCCGTTCTGCGTCAGCGCAGTAGCGCACAAGGGAGTATGACTCGGTTGGATCAGCGACGTCCAAGAGATAGTGAGGAATTCCACCGAGCTCGTCGAGCGTAGGCTTCCCGGTAGCAATATCCAGCCCACGATACACTTGCCGCGAATCCGCCCCCACGATCTCTCCCTCTAGAGCCCTTGCGAGCGCCACTGCAAGACGTGTCTTCCCGGCAGCTGTCGGGCCAACAATGACCAAGAGCAGGGGAGGAGTCATCTCTGGGGACACTTCACGTTGTTCTGTTGCTACGCCGAGCAGCCCAGTGGACGACAGTCAGCGCCGTCCAAACTGCCGTTCGAGCTGGCTCACACTCAAATGGATCATTGTCGGACGGCCGTGAGCACACGTCTGGGGAGAGGTCGTTACTTCCAGCTGCCTTACGAGCTCCTCCATCTCTTCCTGGGACAAGGGCTGGTTCGCTTTGATGGCCGACCGACAAGCTACGCTCCAGAGCGTGGCTTCCTCGTAGCCGGCACCTTGGCGGTGCTCCTCACTCACTTCATCGAGCACCTCGACTAGCACACGCACGGGATCAGTGTCAGTCAGAACCGTTGGCACCGCGCGCAACAGCAGAGAAGTGGAACCAAATGGCTCAATGACGAATCCCAGACGCGACAGTAGCTCAAGTTGCCCGTGAAGCACAGCAAGCTGGCGAGGATTCACTTCGACAACCGCAGGGGTCAACAGCGCCTGAGGCGGCGCACCTCCCCGCACCTCCTGGCGGAGACGGTCGTAGAGGATGCGCTCATGCGCTGCATGTTGATCGATGAGGTAGAGCCCTTCCGGCCCTTCCGTAATGATATAGCTGCTGTCGACCTGACCCAATACCCGCAAGACCGGCATACGTGGGAACGGCACCTGATTCGGCCCGGTCACTGCCCCGCCAGAAAGCGGAAAACTCGTACCACCAGGTCGCTGGGGGAGTTCACCTCCAAGCTCCTCCCATGTCACGGGCCCTTCTGCTCCTATCTCAGGATCAGGCAGCGTGGACGGGGAAAAGACATCGTGTGGCAGAGAGGACACGGCACTGCCCAGCTCTGGGACGACTGGGTGACCTAGGAGCGCTACGTGAACGGCCTCATACACTGCGCCATACACGTCGCGGTCACGGGCGAAGCGTACCTCAGCCTTAGCAGGATGAACGTTCACATCCACGAGATGCGCTGGCACTTCGACGAAGACTACGCCTACTGGGTAGCGCCCAACTTGCAACAGCGTACGATATGCATTGAGCACCGCCGCACTCACGCCTCGATGCGTCACCCAGCGGCGATTCACGAACACCCACAGATGCTCCCGCGTCGAGCGGCTGAGCGTGGGCACCCCTACGGCGCCGTGCACGCGCACGTCAGTACGGGAGCTGCACTGGAGATCGAGTAGCTGATCTGGCGGACAGTCGAGGAGTTCGGCGAGCACGGTACGGGCATCTCCCCCACCGGACGTGCGGAGGGCCTCACGCCCGTCAACGGCAAGAGCGAAGCGTACTTCTGGCCAGGCTAGGGCATAGGCCGCGACTACCATATGCACCCGACCAGCTTCCGTCAGCGTCGAGCGCAAGAACTTGAACCGGGCGGGCGTGGAGCGAAACAGGCCTCGTACGGCCACACTGGTGCCCGGGGCACGGGCAGCTGGTCCACGCTGAATCTCCGCTCCACCCTCGACAACAATCTCTGCTGCTCGTGAAGCGCTGATCGCCCGTGAGCACAGCTCGAGCCGGCTGACAGCAGCAACGCTCGCCAGGGCCTCACCTCGGAACCCCAACGTATATAGACGGCTGAGATCATCGAGTGACGTCAGCTTGCTCGTCGCATAGCGTGCCACAGCGAGAGGAAGCTCTGTTTCTGGGATACCGCAGCCATCATCGCTGACACGGATGAGCTGCTTGCCTCCGTCGACCAGCTCCACTGTGATCTGTTTGGCTCCAGCATCGAGCGCATTTTCTACGAGCTCCTTAACGACTGACGCCGGACGCTCGACCACCTCCCCTGCCGCGATAAGAGCAGTCACTTCGGTGGAAAGAATCTGAATTGGCATCGCACCCTCAGAGATTCACCGTCTGCCGGTCTTGATAGCTCTAGTATCTGTCACTTCCACAGTATCACTCGCCACTTCCCGCCGGAGGGTCAAGTGGCAACTGCGGCTTGATCCGGCCAGTCACCACTCACGGGACACCACGACGCAGTCATTCTCGTGGTGCGCTGCCGGATGACACACATAGAACACCGTCAGCTTCTCATCTCGCCACAGGCCGCCCATCTGGCCAAACCGGTGCGCCACCTCGGCTTCGACCCACTGCTCCATCTCCCTCCTTAAGTCTAGAGCGCCAGCGGCGGGCCAGGAAGGGAACAGCGTCGCAATGTACTGCACCACCGGTCCCGGCTCTGGAATCACCAAGGCATCGCGAATGGTGACGACCTCGATCGCAGCGAAGTGACGAGTGAGCAGTGGCAGCGCATTCTCCATAGTGAAGCTTGCTCCCAGTCGTTCCAGCCGCCCCAACGAGAAACGCTCCGCCAAGGCATCCACCGTGTCGTGGATGTGCTGCATTGAGCGCGCGCTATTGGTGCTGAGTAGCACCCGTCCGCTACTCCTCGCCACACGGCAGAACTCAGCGAGTGCGGCATCCTTATCAGCTACGTGGTAGAGCATGTGACGCGCGACGACCCAATCTGCCCAGTCCTCGGCGACTGGAAGTCCGGTGGCGCTCCCCCGCACCCAGGCGATCATCGCTCCTCCAACTTGCAGCACCGCCGACGCTTCGACCAACATCGCCGCGGACTGGTCCACACCAATCACCGTGCCACGGTGGCCGCGCTCCGCAAGATGCTGCGCAAACCTTCCCGGTCCGCACCCCACATCGGCAATGTCCTCTGGTCCATTGAGCTCCATGAGCTGCTCGCTCACCAGGTTGAGATCGACGGTGCGTTCGCTGTAGCGTTCGTGCGTCTGTATGCGCACCTTGAGTGGGTCGGTCAGTGAATACTGCCTTGCCACACTCGTCGAGCCGTCAGTCAGCATCATAAGGCTCCCGTTGCCTATGTCTAGAGGAGACAGGTAACCCCTAGAATACTGCCCACACGCTAGAGAGGAGCGTGCCAACTGCTCGGTTCTCACCTAGCGATTGACGTGGCAGATGGGTATACTCACTCCGTTCGCTATGACGCGTACACGGGGTAACCGTGATCCCGACTGGTGGGCTGACCAAAGCGCAAGCCCAAGCCGACAACGATACGGGAAAGAGTTTGGAGGAGGTTCAGATCGTGGTCCGCAAACTCATGGTGGGATTGTCTGTCGCGGCAGTGCTTGGTCTGGCTGCTTGCGGCGGTAGCAGCGGTGGCAGTGGAAGTGTGCTGAAATACCCCGGGGGGGGCAATGCAAGCGCCGGTAAGACGCTCTTCCTCGGCGCCGGTGGGTGCTCGGCGTGCCATACAGTTGCTGGCACGAGCGCTGCGGGCCAGATCGGTCCGAACCTGAGCCACGTCGGTTCCGCGCTCACTCCAGATCAGATCTACACGCAGATCGCTGACCCGAAGCAGCGTCCAGCACCTTATGCGACCCCACCGCGTCAGGGTGCTGCGATGCCGCAGAATAGTCTCACGACTCAGCAGCGAGCTGATCTGACCGCGTGGCTTTCTACGCTGAAGTAAGCTAAGCAGCGGCTACTTAGCTCTGGCGGAGTGATGGGATTTGTTCCATCACTCCGCTTTTGCGTGTTCGCTCACCAATCTCTGGGTCAGCGTCCCACGCTCAGCCGCAACGCCTCGATATCTGGCAACCCCGCCGCACGTATCCGTGCAGCCGCGCGGTCGATGTCGTAGGGTACCCGGCACCACATCAGCGTGCCGGCGTCGCGGTCGAGCACCGCGTAGCTGGCTCGCGGATCCCCATCGCGGGGTTGGCCCACCGCCCCGGGATTACACAGCAATCGTTTCCCGGCCTGAGCATACGCCTGCAGGTCAAGCGACTCCGGCTCATGGGGCGTGCCTTGGTACGTGAAGTACACAGCCTGGTGCGTGTGACCGTGCAAGCAGAACGGCGTCGAGAAGTGCTTGAAGTTCTCGCGTGCCTGACGTGTCGACAACACGTACTCTTCAATTGGGGCTCGGGGACTGCCATGCACGAGTGTGAAGTCATCGATCACACGCGTTTCGGGGAGTGCGCGTAGATAGTCCCGATGCTCTGCTGCGAGCACCTCACCCGTCCAGGTGATGCACTGGTAGGCCTCAGGATTGAAATCTTGGCAAGGGACACATCCGATTGCGGCCCAATCGTGGTTTCCGGGAATCGCCACGTGCGGCAGGTCGCGCAGCAGGGTCAGACACTCGTTCGGAGCAGCACCGTAGCCCACGACATCGCCGAGGCACCACCACTCTTCCACATCAGCGTCATCGACCACCGCTCGGAAGGCATCGATGTTTGCGTGCACGTCAGAGATGATGGCAACCCGCATAGTCGTTTCTCTCTTCTGCTGCGCAGACTATTCGGATCAGTCGGGGCTCTAGGCCCTCTACGACCCAAGCTGTCCGAGTTGGAGCAGAGGCTTGGATATCGATGCTTGCGAGATCGCCTTGCTCGTTTGGGCCTGCTGCTCCACCACTGTGCGTCCTTCTACCACCTGCACCGCCGCATTGAGCTGGGGATCTCGATTCGCAGCGAGATCATTCACCGTGGTATTCACAACCACATCCGGGTGCACACCGACGCCATTGAGCAATTGCCCGCGTACCGGGGTGTAGACCCGATCCGCCGCGTACTCGATCGCGGAGCCATCGGCGAGGGGGTGGAGGTCTCCCACCGCGACGCAGCCAGCGGTTTGGGAGCCAACGATCTCCGCCCTTCCTCGCTCGCGCAGTGCGGCCGCCATGATCTCGCTCGCAGAGGCGGTACTCCCGTTGACGAGTACGACCAGCCGGCTTGGAGCCGGAAGAGGGGCGCCGGTGGTATCGAGCCGTCGCTCCTGTCCATTCCGGTTCTGGAGTATCGCTATCGGTCCCGGTGGCAATAGAAGGCTTGCCGCCTGCTCGAGCGCTTGCACCGTGCCACCACCATTGTCCCGAAGGTCGATGATCCACTCAGTGATGTTCCGCCCTTCAAAGTCGCTAAGCGCCTGTTGCAGATCACCGGGCATCTCAGGAGAGAACGAGAAGATGTGGACGTAGCCTATCTGCTGTCCATTAGCGGTGAGGACCTGAGCAATTAAAGGAGGGGGCGTCACGCTTGCCCGTGTAATCGAAAAGTGGAGGAGTCCGGCTCCTTCACGCTCGACATCGAGCTGCACGACTGTGCCGACTGGACCTCGAATGAGCTTCACAACTTGCGCGGCTGTGAGCCCTTTCACGCTCTTCCCGTCGACCCGAACAATTGCATCTCCTCGGTGTAGACCTGCTTTGGCCGCCGGAAGACCAGGAAATACTTCACCGATCAGGGGCGTAGCTCCAGGGCGGTCCTGAAGCGTAGCACCGATTCCGCCGAACTGGACCTTGCCCTGAAGCTCTGCTTGCTGCTCTTGAAACTCTTGTGGCGTGAAGAAATTGGTGTGACAGTCCCCAACGCTTTGCGCCATTCGTTGCATCGCAGTGTAGGCCAGATTACGCCCGTTGACCTGCGGATACTGCTCACGGGCCAACTCATACTGTCGAGCAATCTCGATGCGCACATTCACCGCCGTTCCCTGGTAGGACACGTACGGGAAGTGTGCGGCCGCGGCTTCACCAAGCTGGGCACGCACCGCATCGTAGAGACCGGAAGACGTGGCGAGACCGAGCACCGCCGGATCGAGCGGTAGAACATAGTCCTGCGCCAGCACGTTGAACTCGCTCTGGATGAGCTGAGCGTGAGCTGATGGTGCACCCCACTGAGGTAACCCCACCGTCTCACCGCTGCACGATGTGAAGAGGAAAAGGCATCCCATGAGGAGACCTGCGAGACGGGGAGGGCAACGCGTCAATCTCTGTATCCCGGACCTCCCGCCGAGTATACCAAAGCCATCCTCCTCCACTCGTCCCTATCAAGAGACGCGAACATTGATGTAGACCGTCGTGCCGGGCGGTACGAGCTTTCCGGCCGGTGGTGTCTCGCTCTCGACCTGACCCACCTGTACTGACGGACTATGCCCACTGTGGTTAGCAAATGTGGTCGCAAGCCCAGCCGCTTTGATCGTATCCTGCGCTTGCTGCTCAGTCATGCCAACCACGTTGGGAACAGCAATGAGATTGCCAGCGCTCACAGTGAGCTGCACCGTCTGACTGGGTTGCACTTGTGTTCCAGCGGCAGGAGATTGGCTCATGACCGTTCCCTGAGGCACAGAGCTGCTCGGTTGCTGCTTTGTGGAGAAGCTCATCAGACCGGCATTCTGCAGGGTCGCCTCCGCGGCGCCGACCGAGAGTCCTTGAACTTTCGGTATCGCGATGCCTGGAGGGCCACTACTGACAATGAGCAGCACTTGGCTATCTGGGGGAATAAGCGAGCCCGACACCGGAACCTGCGTGATGACGTTCCCGGCTGGCACTGCATTAGACGCCTGGTCTGCCCCTCGCGCCACCGTCAGTCCATCTTCAGCCAGCAGCTGCGTGGCGGACGCGAAGGACTGTCCAATCACGTCCGGAACTTGGATGAGCGGAAGGGGTGTAGGCGTTGCATTCTGCACCTGCTCCGTCACGTTAGCGGTGGGAGTCGCCGTTGGCGATGGTGTTGGTGAAGCTGTCGCGCTGGGGCTGGGAGTTGGCTCCGCAGTTGCCGTCTCGCTGAGGACAGCCGCAGTCGCCGTCTGTCCTGCGACCGCAGTCGCAGTAAAGTCCGCCGGTCCGAGCGTGGGCGTGGCCGGGATGCCACCAAGCTGCCCCTGGCTTCCCACGGTGGGGGTGGGAGACCGTGGGCCACCAACTGGCGTCGGAGTGAACAAGGGAGCGTTCTGGATGATGCTCGACACTGTCGGCGTGCTCGCTGGCTTCCGTGGCGTGGCAGTTGGCTGCGCCGTCTGCACCGCAGGCGCGACGTCAACAGTGCCCAGCCAGTACGCAACTCCTACCCCTGCCGCCAGCACGACCAGAATCGCCATCAGTAACAGAACCACACCGAAGCCGCCCCGACGGGACCGCCGCACCTCATAGCTACCGCGCGCGCCCACGTTTCCCGCTGGAAGCGGCATTGCACGTGTGGTTGGCAAGCCGGTGAAAGCATCTGCCGCCACTGAACGCTCTTCACTGGCACTGCCAACGGGGCTGAATGTCCGTGTCGCCCCCAATGTTGCAATGCGATAGTCTTGGAGCGACTGGCGCAGATCGGCCAGAGTCCGGATCGATGCGCCTCGAGGCGCAATCGTTGCGAGGAGAATGCTCCGGAGCGTCGCCGGCAGCGCGGACGGCAACATATCAGCCCGTAGAGGCTGATTCAGCGGCACGGCTCCAGGAGGAAGAGCCAGTGCAGCGAGCAGCCCAGCCACCTGCACCACGAGCTCTTGCTCACTTTGTGGAACATCTGCCGGACTGTCCGTGCGCAATAGCAGATCGGTCAGCTTGAGATGCTGCTGGTCCTGCAGCACCACTGCGTCTGCGCGAAACGGGAGTACTTCAAGATCGCGCTGCAGCGCGGCAGCCAGTGCGCCGGTCAGGGCCAGGCCGATTTCGACAACCTGAGAGACCAGAGCGGTAGGACCACGCTCCACGCGCTCTGCAAGTGTCATGCCAGGGAGCGGCTCGAGAACAGCATAGGGCACGCCATCCTGCCATCCCGTGTCATACACGCTCACGAGTTGGGGGTGGTTATTCGCCGCGAGCAGCCGGGCACGCGACGTGAACCGCGCCCGCAGCTCAGCGGAACTCGCCGTCACCAGCTCAACGGTGACGTCTCGATCCAAGCGCACGTCTCGCGCCGACCAGTGCTCCTTCAGAGTGTCCGCCGTGATCAGCTGCTGCAGTTGATACCGACCCGCGAGCAAGGCCTCCGAGGACATCTTTCTCCGATCAACTCTGAAAGCCGCTCTCGAGTGCCGAGCGCGCCGGCTTATCTTTCGGATTGTACCCCCGAAGCATCGCCCGCCGTTGGTTCTACTCGACCGCTACAATAGGTCCGGAAGGTGAGGTGACGTGTATAAGCTCCTGGCGATGGACCTGGATGGGACACTCATTGGGAACAATCTCGTGCTCTCCGAGCGTGTGAAGACAGCGGTAGAGGCTGCGGCGCGCACAGGGATCACTCCCGTCCTCGCAACAGGTCGAATGTTTCGCGCCACTCTCCCTTTCGCCCAGCAACTGCACATCACAGCTCCCGCCATCTGCTACCAAGGAGCAATGGTACACAGTATCGAGCCAGATGAGATCCTCTTTCATCAGCCTGTTCCACTCGATCTCGCCAAGGAGGCCGTTCGGGAAGCTCAGGAGCGGGGTTTTGTGGCGTTAGGCTATCTCGACGACTGGGTCTATGCCGGTCCAGATACTCCTGAAGCCCGCTTCTATGCCCGCCACTCGCGCGTCGAGCCGCGCTTCGTAGGCGACTTACTCGCATGGCTCACGCAGCCCCCGACGAAGCTGGTGATCATCAGCAAAGAAGAAGAGACCGACGGCAACGTTGCCTATTTCCGTCAGCGCTTTGCCGGTCAGCTCTATGTGACCAAGAGCTACCCGTTGTTCACCGAGATCGTGCATCGAGACGTCTCCAAAGGCAGGGCTTTGATGCACCTCACTCAGCGCCTGGGAGCATCACAGGATGAGGTTGTGGCTATTGGCGATAACCTCAACGACCTGGACATGATTGAGTACGCCGGCCTGGGCATCGCTATGGGAGGTGCCCCTTCCGTGGTGAAACAGGCGGCACGGTGGGTAGCCCCATCGCAGATGGAAGACGGAGTTGCCGTCGCCATCGAGCAATTCCTCTTGGCATAAGCCGGTGGAGCGTTATCCCGCCCGGCTCGCTGACGGCTCGATCAATTCCGAGGCGATCGCTGCTGCAGTCAGCGCTCTCGTGACGGGCCATCTCGTCATTCTGCCGACTGACACGGTGTATGGCATCGCCGCGGATAGCACAAACGCCGATGCCGTGTCCGCACTCTTTTCTGCGAAGGGGCGTCCAGACGATCGCGCCATCCCTCTTCTCGCTGCCTCCGCTGAACAAGCCGCCCAAGTCGCTGAGCTAAGCTCTCCAGTCATTGCCGAGCTCATCGACCGTTGGTGGCCTGGTCCCCTGACGATCGTGGCACACAGCCGTCACCCACTTCCCCCCGGCATTGCCCAGAACGGAACAGTTGGTGTGCGCGTTCCCGGCGATGCCATTGCTCGCATCGTTGCCGGAGCTCTCGGACGCCCTCTTGCTACTACAAGCGCGAATATCTCCGGTGCTCCCCCCGCTACCACCTGTGATGAAGCGGTGACAAGTGTTGGAGATCACGTTGCCGTTGCCCTCGATGGCGGCCCCGCCCAACTGAGGCAGGCTTCAACGGTTGTGGACTGCACCCGTAGCCCGATCGTCGTCCTCCGGCAGGGAGGCGCTCACATCGACTTCTCGGATCCGGCGCAGCTGTAGGGTACGTCCTTGTCCAGCACGCCGGATTGTAAGCACTGTATCGAAATCCGCCGTCTCATTGACCGACCACGATGCTGTCTACATCGTGTCAAGCAGCGCTTTCTTGGATCCTTCCACAGGTTGACGGCTCTTGATCAAGTTCAACAGCTTTGCCCGCCCCTTGAGCTCGCCAATGAACGCGCCGCCAACGAGGCAGTCTTCGCGGAAGAAGAGCCGGCGATAGGTGCGCTCACTACGATCGCAGCGCTGAACCGTCTCGAGGTTCCCCTGCTCTTCTCCGGTGAGTCCAATCACGCTCATCTTGGTGTCAAAGAGGGTGCTGGTATAGACCGGCACGTCGATAAATGGCTCCCGCTTCCCCAGCATATTGAGCGCCGCGCGCCGTCCGTGCGCAATCGCATTGGCCCAGGTGCCAAGGCGATGCCGGCTGCCAATGCTGAGATCGAAAAACTCGGCAACATCCCCGGCCGCATACACATCCGGGACACTCGTCTCTAAGAACTCATTCGCCAGCACGCCTGTCTCAAGGGCAATGGGCGTATCGCGCAGGAAGTCGATGTACATGCTGAGCCCCAGACCACAGCACACCACGTCCGCGTCGATGGTGCGGCCGCTCTGCGTCACGACCCCGGTCACGCTGCCATTGCTCCGCGAGATCTCACGGAGCTCTTCACCGTGAATGACCTGCACGTCGTGTGCACGCGCAATGTCATCGACGAGAGCGCCGCCCTCTTCATCAATCGTCCGGTGAAGGAAGCGTGGTCCGCGCATAATCCACGTCACTGGGACGTGGCGAATTGCAAACGCATCTGTGAGCTCATAGGAGATGTAGCTTCCGCCGACGGTCACAATGGACTTGGCGCGCGTTGCCGCATCGGAGATCGCCTTCGCATCATCGAGAGTCTGGAAGTAGTACACGTGCTGGCAGTTCTGGGCGCCAGGTACTTGGGACTGTCTCGGCGTCCCCCCCCGTAGCGTGAGCAGCTTGTCGTAATAGAACTCTGTGCCCTGGTCAGTAAACACCACCTTCGCCTCCGTGTCGACCTGTCTCACCCACGTAGAAAGGCGAAGGTCGATGCCGAGCGCTCGCTGCTGTTCGGGGGTGCGCATCATGACCTTCTGTTCAGTCGCCTGAAGCTTGAGGAAAGGAGGCAATGAAACGCGGTTGTAGAGCGCATACGGCTCACCAGCGATGAGCGTCACGTGGCTTGTAGAGTCCTGCTTCCGCAGCGTCTCGGCGGCCGTTGTGCCCGCAGCGCCGTTACCGATGATGACGTAGCGAATAGGCCGTTCTGTCATTGATATCTTCCTCTTGGAGCACCTCTTCTACAATCGCCGCTCAAACTGTGAAGAAAGCTAGCTTAAGCGCTGCACGCGTGAACATCCACCGGGAAGTATGGAGCGCTTCACACTTCGACGCTCGTGAGACACAATTGCACGCTACCGGCCAGGCCACTCGCCCACCTTGCCGTGGTTCCTAAAGCAACCCTGTATCCAGCAGCGCCGGAGAGAACCTCAAGAGAGGGAGCGGTGGACCAGGGATCCAGTTCACTGGACAGCGCCAGACACGGGAGCCCGCGGGCAGCCACGGTTGATCTCTCTGCCCGTGTTTCTAGGTCTCGCGTCACCGGTAGCACCAGTGACGACCTGTCCGGCAATACTCCTCTGAGTCTTGTCGGGAGACCGCCGTCCGTAGCTGTCCCATGGGCTCAAGGGCAGGCAATAGACGCAACGTCGTGCACGAGCACCACTGCATCTTCAGCCTGTCGTGCCCCATCCACTGGACTACGCTTGTTTTCAACCGCTTCACCGTACCATGGGGGACGATCACTAGCGGCGTTGGGACTCTGAAGCAAACCAGCGATAACCGGAGCTGCGAACAAGGGATGGAACGAAAGGTCAGACGGGCGGAGCTGCCGCCCATCCCGTTAGCACGTGCGACGCTGGTTCATGACAAACTCCTCTCCTGGTTCGAACGAACAGGGCGTCATCTTCCTTGGCGCCAGCATCCTACGCCGTACGGCACGCTGGTGTCGGAATTCATGCTCCAGCAGACGCAGGTCGAGCGCGTCGTTCCTCGCTATGAGCGCTTTCTCGAGACCTTCCCCACACTCTACGATCTCGCGGCTGCAACCCCTGCGGACGTTCTGCGGACATGGTCGGGCCTGGGCTACAACCGCCGCGCCATCCGTCTGCTTACTGTTGCCCGAGTCGTCGTGGAGCGGTTCGGGGGGACACTGCCTCCAGACGTTACCACGCTCCGAAATCTTGAAGGGATCGGGACATACACAGCACATGCGATTGCCTGCTTCGCCTTTGGTGCCCAGGTGGCAACGGTGGATACCAACGTCAAGCGTGTCCTCGCCCGCATCACCGGAATGGAAACCGCGCTAGACATCATCACGGATCGCCAGGCGTGGAGCTTAGCTACCGCTTGGCTGCCTCAGGGCCAGGCAGCAGCCTGGAATCAGGCGCTGATGGATCTCGGGGCCATCGTCTGCACCGCCCGCACGCCGCAGTGTCAGCACTGTCCACTCCTCGAGCTCTGCCGGGCAGGCCAGCGATGGCAAACCTCGGATGAGCAACCACCACTCACCCTTGGCCGCAAAACCAAGGAAGAGCCCTTCCGAGGATCGCGCCGGTTTCTGCGAGGCCGCATCATCCGCACTCTAGTAGAGGCAGCGCCCAATGAGGAATGGCTACTCTCTGATCTCCACACGACGATCCGAGAACAACATCCGGATTACTCAGCGGGCGACGTGTCCGAAGCCATCCGTCAACTCGCCACTGACGGCTTGCTGTCCATCGAGGAGCACGGCGGTGCCTCTGTCATCAGCCTACACAAGGGGGACGATGCCGGTCGAGAAAGCTCTGCCAGATAGCTCGCGAATCGCTCCTGATAGCCCCAAGAGCTAGAGACGTCGCCGTCCCGCAGCTCTACTGCACACTTCCACTGGGGAGAGTGACTGTTCCGAACTGAAACTCACCATCTTCAAGCCCGTGTGACCCAACTCGTGGAACCCGCTGGATGGACGGTCGCGTATACATGCCCATGCGAAGCTCGTACTGGCCTGGGGGGAGAGAAGCCGGCAACGGCACCGGATAATCGCTCAATACCGTCCTTCCTGGTTGCCACTGGGATGAGGGATAGTCCATCGCATCTCGCTGACTCACCATCTTTTGCCCGTTCATCACGTGGACATAGAGTGCATAGTTGGCCTTTGCAGCTTCTGGAACAACGTGATCGACGCGCCACGTAATCACAAGACGTAATGTTCCACCGTCGACGGCCCCCGTCCACCCCAGAATTGTCACTCCGTTCTCTAGACGGACATTGAGTGGACGGAATCCGGGAACACGGGTGGCACCACGCTCATTCGTCACTACGGCCACGCCGATGGCCACCTGACCACTGCCGAAGGTAAGCGTGTGGAATGGGATGCCCATTGTGCGAAGCTGATCAATCGGACTTGCTCCGACGGGTCCGACCACTACCTGCGAGGCGACCGGCGACAGTACGAGAGAGTCCTGCGCACTCTCATTCACCGTGTAGCGCGTGGACAGCAACGCCCGGAGCACCGTACTCACGCTGAAATCATGCGGGAGAATGAGATCTGCCGTGCCTCGTGGCTCGAGCTGTTCAGCGACTTGCAGCACCCGGCTTGAATTGCTCAAGTAGCTGAAGTCGGTATTGGCCGGAGATCGCAGATAGCTGAACAGCTCGACCAATGGCACCGTCGCTAGAATCGCATAGATGCTGACAGCCGCTACCAGCAGACGAGCGAGCTTTTCCCCTCCCAAGCGGCAGAGTGCTTCGAAGCCAAGTCCCATGAGCACAAACGTCATCGGTAGAGAAAACAAGAAGTAGTGTTGAAAGAGCTGTATGCTGTGCCGCACAGTGAGGAGCACCGGCAACGCCACCCAGAGGAGACTCAGCGCTGTCACTACGCCGAAGGTTGCTGAGCTTGGTCCCGGCGGTCCCTCGCAGTTTCGAATCTTCCTGCTCAGCCAGATCGATCCCACGCACCAGACACTGGCGATCACGCTGGCGACGAGTAACGCTGCGCCCAGGGCAGAGATGATCGACCCGTAGGAGAGCGGCTGCAAGAACTGCGTGAACGGTACCCCCTCAAGCTGCAGCGTGCCGTAGCCGGTGGCGTTCATGACCGACAGCGCCAGTGACCACAGATCGACGTGTGCTGGCCGGTTTGCGGAGCTGAGGAGTGGAGCCACATTCGACCAGCGGTGCTGAAGTCCGTAGTCGATGTAGGGAAGGAGTGGCAATATCCCCAGGGCCAATCCAACAGCCAGCGGTAAAGGACGCAAGCGCCGCCAGTAGATCAGCAGTACGATACCAACCACGGGCACGAGCAGAATGGCCGACGGGTGCAGCTGCACCATCCACAGCAGCGCAGCGATAGCGGCGGCAGTGCCCCATACCTGCCCTTCAACCACCAGGGTGAGCAACCCCCAGAAGGCGACGAGTACCAGGGGAGCAAGCGCCTCCTGTTCCCAAATCTTGCGCGAAAAGACCACAGCCCAGGGGGCGAGTGCGTAGAGGAGCGTCGCAAGATAGGACGCACGCGGGCCAATGTAGCGCCATACGACGATGGCACACAAGATGATAGCGAGGACGTTCAGCAGCGCTACCCAACCCGTCGTAAAGATCGGATTGTCTGTCAGCCACACCACCGGGGCCAGTACGTAGAGGAAGATCGGTGGATTGAACCCGCCGAGCGACGAGATCATGCCTACTTGAGCAGGTTGTCCACTGTGCAGCATGAGCCGCACGAGATTGAACACTGTCGACTCATCGCCCTTGAACTCCACGACGTTGAGCTGCACCAGGCGAAGTGCAGCACCAGCAGCAATTGTCATGGTGAGTGCGACGAGCCAGCCACGACCAGCAGTAACAGCCACACTCCTTGTGACTGGCAGAGAAGCGCTAGCGATTGGGGCAACCGCCATCCTGGTCGTGCGCTCGCCGGTGGCGGCACCGCTCGTGGTCGATCTGTTCAAGCGACTGCTAACCCTCCAGGGCCGATTGACAGGCAGTGTGACCGCTCCAAGACAGTCTCCTCTACTGGGAAGCGGCCGCGCCCGCGCACTGGCATTCTAGCAGCGCAAGGTGTGCTGACCTCGCCTCGTAGTCTGCCGCCGTTGCTCATGATGATGTCATAGAGGTCATTGCACGTGAGCGGGCTCGGGGCGATCGGCGCACCGTAGCGCCGGCCAGGTCTAGCAACAAGAACTGTAGGCGGAAGTTGTCCACGATCGCTCGCGAGACCCTCGCCCAGTGGCGCCACACAAGGGCTTTGGTCTAGCTTTGGTAGTCGCGCGTTAGCTGGCGTGCTCACTGGTGCAGGCTTTGCTCGAACCATTCTGTCGGGCGAGAACGGCATCGGTCAGTTCCTCTGGACACAGGATCCCGAGGCCTTCTTGCCGCTCGACGAATTCCCCACGCGCGTGGACGGTGAAATCGACCAGATCAAGAGCAGCGAGCGGCTCGAGGGAGTTACCGAGGTCATCCTTCCTGGTGAACGGGGTCTGCGCAGGCGCGAGCGCTTTCTCGTAAGGGGTACACTGCCCCTGCAAGAAGTAGTGTGGGCCTCACTCCGGAGCAGTTGTGCGCTGGCAGGCATCGCCCCTCCTCCGGTGACTGAGGAGGAGAGTGAGGAGTGAGGCTCCGCACGCGAGGGGAAGGTTTTAGAGATGGTCGAGCAGCCCGAGCTTCCAGTGTGGTTCGATGGTGCCTTTGTGCCACTTTCTCAGGCCACTGTGGGAGTTCACAGTGCAGCCATTACACAGGGAGCCGCCGTCTTCGAAGGCATCCGTGGCTACTGGAATCCTGATGACAAGCAGATCTACATCTTTCACCTTGCCGAGCATATGCGGCGACTTCAGCGCTCGATGCGCCTCCTTCGCATTGAGCTCCCTTACCCTCTCACCGACATCGGCCAGGCGTGCATAGAGATCATTGCGCGCGCGCAGCTTCACGGAGACTGCTATCTCCGTCCAACCGTCTTCATCGATGAAGAAGAGCAGTTATTTGGCGGCCTACCTCCATTCAGGGGAAGAGCCTGGGTCACCGTGGCCAGCCGTTCCAAGAGATCTCCTCTCGACCAGGGTCTACGCGCAGGGGTGAGCTCCTGGCGCCGGATCACTGATCAAGCTATGCCACCACGCGTGAAGGCGAACGCGAACTACTTCAACAGTAGACTCGCCCAGGTACAGGCGCACGTCGACGGCTACGACCAGGCTATCATCCTAAATGAGCGAGGCAACGTGAGTGAGCTACCCGGTGCCTGCCTGATGATGATACGCGATGGTGTGATCATCACGCCCCCCGTGTCGGACAACATCCTCGAGAGCATCACCCGCGCCACGATTCTCGAGCTGTGTCAGAACGAACACCTCTTCCCCATCATCGAGCGCTCGCTCGATCGCTCCGAGCTCTACACTGCTGACGAGATCTTCGCCTGCGGAACAGGGATGGAGATTCGTCCGGTGACATCAGTAGACCACATTCCCGTGGGTTCGGGGATTCGCGGTCCGATCACCGAAGCGCTCCAGGAGCGCTACTTTGCCATTGCGCGCGGCCAGGACCCACACTGGTCCAGCTGGCTTACTCCGGTCTACCCAGTGACTGCGAGCGTCAAGTAGCCTCACCGGCTCGGGGTAGTGGCGATCTCACGGAGCAGTTGACATCCCCAACGCAAGAAGTGACGAGAGGCACAGCATGGGCGGCGGTGCGCGCATTCCCCCCGATGAGATCATTGCTCTCACCGAAGAACTCGTCGCATTCGACACATCCAATCCTCCCGGCAATGAGGAGCTGGCCATCCACGCCCTGGGAGCCTACTTGGAAGCTGCGGGACTTGCTGTCTCCTACCAACACGTCGGCGAGCAGCGCGCTAACCTCATCGCCCGCTTGCCCGGACGCTCTCGCTCCGGCGGCCTCGTCTTCAGCGGGCACATGGACGTGGTTCCTGCGCGCGAAACCGGTTGGAAGACACCGCCCTTCACCGCAATACGCCGCGGAGGTCGCCTCTATGGTCGAGGTACCGCTGACATGAAGGGGGGTATAGCAGCGATGGCCGTCGCACTAGCTACGCTGGCGCGCGACCGCTTCACGCCCAGCTCCGATCTCACGATGGCGGTGACGAGCGGCGAAGAGCAAGGCATGCCGGGGGCTCGGCTCGTATCGTCATCTCGCGTACTCGAGGGCTGTGCCGCTATGGTGATCGGAGAGCCCACGGGGCTCAACCTCTGTCCCGCAGAAAAAGGCTATCTCAACTGGAGCATCCAGGTACACGGCAAGGCCGCGCACAGCTCACAACCTCATCTCGGTGTCAACGCAATCTCCTTCATGGCGCAACTCATTGTTGCCATCGACAAGGCTACCTTCACCTTCACTCCTCATCCAGTTCTTCAGAAGCCTACGGTGACGGTAACGCTCATCCAGGGTGGCGTCGTATTCAATGTCGTGCCACCTCTCTGCACCGCCTGGATCAACGTACGCAACCTCCCCGGTCAAACCCAAGAGAGCTGGGAGACTGAGCTGCGTCCACTCATCGACAGCACGATCTCTGCATCCCAGATGCCGGTGCAGGTCGACCTTACCTTCGCCTCCGGCGGTCCTGTCATCGAGACTCCGCTTGACCACCCGCTAGTTCGTGCTGCCCACGAAGCGGTGGTAGCCATCCAGGGTCGTGAGCCCGCTGTCGAGGGCTTCACCGGCGGCACAGAAGCGAAGATCTACTTTCCGGCCTATCGAGTGCCAACGATCATCGTCGGGCCGGGGCATCTGGAGATGGCTCACCAGACCAATGAATATGTCGACGTCGATGAGCTCATTGCTGCCGCGAGTATCTATCGGGAGCTCGCGCTGCGCCTGCTGTCAGACCACTCCTAGCTCATCATCTCCAAGCCGTGCAACAGGGGCAGGTGAGGGAGAGGCCTTGACAGCAGCTCCCTCACCTCTCCTCACAGCGGCTGCTACGCGTTTCCTGCGTAGAGCGTCGGGAGTCCGGCGCTCTGGAGCAGCGTGCTCAATGAGGCAACTGGCCCACTCAGCAGCGCATCGTACTGAGCGCGCTGCGCATCGACCAAACCGCTCAGCACAGCGAACACTTCGTAGCTCTGCTTCGTGGGTGCATAGTCCGCCATGTCGACGACCGAAGCCAGCGAAGCAAGGCGTACGTTGAGACGGTTGGGCGTGCCCAACGGAGTGTCAGGCTTCGGCTCAATGAGCTGAACCTCAATGGCATCAAGCTGCTCGAGGATCGTGCGGCCAAGGTTGCTTGCCTGTTCCTCAACCTCGTGACCCTTGATACGCTTCAGCCAGTTCTGAATCTGCTGGCGCACGTCACGGAGCTGCAACACGAGGTTGTGCGTCTCCGTGATCTTCTCATTCACTTTCTGCACAAACTCCGTTTGCGCCTCGAGGTCCGTATCCGCAACAGTGAGCCGCGGGTCTTTCAGCACCTTGAACTGAGCCTGCGGCGAATCGCTACCGGCATCGAGTCGTACTTCGTACGTGCCCGGAGGCACCAGCGCTCCTCTCAAGCTATGTTGTGTCGTCGTGTCGCCAGGCACTGCTCGTGGCTCACGGTAACGCAAGTTCCATACGAAGCGGTTGATTCCGGCATCGGCTGTTGGCTTCGGACGTGCCCGCAGACCTTCTTCTTGCTCCTCATCGCTGGCATAGCTGTTGATGAGATCTCCGGTCAGCGTGAAGAAGCTGAGCTTGACTGCGCCTTGCGGCTTTTCTTTGAGGAAGTAGGTGACGATGACACCCTCAGGGGGATTCTCGCCGCAGTCGACGAGCTGATCGCGCACCTTACCGCTCGTGTCCGTCCAGCGCCGAGTGGTCACGACGATCGGTCCCACGGAGCGGAAGTCATTCTCCTGCGGCGCCCGGAATGACCGGCTGTTCGACCGAAAGCGCACCGTATCTTTCGGCTCGAACAGCTTGCTGTTACTCTCCACCACTGCCGGAGTGAGCTGCCGCAGCGCGGTCAGGTCATCAAGAATCCAGAATGAGCGCCCGTGCGTCGCCGCCACGAGCTCATCATCCTTGACTTTGAGGTCGTGCACGGGAACCACTGGCAAGTTGCCACGGGCTGGTAGCCAGGTGCCCCCATCATCAAAAGAGATGTAGAGGCCGGTTTCTGTCCCAGCATAGAGCAGTCCACGGCACACGGGGTCGGCCCGGACCACCCGCGTGAAGTCGTACGCCGGGATGCCGGACGTGATGCGCTGCCACGACCGGCCATAGTCCATTGTCTTGAAGAGATACGGACGGCAGTCATCGTGCTTGTAGCGTGTCGCCGCGATGTAGATACTGGCGGCATCGAATGGCGACGGCTCGATCATGGAGATGAGGGACCATTCCGGCAGAGATGGAGGCGTGATTTCTGTCCACGTCTTGCCGCCATCCTGAGATAGGTGAACGAGGCCATCGTCGGTACCCGCCCAAAAGAGTCCTGGTTGGTGGGGCGACTCGACGAAGGCGAAGATCGTGCAGTACGCCTCGGCTCCAGTGTTGTCCTTGGTGATCGGTCCGCCCGAAGGCTGTAGCTTGGCAGGATCATTGCGCGTCAGGTCAGGGCTGATGATCTCCCAGCTATCCCCCAGATCCGTGGATTTGAACACGTAGTTGGCGGCGACATAGAGCGTGTCCGGATCGTGCGGGGAAAAAGAGATGGGATAGGTCCACTGGAAGCGGTACTTCAGATCTTCCGCACCCGTGCCCATGCCCATCGTGTCGGGCCAGACCGCAATATTGCGCCGCTGCTTGGTACGGTGGTCATAACACAGGAGACGGCCGTTGGGCGGACCATTGCCGATGGCACCACCCACGACGATATTAGGATCATCCGGTTTTACCGCAATGTAGCCGCTCTCGCCGCCTCCGGGATCATTCCACTCGAGCTGGGAGATGTAACCGTGGTTGGAGCGGCTCGGGATCGAGATGGCCCAGCCCTGATCCTGCTGCGACCCATACACACGATATGGGTGCTGGTCGTCCGTGATCACATGGTAGAACTGCGCTGTCGGCTGGTTGAAAATAGTCGACCAGCTGACCCCACCATCGAAGGTGACGCAGGCGCCACCATCGTTGCCTTCGATCATGCGGAGCGGATTCTTCGGATCGATCCAGAGGTCATGGTTGTCGCCGTGTGGGGTTGGGATCGATGTGAACGTCTTGCCACCATCAATCGACTTCCAGAGCGACAGGTCCAGCACCCAGACCGTATCGGCATCCTGTGTGTCGGCGTAGACGTGCATGTAATACCAGGCTCGCCGTCGCAGCTCACCGGCCTCGCTCATGCGCGTCCACGTATCGCCGCCATCATCGGAACGGAAGAGCGCACCATCCTCGGCCTCCACGAGCGCCCACACCCGGCCGGGCTTCACGGATGACACGGTGATGCCGATCTTCCCGAGCACGCCCACCGGCAGACCCTGCTTCTGCGTGAGCTCCGTCCACGTGTCGCCGCCATCGGTTGACCGGAAGATTCCGGATCCAGGTCCGCCGCTAATCAGCTGGTGCGGGAAACGCTGCGCTTCCCAGAGTGCGGCGTATATGATGCGCGGGTTCGTTGGATCGAGGCTGACATCGATACCACCAGTATGATCGTTGCGGTAGAGTACGCGCTGCCAGGACTTACCGCCGTCCGTCGTGCGAAAGATGCCGCGCTCACTGTTCGGGCCGTAGGCGTGACCAAGCGCTGCGACGAAGACCGTATCGGGATCGGAGGGATGGACCTTGACTTTGCCGATGTGGCGAGTGTCGCTCAAACCAACGTTCGTCCACGTCTTGCCACCATCAGTCGAGCGATAGATCCCATCTCCGTGCGAGACGTTGCTGCGAATGGTGGCCTCACCAGTTCCAGCGTACACCACATTGGGATCGGACGGTGCAACTGCAACTGCTCCCACCGCAGCCGTGGTGAAGTACCCATCGGACACGCAGTGCCAGGAGATGCCGCCGTCAGCCGTCTTCCAGACACCACCTGCAACCGCCCCAAAGTAGAACGTCAAGGGGTCCACCGGATCTCCGGCTACCGCTACTACACGGCCACCTCGGTGTGGGCCAATGAGGCGCCACTGCATGACGCCCTGAACGGCTTTCCCGAGTTGCTCTTCTCCCATGACCGGATCCCCTTCCTTCTAGCAAGGACTGATTAGACAGAGCACACCGCCCTGACAATGAAAGCGAGCCCGTTCTCCTTCTCACGAAAGCGCTGGTGACGCCGTCAGATCTTCAGCTTCGGATCGAGAGCGTCGCGAAGCCCATCACCAACGTATATGCTCCCACGCAGTCATAACCTCCCCTCGCTTGGAGTCGAGCGGTAGTTCGCCCAACGCTGTGCACATCACGCCGTGTATGGAGATGGCTTCACCGCAGTTTTCGTATCGGAACGTGTTGACCGCGCCAGGGCAGGAATCGAGCGATTCGTGGCGTCTGCCTCACTGCAATACTGGCGGACGAAGCAATGGTCCGCCGCAACTGCGCTGGATGCTGGACCGAGGTGCGGGGTCCCGAGATGAACAGCAGCCCTGGTGCTCACTCTTTTTGCAAGAATAGCACAGGAGCGAAGTCCGTCTGCACCTACGACCACTGCGGCTCGATGGAAGTGCCAGTGCTTTGCAGCCAGTCGCTTCGATCTCGAAGCTCCGGCACTGTCCCTGCGCATCGAGCGCGCGCCAGAGAGTCCGAGGGGGAAACCAACAGAGCGGTAGGTAAGTTGCTGCACACGCATTGCTCCCGGTATCTCCGTGCGCTATCGTCTCGGGCAGCGCCGTTCTCTCGGGCCATCCAGCCGGGAGAGACGTCCAGAGTTTAGTCGGTGTGGCAGAGGCGAGAGGTCGTGACCGTCCTCATCCACGCCAGCTGTACGAGATGGGGAAAGAGAAGTTATGAGCACAACGAGATTCGTGGTCCAAGCGGGGCGCCACACGAGAAAGCAGGTTCCGCTGGCGATCCCGGTCGACGGCGCTGAATCAGCGCCCCTGGCTGTGCGCAACGAGCGCACCGGGGAAACGCTTCCGGCACAACAATGCGCCGAAGGGATAGCCTTCATCCTGCCAGAGCTAGGTGCCGGCGCTGAAGAAACCTTCTCTATCGTGTCGATACCGGTCTCAGTAGACGGCGTGACGGTCAAGGAGCATAGAGAAGAGCTCGAGATCGCCCTTGAGGGGGCGCTTGTGACGCGCTATCGCTTTGCCGGCGAGGGCTTGGCTCGACCGTACTTCTGGCCAGTCATCGGACCAGGCGGCGTGGAAGTCACACGCGCCTACCCAATCATTCCCGACCGGCCTGGAGAGACACGTGACCACCCGCACCACCGATCGCTGTGGGTCTCATACGGTGAGCTCGATGGTATCGATGCCTGGTCGGAAGGTCCCGGCCATGGCCGCACCTTACACGATCGATTTGAAGCAGTGACGAGCGGGCCAGTCTTCGGCGGCTTCGTGGAGTCGACACGCTGGGTTGACAGCTTTGGCCGGGAGCTCCTTCGAGAGCAGCGCGAGCTGCGCCTCTACAGAGTATCAGGAGATCTCCGAGTGCTTGATCTGACCTTGAATTGGATGTTCGAGCGTAAAGACGAGCGCGGCCGCCGCTACAGTCTCGGACAGGTCCACCTTGGTGACACGAAGGAGGCCGGGCTCATCGCGGTGCGCGTCGCGACGAGTATGGATGCCAAAGTCGACGGCCATATCGAGAATGCCTGGGGCGGAATCAGCGAAGCAGAGACGTGGGGCAAGCGTGCCCCGTGGTGCGATTATTCCGGCCCGGTGGGCGGTGAGATCGCCGGGATAGCTGCGTTCGACCATCCCAGCAACCTGCACTTCCCGTGTTACTGGCACGTTCGCAACTACGGGCTCATGGGCGCGAACCCCTTCAGCGGCGAGAATTTCACAGGTAACCCGCTGGAAAACGGCGCTATGACCTTTCGGCCTGGTGATCAGCTTCGCTTCCGCTATCGCGTGGTGCTTCACCAAGGCAACGCTTCCGCTGCCCACGTAGGAGAGCGCTGGTTCGACTTCGGCTTTCCTCCAACCATCACGGTCACTCCGAAATAGCTCCGTACATACATAATAGTAGAGGGAAGGGCGTAATGGCGCTACCAGTACGATTGGCTATTGCCGGCATCGTGGCGTATGAACGGCAGCTTACTACGCTCCAGCTTGCCGCTCGACAGCACAGTCGAAAGCGAGCCCCGGAAAGTAGTAGCGGCCTGGCGACCCTGCCCGAGGGCTCCTCGTCGAGAGATCTCTGGCAAGGCCACCGGCTCTGGACGTGTTTCTGAGCCACCTCAAGGGCCAAGCTGGCCTACAAGTGCGTCTCGCCTCCAGCGGCTAGCGGGCAGTGCGATCCACCCTTAGAGAATCACGCGCTCTCGAGGAGGGCGTCAAGGACGCGACGTGGCTTACGGGCGGAGCGATACTGCGGTCGCTAGTCCTCTGACTCCGCTGTTGCATCGTCTATGACGTTCCACTGTGGTGGAGTGAGCGCACGCACGATGGTCAGAATCTCCTTACGTGAGCGTCGCCGGTGATTCTGCAATAACTGCCGCACACCGTCGCAATCATCGTTCCGCAATGCAGCAACGATCGATTGGTGCTCCTCTACCGACTGGAGCGGCACCGGACGTAGCTTGATCGTAAAGAGTCGTGCCCGGTAGAGCTGATCACGACACGTGTCCATCAAAGTGGCAAGGCGTTGATTCCCGGCCGCTGCGACGATCTCCGAATGGAACTCGTCGTCGAGATCGACCCAGCGTTGCAGATCCCCCGTCGCCACAACCCGCCCTTGCTCAAGGATGCACTCCTCGAGCTGCGCGAGCTGTGCTGTGGAGATGCGCTTTGCGGCCAGTTTTCCAGCGATCCCTTCCAATCCCTCGACGACTTCATAGATTTCCTGCAGATCGTCTGCTTCGAGCGGGGACACGACGAACCCGTGGCGTGGTGTGAGACGCACCCAACCCTCAGCTTCGAGACGCACCAGCGCTTCGTGAATCGGTGTCCGGCTCATGCCGAGCGCTTCGACAACCTCGCGCTCGCGCACCATCTGGCCAGGGAACAGTTGGAGTAGGCGGATCGCATTGCGCAAGGAAGTGTAGGCTCGCTGGGGCAGACGCACTTCCAACGCATCGTCCAATGGAGAGCTCATAAGAAGAGCGCGATTGGCATGAGCACCGGATTGCATCGGTGCCCGCCCCCTCTCATCGCACTCTCAGTCTCGGACATCCCGCTAAGTCATAGCAGTAACACACCCGGCCACCACACGTCTGGATACATCGCAGTATACACGCCGCTTCTGGCAGATCGGGCTTGAACCGTTACGGTAGGCTCCGTCCTATCTAGCTATCTCCTTGCTCACACCGCTGTCAATAGTCAATTTGACGGCAAGCACTTGAGTGACTATACTCCCTGCTACTTCTCGCGCTTTCCCCTGGCACCCCATCTGTAGGCTCTACACCTCAGTCAGCTCTGGCACCACGTGTACTGCAGCACAGCACTCACTCTGCACTGGGCAGATGCGCGCGAGTCGTCTCAAGATAGAAAGGGAAGGGTCTTGAAGTCATCTCTCAAGTATGCGCTGGTCTCCCGGAGACGAATGCTCACCCTCTGTGTCACTGCTCTCGGTACAGTAGCGCTCGCGAGCTGTGGTCAGCAGAGTGCTGCCACCTCGCAAACCACGAGCAGCACGACTTCAGCGCCACCTGCAAAGGTCAGCACCAGTTCCTCCACAATGAGCGCTCCCCGCTCATCGGCAAGCGTGGCCGCGACGCCCCTGCCCGTAAGAAAAGGACAGACGGAGATTCAGTACTGGTTCTGGGGCAGCGCTGAGTATACCCAACGTGAGCAGCAGATCGCGACAGGCTTTATGAAGCAGAATCCGGACATCGTGGTTCAGCCTGTCAACCCAGGCAACCTCTACGAGAAGCTCCTCGCCTCTTTCGCGGGCAACACACCTCCAGACAGCACCGCCGTTGATCTGCCCTGGGTCATCCAGTTCGGCGATGCTGGTGTGCTCATTGACCTCGCGCCACGTATTCACCAAGACAAGGAAGCCTGGCTCAGCGATTACCTCTCTGCACCAATCGCTCATCCGATGTACCACACTATCTACCAGTACAAAGGTAGCCAGATTCTAGCGCTCACAGGAGAAGCCAGCCCTAATCTCATCTTCTATAATGCCGATCTCTTCCGAG
Organism: Chloroflexota bacterium; assembly: GCA_023381895.1. Next base: position 45,941 of record JAMCTA010000032.1, read on the forward strand.
CCAAGGGTTTACAGACACCGTATGAGCTCTACAAGGCGGATCAATGGACTTGGGACAACTTCGTAGAAGCTGCGAAACGCCTGACTGTGGTTCGCCCAGACGGCGCCTATGAGGTAGCAGGTTCAGCCCTCGGCCAGACGCGTCTCTGGATGAACACTGCCGGCGGCGAGGAGTTCGACGACATCAAGCATCCCTCGAAGTGCCTCTACGGCAACTCACAGAGTGTGCAGGCACTCGGCTTTCTCCAAGACGCAATGACAAAGGACAAAGTGATCCCTGTTCCCAGCGCGTTCACGAAGGCAGTCGGTTCTAATGCTGATGACGCGTTTATGCACGGCAAGCTGGCGATGCAGCTACGCTGGACCACGGGAATCGGTCTCTACAAGAACATCACCCAGTTCAAGTGGGGTATGGTTCCCTACCCCAAGAAGCAAGGCTACGTGGTGGACTACGCCACGGGCGGCCCCACAATGGTGGGGATCTCCAAGGGCCGGTCCACGAATGATGCAGCGTGGTCGTTCGCGAAGTATAAGTGCGGTCCGGACGGCTTGGTCATCTTTGCGAAATGGGGCACAGGTTGTCCCTTTCCTGAGGCAGCACGCCAGAAGACTCTTGAAGTGCACAAGAGCATCAGCTCACTCGAGACTCCTGGTGTCGACATCGACTTCCTCACAAAGGGCACATACGATCACATCCGGCTGATCAGCAAGGATCAGAGCCAAATCAACAGCATCGTCAACAAACAGCTTGGAGCTCTCTGGACCGGGCAATCAGATGCACAGATGGTGGGGCAACAAATCACGGATCAAGTAGACGCTTTCCTGAAGCAGCATCCTCAGTAACCCGAGAAGGCGGAAGTCTCTCTTGAGCCGCCGCCCCGAATGGCGCTGGGACTACGCAAGGTGCTGGAGACTGCCCATCAAGGCATCTAGTCGCTGAGACGTCTGTCCGGCACGGGATCTGGGCCACTCGACCGGCACAACGCCTGGATACTCACCACTGCTCGGAAGCTCGACACGCCCCGTGCATCAACAAGTAGTCGATCACTTGCACAAACCCCAGCCGGTGACTTGCAGCCAGCGATGTGGTTGCTAGGATGGATGCAGAAGCACAGCTTGCGCGTGTCAGCCGGGTGTATCCGGGGCAACTGAAGGGAGACGTCCAATCACACCGCCAAACTTTCTCATCATCATGAGCGACGAGCACGACCCACAGGTGAGTTCCCCATACGGCCATTCTTTCGTCGTGACACCAGCGCTACAGCAACTGGCCGAGACCGGATGCACCTTTGACGCTGGATACTGCAACTCACCGCTTTGTGTCCCGTCCCGTGCCTCATTCATGACGGGAAAGCATCTCCACCGCATCGGCGTATGGGATAATGGCGTTCCGCTGGCTAGCGACGAGCCAACGTGGGCTCACCGGCTTAGCGCTGTGGGCTACGACACCGCGCTGGCGGGCAAGATGCATTTCGTTGGACCTGATCAGCTGCACGGATTCCGCGAGCGGCCTGTTGAGGACGTCCATCACACTCTTCGTGTCGGCAACGGTCCACGCTGGCTCGGCGGCGTGCATGATGGCGGTTCTTCAATGCGACGGCGCATCGAAGAGGCAGGGCCGGGAGACAGCTTCTACCAACGGTACGACGATCGCGTCGCCACTCAGTCCATTGCTTATCTTGCCGATCCTGCCCGCCATGAGCGACCGTGGGCCCTCTGTACGTCGTTCATCACTCCTCACTTCCCACTCATCGTGCGCCCGCAGTATTTCGAACGCTACTGGCCACGTTTCGGCGACTTGCCCAACATTCCAGAAGGCCACTTTGATGCGCTCCACCCCCAGAGCGAGCGTCTGCGCCGCCACTTCGCCACGATCGGCTACACAGATGAGCAGATCCGCCGTGCTCGCGCCGCGTATTACGGTCTGGTCACCTTCTGTGATGAGCGCATCGGCATGGTGCTTGCTGCCCTGGAAACCTACGGGCTCGCCCAGAACACCGTCGTTGCCTACGTCGCCGATCACGGCGAGATGCTCGGCGAGCACGGCATGTGGTGGAAGTGCTCTTTCTATGAGCCCTCCGCTCGCATTCCATTCGTGATCCGCTGGCCGGAAAGATTTCCCGCCGGCAAGCGCTTTGGCGCCGCTGTTTCCCTCCTTGATCTAGTACGCACGATGCTCAGTCTTGCCGGTGATCCAGCAGAGGAGCTGGATGGTCGCGATCTCTCGCCACTGCTGCAAGGCGACGAGCCAGACGGTCCTGGCCTCGCCATCGCCGAGTATGAGGGCCACGGCACCGTTACACCCGCCCGCATGGTGCGGCGTGGCCAGTACAAGCTCAACTACTATATCGGAGAAGAACCAGAGCTCTTCGACCTAGCGACCGACCCTAGGGAATGCATCAATCTCGTTGCCGATGCACGCTACGCGCCCATCCGCAACGAGCTGACGGCTCTCGCTCTCGCTGACTGGGATGGAGAAGCGATTCACGCACGTGTGCTCGAAAGCCAGCGCCGCCGTCAGCTGATCACCGCCGGACTCACCGCCACGGACAGCGTGCCCAGCCACCACGGAAGAGCATGACGACGGTGCGCATCACCAGCGTCGCCGTCACCGAAATTCCGGTGAGTCAGCGTGGCAACTGGCTCTTCCTCTCGGTGGTGCTCGTTACTCAAAGGGAGAATTGACCTTGCCCACAGAATCCCCCAACTTCCTCTTTGTCATGGCAGACCAGCTCAGCGCTCTGGCAACCAGCCCCTACGGGAATCCCGACGTCCTGACGCCGCACATGGAGCAGCTAGCCCGCCAAGGTCTCGTGTTCGAGCGTGCTTACTGCAACTTTCCCCTCTGTGCGCCGTCGCGGGCGTCTATGGTGACCGGACGTCTCGCGGGCACGCTGCCGGTCAGCGACAACTCTGAGGAGTTTTCCACCTCCATTCCAACGTTCGTCCATCATCTCCGTCGTGCCGGCTACCGCACTGTCTTGTCTGGCAAGATGCACTTCGTGGGGCCAGATCAGCTCCACGGCTTCGAAGAGCGGCTGACAACCGACATCTACCCTGCAGACTTCATGTGGACGAAGCTCTGGTCGGTGCAGGGTGAGCCACCACGCCGCGTTGGCTTGCCTGGTGATGCCGAAATCGGCAACAGCTACGAGCGCCAGATGGCGCAGATGGTCACCGAGTCAGGGCCGGTTCCCTGGAGTTACCAGCTCGATTACGACGAAGAGGTTCACCATCAAGCACTGGCGCGTCTGCGCCAACTCGCCCGCCGGCGCGGTCGGGAGCAACACCAACCGTGGTTGCTCTGCGTATCGTATACCCACCCCCACGATCCGTATGTAGCGATACTCGAGTATTGGAATCGCTACGAAGGTCGGGATATCCGTTTACCCGCAGCAGCACCCTCCGGGCATACAGCGCCACTCGTCGACATCTGGGCCAACGCCTATCACGGTGTCGATCGCATCGCTCCCACCCATGATCACATCGCTGCATCGCGGCGGGGCTACTATGCTTCCACGAGCTACATCGACGACAAGCTTGGCGAGCTCGTAGCGGAGCTCGAGCGCCTTGGCGCCGCCGCCAACACCTACGTGATTTTCACGAGCGATCACGGTGACCAGTGTGGTGAGCACGGCATGTGGTTCAAGCGCACGGTGCGCGAGTGGTCAACGCGCGTGCCGCTCATCGTTGCCGGCCCCGACATCACTGCGGGCCGGCGGGTACACCAAAACGTCTCGCTTGTTGACCTGTATCCCACCTTCCTCAATCTCGCACAGCTCGATCTGCCCGGTGGCATCGACTGGTCTCTCGATGGACACAGCCTGGCCCCCTTTCTGCACAGCGAGCAGTCACCAGCCTGGTTGGACTCCGTCATCATCGAGAACAACGGTGAGGCGACAATCAAGCCTATCCGCGCGCTCGTTTACGGCCACTACAAGTATGTCTACGTCCACGACCGCGAAGAGCTCCTGTTCGACCACGCGACAGATCCAGATGAGTGGTTTGACCATTCACGGGACCCCGCCTACCAAGACGTGCTGAACAGCCTGCGTACTCGTTGTCTCAACGGATGGGACGGCACCGCAATGGAACGTACCGTCCACGAGAGTCAGCGACGGCGCAGCTTTCTGAAAGATGCGCTCTTTCAGGGATGGTACACCGCCTGGGACTTCCAGCCCTACGTAGATGCCCGTCACACCTACGTGCGCCGTGGACAAAACATCCAGTGGGATCCAGCGCTCGGTACGGATGACAGGCCAGCCGCTTTCTGAATGAGGCGCGCCGATGACGTGCAAGTCAAGTCCTGCAACACCTGCAACGGAGACACGAGCAGATCGGTGATCGGGAGGTAGCCGCCGGGAGCAAGCGCCTTAGGTATACTACCCACGGCAGAGGCACGAGAGGATGACACACGAATGGAACTGCAGGAGCTAGCGAAGATCCTCGTCTGTCCCATTGATAAACAACCAGTGCGCTTAGAAGACGACTGGATCATCTGCACGAGCTGCGATGCGCACTACCCGATCGAGAATGGCATCCCGTATATGCTCGCAGAAGAAGCAAAGTATCCAAACGGCAAGCGTCAGTCATCTCAACCAGCCGGGGAGCAGCACTGAGCACAACATGTCCCAACCCCACACGGCACCCGGTCACCCCTATTCCGGCACAGGCGAACTGGAGCAACAGTGGCACACGCCGGAGGAGCGTACCCTCAGCTTCGCCGTGGATGAGCGTGGCCTGGGTCTCCGGCTCGATCAGGCGATCTCATTTTATGCTCCAGAAGTTACGCGCAGCCAGGCCAGCAAGCTGATTCAGGAAGGGAACGTCCGTTCAGGCTCACGCATGGCTATACGAAGCCACCGCGTCTATCTCGGTGAGCGCGTAGAGGTGTTCCTGCCCGTGCCCCCACCGGCCACGGTACAGCCGGAGCCGATGCTGCTGGATATCCGCTATGAGGATGATGATGTCCTCATCGTAGACAAGCCTGCCGGACTCGTGGTCCATCCCGCTTATGGACACGAGACCGGGACACTCGTGAATGGGCTCCTCGCGCACGCGGGTACACTTCCTGACAATGGACTCGCATTTCGCCCGGGTATTGTGCATCGCCTCGACAAAGACACGTCAGGACTCCTTGTCGTGGCGAAGACACCTCTGGCTCTCGCCAACATCCAGCAGCAATTCAAGCGCGGTACCGTCACCAAGGCCTACCTTGTCCTCGTCGCAGGGCGCCCTCAAGGGCCTGAAGGAGTGATTGATCTTCCCCTGGCTCGTGATCCCCGCGATCGCCAGCGGATGGCGGTGGTGCCGAGTGGTCGCCCAGCACGCACTCGCTGGCGCGTCACTGAGGAGCTTCCGGGGTACACGCTCCTCGAGGCCCGGCTGGAGACCGGCCGTACCCATCAGATTCGCGTCCACCTCCGAGCCAGCGGCTACCCGATTGTCGGTGATCAGGTGTACGGAGAGCAGCGCCACGCCCAGGGGTTGCGGCGACAGTTCCTGCACGCCCACTTACTCGAGCTCCGGCATCCCACCACTGACCAGGCACTGTCGTTCCGCTCTTCTCTCCCGACCGATCTCGCAGCGGTGCTCGAGCGTATGCGCCTCAAAGCCGCCCGGCGACCTGGCTATCTCTGACTGACGATGAAACCAAGCGTCTCACGGCTGCGTCGCGTGTGGCACTGTCGCGAACACGAGATCGAGCTCGGCCTTCGCACGATCATCATGGCGATCGTCAACGCGACGCCCGATTCGTTCTCCGGTGATGGTGTCAGCCGTAGTGTCGAGCGTGCTGGCGTGCAGATCCGGCAGATGGCTGCGGAAGGTGCAGACATCATCGACATTGGCGGGGAAAGCACTCGACCAGGATTCACCCCCATACCTGCCCGGGAAGAGCTGGAAAGAGTGCTCCCCGTTATCATAGCTGCCCGGGGACTGACGACCCTCCCACTTTCCATCGATACCACCAAAGTTGAGGTCGCCAAGGCAGCAATCAAGCAAGGAGCGAGCATCATCAATGACGTGAGTGGCTTGTGCGTCAGCGATGCCCTCGCCCGGCTCGCCGCCGAAACAGGTGCTGGTCTCGTGCTTGGGCGCTTTCCCACCTTCCCTATCCATCAGCTCCGGTCAGAACACAAGCAATCAAACCTCCTGGAAGAGGTGTCTCACGCTCTGTCGGCCTCCATCGAGACTGCACTGGCTGCAGGGGTAACGCCGGAGCAGATCGTTATTGATCCCGGATTCGGCTTTGGGTTGCGCTGGCGCGAGAGTGCAGACCTCTTACGCCAGATGGACGAGCTCCAGGGTCTCGGTTTCCCCCTGCTCATCGGAGTGTCGCGCAAGGGCTTCACTGGACAGCCTGACGGGCTCCCTGTCGAGGAGCGAGCCTGGTCAACCGCTGCGGCCCACGCTATGGCTATCGAGCGCGGCGCTCACGCGCTACGCGTACACGATGTCCACGCCGCTCGCCGAGTCGCCCGCTTCATCGATTTCGTTCTAGGAGAAGAAAGCGATGCCAGGCCGTGACATCTGGATAGGCCTGGGAAGTAATCTGGGAGATCGCCGGCGTTTCCTGGAGCGGGGCCTTGACCTTCTATCTGATCGTGGTATCAGCATCTGCGCAGTGTCCTCGCTCTTCGAGACGGCGCCACAGGAGGTCACCAACCAGCCAGCTTATCTCAACGCAGCCGCCCACTGCACAACCGAGCTCTCTCCCGAACCGGCACTCCAGGAGCTTCTCGCAGTAGAACAACAGCTTGGACGCACGCGGCGTGGGCGCTGGGGACCACGCACCATCGACCTTGATCTCCTCCTATATGACGACATCGCGCTCGAGACACCCAGACTAACTATTCCTCATCCGCGAATGTGGGGGCGCGCTTTCGTGCTTATCCCTCTCACCGAGCTTCTTCCTGAGCTGCACATGCCCGACGGCTCACTGGCACGCCAGCGAGGGCAAGCACTTGCATCCAGTCAATGGCTCACGCGTGTCGCGAGGCCCGACTGGTGGCCCAGCCCTTAGGACCTCAAGCCTTGTCGCCAACGCTGGAGCGCCTCTCGGCCACTGGCAAAGGCGATCTGATCTGGCAGCTGCTCAGGCGAGAACCAGTGAAGCTCGAGCACGTCATCGTCTGGAACAGGCTCCTCAGTCGCTTTCATTTCGAGCGCAGCACAGACCCTCTCCAGATCAGCGCGCTGCCACCGTCACTGACTGATACCTAGAGGCCGCGAACGAGCACGACACCCAAGATGATCAAGAGCATCCCGAAGACTCGGGACAGTGTCAGTGGTATTGCTGGTAGGCCCAGTATTCCGATCTGATCCCAGATCAGTCCAATACCCATTTGGCCCGCCGTCAGAGCAGCCGCAGTAAGCCCCACTCCCAGAATGGGTGTCGCAAACGTCCCGGCGAACAGCACCACTAACCCCAATAAGCCTGGGGTAAGGAGGACGATGGGGAAGTCCCCCGCGACCAGCACGGTTGCGGCAGCGATGAGAAAGAAGCTACCGCTAATTATCAGCATCGTCACTGAGCGCACCGGCAGACCGAGCGAGTGTGTCATCACACCCTTTGCCGCAAGCAGAACGACGCTGGCAACGTACGTGATAGAGACGGAGACGAAAATCGCTTCGATGATCCCGCGAGACCGGCCGACTGCTCCATTCAGCAAAGCCTGAGATCCAACTGCCGTGCCGCCGAGGATAGCGACGAGGAGCGCAAGCACTCTCAGGTTCACCGCAGCGGTTCCCTCACCTCGTCCAGATCAGTCGCAGCCGTCAGTGGACACTGTACCTCTTTCCCATCGGCAGACAACGCACGGCACCTTCATCCGTTATGGTCAGTGTCGTCCCTCTGGAAGGAGCCGGTGGACGGGAGAACGGACGGAGGATAACCACATTGCGGAGCGCCTGGATGAGAACACTGGGACAAGTAGCGGTGACCCTCGCCCTCCTGGGATGCTTCCTCGTCTCTCCCTCTATTGCTCTCGCCAGCGGTCCACTTTCTGGGCGCACCATTGCCATTGACCCCGGACACGGCGGTGCTGATCCGGGGGCAATCGCGAATGGCATCGAAGAGAAGAATGTGACCCTCCCCATCGGATTGGATACAGGAGCCTTGCTGACAGCGGCAGGGGCAAAGGTGGTGTATACACGCACAACCGACACTACCGTCGGCCCAGCCGACAATACGACGGCCGGCCTCGCTACCCGCACAGCAATTGCCAACAACGCACACGCAGACATCTTCATCTCAATCCACGCCAACTCGCTGAGCGACCCTTCATACTCTGGCGTCACTAGTTTCTTTGGCGCCAGCAGCGGCTACGTGGACGGCGTGACCAGGACACAAACAGTTGTCGACCAGAGCAGGCTGCTGGCTCAATCCATTCAGCAAGGGGTGGTCAGTCTCACGCAAGCAAACGATGATGGCGTGCACGCTGCAAACTTCTATGTGCTCGGCAATGCCAGCATGCCAGCTATTCTCATCGAGACGGGCTTTATTACCAACCCTGTGGAGGCACAGAAGCTCATAAACCCTTCATACCAGCAGACTATCGCTGAGGGCATTGTCCAAGGCATCATCAACTTCTTCAAAGCAGTCGGCAATGCCACGACGCAGGTGTTCAACCCCAACAGTGCTCAGTTTATCTCCGATATCACTTACCCTGACCATTCTCAGGTGACGCCGGGGCAGCGCTTCACGAAGATCTGGCAAGTGATCAACAGTGGCACGACCACCTGGAACGGCTCATACCACTTAGTACTCCAGCCAGGAAGCAACCTCGGCTCGCAGAGTGTCCCGCTCCCAACAGCGGCTCCGGGTACCAAGATCCAGCTTAGTGTGCCGGTTACGGCACCCCAACAGCCGGGTACGTACAGTGCGACTTGGCGCCTCGCAGATCCTGGTGGCCAGCCTTTTGGTGATCCTCTGTGGATCGTGGTGACCGTCCCCGGAGCCGGCAGCCAGAACCAATGGGTGGAAACGACGACGCCAACAGCGCTCAGAGGGGGGGCCGATCAGCAGGCCGACGAGGTCCTTCCCCTTGCTCAGTGGTCGTACCTCCAAGTCACCGGTCCCAATGTCAATGGCTGGCTTCCCGTGCTCGAGCCCGCCTCTGGCAAGCACGGTTACATCGAAGCAAGCCTCGTGGGACCATCTGGACCGCCGCCGGCACACTACACGCCACCCGCTCCGACTCCACCGTTCAAGCCATTCTGGGTTGAGACGGTCACCCCAGCAACCCCGCTGAAGTCTGCTCCCACTAATCCCTCCGTGATCTTCGGTACGGTTCCTCAGTGGACCTATCTCCTGGTCAAGGCGCCACAACAGGGTACTCGCCTCTATGTCTTCAACCCTACAACAAATGGCACCGCCTACGTTGACGCCCCCAATGTGGGTCCAAGCGGTCCACCACCCACTGCGAGCAGCAGCATAACGGCTACTCAGCTGGCAGATCCCTCACCAACTCAGCAGCCGGCGCAACCACAGACGATCAGTTACACTGTCCAGCCGGGCGACACTCTCTGGGGGATTGCTCACAAATTCGGCATTAGCCTCCCATCGCTCGAGCAGCAGATTGGCTGGCAGAATAACGCAGTGTTACGGTCTGGTCAGGTGCTCCACTTCAGTACGGGGGTCCCGATATTCACCCCGTTCTGGGTTGCGAACTTCCAGCGCACGAGTATCTGGTCAGGGACAAACAGCAGTGCCATCAGCTTCGGAACACTGCCTCAGTTCAGCTCACTACTCGTCATCGCACCGTTGAATAACGGCCGTTACCTGGTCAAGGTCTGGCCCTCTGGCAACCAAGCGTACATCGATGCGGCCGTGGTCGGCCCAGTCGGCGCACCGAAAGGATCGCAATGGTGAACAGCGGGATCGTGCGCAGGCTTGTTATCCTCCTTCCACTCCTGCTCACCGCGTGTTCAGGTCCAGGACTATTATCAGGCCAGAGCAGCACCACAAGTTCCCCGGCGCAGGCAAACCCCACAACCAGCACGGCTACGGTAGTCACTAGGCCCGCATCCACACAAGCGTCAGCGGTGACTACAACTGAGACGGCGAGTACGAGCGCCTCCCACGCCTCCACGACAGCAGCAACAGCCACTAAGAGTACAGCGCTTACCGCCAAGGTCTACTTCACTCGTGGTACGACACTCGCAGTAGAAACGGTTCCGGTTACAGCTCAACAGCCCCTGCACGACTCACTACAGGCCCTACTATCCGGACCGAGGCGGCCAGGCCTCTACACGCAGATTCCTTCAGGTACAAAGCTGCTCGGGGTGAGCGTTGCGCAAGATGTGGCAACGATCAACTTGTCTCACCCAGCGGCCACTGTGCAAGGAAGTCCCGCCATTCCGCTCATGCTGGCCCAGATCGTCGACACTGCAACCCAGTTCCCAAGCATACATCGCGTGCGCCTCCTCATCGAAGGCAAACCGGTCACCTCGCTCGGGGGGGAGGGTGTGCCGGTACCCCGGTATCTCGACCGCACTAACGTCGAGCGGATGCTCCAGCAGGAGTAGTGACACTATCCGAGGATCGATCTTGACGCTACCTCGAGGCCGCATCACTCTACTCCTGCTCAAACTGCCCCCCACCTGCGGAGTGAGCAGTACTTCCTCCCGGCAAGGATGTTCCCGTTGCGGCGAACCCGACGTTCGTCTTCGCTAGGAAAGATTGCTCACAATGCCTGAGAGGAACGTATAGGCTCGCCGCGCCTCTCCGTCTTCCTCCTCTGGCGTGTTCTTGAGGGCTAGACACTCGATGACACAGGGACCGCGAAAACCACGCTCGTAGAGTCCGCGAAACACAGTAGGGAAGTCCACGTCGCCGTCACCAGGCGTGACGTTAACGTCGCCACGCAGTCCACCAACTTCATCCTTCACGCACATCGCGACTGTGAAGGGGGCCAGATCTGCCAGATGTGCCTCAGGCCGCTCATTGGCATAGTAGAGGAGATTGCCAGGGTCGAAGCATAGTCGGTATGCAGGATGATTCACACGCTCGATGGCTCTGAGGCAGTCGGCGCCTGTTGTTGTTGCCCCACCGTGCGGCTTCACCGCAATGGTGACACCGTGATCGGCCGCGTAGGGGGCGAGGCGGTGCATCAACGCGAAATACCGATCATAAGATTCGGGTTGATGTGCACCCATGTCCAGCAGAAATGGAACTGACAACGCCGCTGCCCGATCAACGAACCCTCGCCCAAGCTCCAGCGCCTCATCATCAGTCAACTGATGCACGGGGATACTGGAGGGCAGCATGACTAGAGTCAAGCCCCGCTTCAGGATTGCTTCGTGAACCCTTTTCGCTTCGTCCAGCGGCGTCTTCGCATCGATCCAGGCATCTGGCTGTCGCTGGAGGTGTACGTAGGCGGTGAACCCTGCTGCAGCGATACCATCCAGTACCCGCTCGAAGGGAAACCGATTGTAGGGGCGGTTCATACAGCCGAGGGTAAGACTCACGATCATTCACTCCATCTGTCTGTCACCACAGTGCCACGTGCCGTCTAAAGGTCTACCGACCAACTGGCACCACCATTAGAGCAGCGGCACGCCCGCTATGCAATACCGATGGCAACGCTGCCGCAGTTCCCTTGTGAACCCAGGATGTGCCGCTGATTCTCGCGCTGGATAGAGTTGGGAGCGTGCGGACTGGCGCCTGGTCGTTTGCTGATCGCCTCCAGCCGGCTTGGTGGACGTAGCCCGCGGCTGAAGCAGCGAGCGCTGCGCCGACGGGCGACCGGCGCGACAACGTATGGCGAACATATGAACCCAACTCGACCGAGGCAGCGGTACACTCTGCGGCACGCGTGCGTGGAATGAATGTGGGGGGAGAAGGCCCGCATCTGTGCTTCTGGCTCATCATCTCCTGGCCCTCTTCATCGCTCTCAGCGCCTTCGTCGCTATCATCATCCGGCCCCGCGGGATCTCGGAGGCAGTGAGCTCACTGGTTGGTGCCGTGCTCATGCTCTTCATTGGAGCCATCTCGCCCACTGATGCCCTGCGCACACTCCTTGCCAACTGGAATCTCTTTCTCTTCTTCTTCGGCCTGCTGAGCATCTCAACAGTGGCCGACCATGCCGGCGTGTTCGATTGGCTTGCCTACATCGCCAGCCGGCTCGCCCGCGGCAACCCGCAAAGGCTTTTCCTCAACACCTTCATGATCAGCGTAGTAGTGACGGCTTTTCTCTCGAATGATGCCACCGTGCTCATTCTGACCCCTGTGCTCGTCACAGCGACCTCCCGCCTTGGCCTAGCTGCTCGCCCATATGTCTTCACGTGCGCCTTCGTTGCCAATGCCGCCTCGGTGCTCTTACCAGTGTCCAATCCAGCGAACGTCATCCTGCTCAATGACGATCCAATGGCTCTCACACCTTATCTGCAGCACCTCTTTCTTGGAGCCGTCCTGTCGATTGCGGAGATATTTATCATCCTCTTCGTCCTCTTCCGTAGTGACCTTCGTGGCACATTCGACCCCGATAGCTTCCAGCCCGGTACGGCTCGCAAAGACTCGCCACTGTTTGGCCCGACGGCAGCCTGGTTAGTAGCCACGGCTCTCATCTACATTGCAGCCTCGCTGCGTGAGTATCCTCTTGGCCTTGTTGCTGCTGCCAGCGGAGGTGGCCTTCTCCTACTCGCGCTGACGGTGGGCCGGCTTCCCGTACAGGGCGCCCTGCGCGGCGTGTCGTGGCAGCTCTTCGGCCTCGTTGCCGGCTTGTTGCTCATCGTGCAAGGCTTGAAGCGTGCTGGGATCACCGAGCTCCTAGCTAAAGTCCTCCTTGCCGGCGACGGAAACAGTGCTGCGTTCACGGCGGTCGCTGCTGGTGCTGTTGGTGCCAATCTCATCAACAACTTGCCGGCCACGTTCGTCCTCACGGCAGTCATCCAACACGTTCCGGGGAGCCAGCTGCGAGACATCCTTACCCTGGGAACGATCATCGGGGTCGATATTGGCCCTAACATCACGGTCATTGGTTCTCTTTCAACGATGCTCTGGTTGCTGATCCTACGCAAACAGGATCTCGAAGTAACGGCACTGGAATACGTCCGGCTGGGATTACCGCTCAGCCTGGTGACGCTCGTCACCAGCGCAGGCTTGTTGTGGCTTAGATCGAGGTGAACGCGCGACCTTGGCAGTCTTGCTTAAGAGTTCTCCATGGCCAAATTCCTGTGAAAGCTCAAGCGTCCAACTACGACCACGGCAGAATGCACCACACCCGGAACCCTGGACGTGCCGCCATCAAGGAAACGGCCACGCCAGAAGCGCCCGAGGGCTCAGAGCGCGATGTCAGCGCTCTCGATATCGCGCTGAACGCTTGAGCGGTCACGCGCTCGCACAAGCCCGCCGACAAATACTTGCACGTCGAACGGTTTCTCCACGAAGCTATCGAGACAGAGCTGTTCGACGAACGAGTCGGGCGGGAGAATTGAATAGCCTCCAACGACTGCCTCTGGCGTGCGCCGTCGCAGTAGACGGACGGCCTGCGCCGTTGGCAGCGACCGCTCATCAAGGTCAAGCACCAGGATGTCTACGTTTGTCAGCCTCATGAGGAGGCTTCCCAGATCAGCGTGTACCGCCTCTTGAACGGTGCAACCGGCCATCTCGAAGTGCATCCGGAGGAGCCGCCGCATCCGCGTCGACGGGTCTGCAAGGACGGCACGCAACTGAGATGCCACGCTCTGCTGGTCACTCCTCTCCGGGTCTTCCCCTCAGGGAGGACCAGAAGCTACCTGCCACACTCTACCCCAGAGTAGCCCGTCTGCACGAGCTCTTCTGTGCGACAGCCTATTGCAGTTCGGTAGCATCATCTCGGGTGAGTTGAAGCGGCAGCACGACCGTGAACGTGCTTCCTTCTCCCAAGGCGCTTTCGACGACGATGCGCCCCCCGTGTCCCTCTACAATCCCCTTCGCGATCGACAGACCCAGGCCTGACCCGCCCCCAAAGCGGCTATCACTCTGATCCACCCGGAAGAAGCGCTCAAAGACTCTTGCTTGATACTCTGATGCGATGCCACGTCCCTCATCGGTCACCTTGATCTCGACTTCACCCTCACGCACCACCACACTCACCGTCACAAGCGATCCGGGTGCTGAGTACTTGACTGCGTTGTCAAGAAGGTTGCGGAACACTTGCTCGAGCCGCCGGCTATCGGCCGAGATCAACGGCACCTCCTGGGGCAAGTTCAGGGCAAATCGGTAGGTAGGCGCTCGTTGTTGTGCATCGCCGACAGCCTTGCGGACCAGCAGGAGCAGCTTCAAGGGATGCTTCTCCAGCGCGAGCGTACCCGCCTCCAAGCGCGATGTATCAAGTAGGTTGCCCACGAGCTCGCTGAGATTATCCGTCTCCTCATCGATGATAGTCAGAAACTCTTGACGCGTCGCCGCATCAAGCGTCGCGTCCATCTCCCGCAGCGTGCTCACGTAGCCTTTAATGAGCCCTAGAGGCGTACGCAGCTCGTGCGACACCATGGAGAGGAAGTGTGACTTCATCTGATCCAGTTGCGCCAGCTGCTGGTTTGCCTCAGCGAGTCGCTGGGCTCGTTGAGCCAGCTCCGTGTAGAGACGTGCGTGATCGAGAGCAATGCTTGCCTGGCTTGCAAAGGTCTGGAGCACGCCGCGACTCTCATCCGTAATCTTCCGCCGTGTCACGAGTGTGTCTACGATCAGTGCGCCGAACACCTGGTCGCCGACACGCAGAACCTCTCCAGCAACAAGATTATGGATGTGCTCTCGCTGGCGCACATCTGCCAGAAAGGGTGAGTTCAGCCAGCCCTCAATCGCTTGCGCCACCAGCTCTCCCGGGTCTGACGGCGCGGCTTGCTGCCACTGTCCCCACGAAGAGATCGCCCCCTGGGTATCAGTCGCCAGACTCCCGCGCACCAGAGCATGGTCTCTATCGACGAGCGCGAGTGCGGCACGGTCGAAGCCCAGGCGCTTCCGCACTTCAAAGAGGAGCGATCGCAAGATGTGGTCGAGGTTGAGGCTTGAGGCAATCGCCTGTCCTGCTTCATGGAGGCCAGCGATCTGCTCTGTCCGCCGGTAGAGGTCCTCGAAAAGCCGGGCATTCTTGATGGCAATGGCCACCTGGTCAGCGAGCGTGTGCAGCATCTCGATGTCACGACTGTCGAATGCGTTGCGTGTGCTACTCTGCACATCCAGAACGCCAATGATCTCGTCGGCATAACGAATAGGAACAGCCATCTCTGAGGCCGTGAGCGGTAAGCCAGGGTAGGAAAGAAAGTACGGCTCGCGTTCTACGTCACGCGCGAGCAGCGGCTGTCCAGTGGCTGAGACTCGACCAACGATGCCGTCAACGCCGGTCCGTAGTACTGTTCCTGGTGGCATCGGCCCTGGCTTCCCACCTTGTGCTGCCGCCAACACCACCGTATCCTCGCGCTCACTGCGCAAGAAAATAGCAACACTGTAGGGCACGAGCGTTTCATAGAGGAGATCGACGAGGTAGGGCATCAGTTCTCTCGGTGGCATTAGCCCACCCATGCGCCGGGCGACAGAGTTGATGAGGTTGAGTTGCTGCGTTTGTCGCAAGGCTTCTCCGTAGAGCTGGCTGTTCCGAATCGCAATGGCGATCTGATCCGCCAGAGTCTCGACAAACGGGACATCCTCTTCTTCAAACGCTCCTGGCTGCTCCCCTTCGATGCTCAGCACACCAATGATGGTGCTACCAACGCGGAGCGGAACATCGAGCTCCGAACCGGTATGTGGCCCCGGCGCCTGGAAGAAGTGCTGATCCTGTGAGGTGTCGTTTGCAAGCCGCGTCTGGCCGATCGCTGCTGCGTGCCCGATCATTCCCGTGCCAAAGAGAACACGCAGATCCTGCCAAGTTTCTTCATGCTCAGAGCTACAAGCGGCGCGGTAGAGCTGCTGAGGATTATGCTCATCAACAAGCATGACGGAGACTCTTTGATAACCAAAAGCCCTTCGCAGCAGATCGGTGGTCTCTGCGAGCAGAGCGTTAAGCTCGAGTGTTTGATTGGCTCGCCGCATCACCTCGGTGACGGCGCGCAATCGACGTGTCTTCTTCCGTTCACTCTCAACGAGCCGTGCTCCTTGCAGTGCGATACTGACGTAGTCACAGAAGAGATCGAAGAGATCGATGTCGCGCTCACTGAGTGGCGTCAACGTCTGGTCTTGCCGGGCTGCGCTGATCACTCCAACACGCTCGCCAGCGACTGTGAGTGGTCCATAGATCGTGACGTAGGAGTGATGCCCATAGGTTGCAAGCATCTCCGGCTCGGCTCGGGGATCCCAGCCGTTTACCACCTGGATCACGCCACTCCGCAGGACGGTCGCACGCACGTCATTGCTGCCAAGAGGCGCACGGATTGCAATGACCGCTTCCTCGGTCATGTTGATGCCGACAGAGCCCCGAATCTCTTGTGTCGCTGGATCGACGAGGGCCACCGCTGCGCGATCAAAGCCAAGGGTCTTGGTCACTGCTTTGAGAACCACCTGCAGCACTTCGTGGACGTCCTGCGAGCTGGCAAGAACCCGGCTGACCTCCCGCAGCGCTTGGAGCTCGTCCATAGCTGTCCAGCCCCTTCGATCGCCCACTCCACCTTGGCTGGCCACTGGCTCAGTGCCCTCATCAGTGTACGCGCTGTCACCATTCCTACACTTAACGGGTGTGCTTGGCGCCCGCTGACCGACCGTGACGCGCGCCCGGGAAGGGTGTACCCTTATTCTCATGTGCAAGGAGGTGCTCACGCCTATGACAGCGGTTCCAACGTCGTCGAGTTCAGGGAAGCTCAGCGCCTACGACATCGCCGTGCAGCAGTTCAACGCAGTTGCTGAACGCCTGGGACTCGACGACGGTGTCGCGGCGATCCTCCGGCAGCCTCATCGCGAGTTCATCGTCCATTTTCCGGTGAAAATGGACGATGGCTCAGTCCAGACCTTCACCGGCTACCGAGTTCAACACAACACGGTGCGTGGTCCCGCCAAAGGAGGGATCCGCTATGCACCAAACGTCACCCTCGATGAGGTGCGAGCGCTGGCCATGTGGATGACGTGGAAGTGTGCTGTCGTTGGCATCCCTTTCGGTGGCGCCAAAGGTGGAGTTGCCTGCGATCCCCATATCCTCTCGCTGCAAGAGCTCGAACACCTCACACGCCGTTACACCTCCGAGATCTCGCTCATCATCGGGCCTGAAATCGACATCCCTGCACCCGACATGAACACCAACCCACAGGTTATGGCGTGGATTATGGATACCTACAGTATGCAGAAGGGATATTCCGTTCCCGCCTGTGTGACCGGAAAGCCGGTATCAATCGGTGGCTCAGAAGGGCGCCTTGAAGCAACCGGACACGGAATCATGGCCGTCGCACGCAAGGCGTGCAGTCATGTAGGTTTGGATCTTGCACGAGCACGTGTAGCCGTCCAAGGATTCGGAAACGTCGGCAGCGTTGCCGCGCGCTCACTCCAGGAAGCCGGTGCACGCGTGGTAGCCGTTAGTGATATGGATGGTGCGATCTACAATGAGCACGGCTTGGACATCAATGCTGTGACCGCTGCCGTCGGGGAGCGCGGCTCTGTCGTCATCTATCGCGGAGCGGACCGCATCGCCAATGAGACGTTACTCACAGCGCCTTGCGACATCCTCATTCCTGCTGCCGTCGAGAACCAGATCAACGCGACGAATGCTCACGCTATCCAGGCCCGTATCATTGTGGAGGGCGCGAATGGTCCCACAACTCCTGCGGCTGATGCCATCCTGTTCGATCGCGGCATTTTTGTGGTTCCCGATATCCTGGCAAACGCAGGTGGTGTTACTGTGTCATACTTCGAGTGGGTGCAGGATCTTCAGTCTTTCTTCTGGAGCGAATCCGAGATCAATGCCCGTCTCTACAACATTCTCGATCGTGCCTTCGACACAGTTCTCAAGGTGAGTTTGCAGGAGCGCGTCGACATGCGCACGGCAGCCTACATGGAGGCCGTGACAAAGGTTGCGGAAGGCTATCGCCTTCGTGGCATCTATCCCTAGCCCGAATGGGTACGACGAGGCCTACTACGCCGCCCGTCAAAGCTGGCATGACCGCTCGATTGAGAGCACGGCCGCAGTCGCTTCTCTGCGCGCACTCCCAAACGGTCGCGTCGTCGACGTGGGTGCCGGGACCGGCCCTCTCTTTCCGTTGCTCGTCGCTGCTGGATACACACCGATAGGCGTCGAAACGAATGTTGTAGCCGCTCGGGGCGCTCAGGTGCGGGGCATTGGAGCAATGATTCGGGTTGCTCCATCTCCCGAGCTCCCGTTCGCTACTGAGAGCATCGGCGGCATTATTGCCCAGCACCTCATCGAGCACCTACCTGACCCGGGTGCTGCACTGCACTCCTGGCACCGTGTGCTCCAACGCGGTGGCACGGCGGTGGTGCTGACGCCCAATGCCCGGCATCCTGACCCAGAGCTATTCAACGATCCCGATCATCGCCACCTGTTCACTGGCCCTGAGCTCGCAGAACTCCTCCGAAGCGTTGGCTTCGAGCTGGTCACCGCGACAGCGCTCTTTCCATTCTTCGGGAGGCATCGGGCTGGGCGAGCCGCCGGCCGCCGCCTGTGGTGGTTGGGACGAGTTGCGCCGTTTCGCACCACTGCCCGCACCCTGCTCCTCGCCGGGCGCAAGTCGTAAAGAAAGTTTGCCAGTTTGGTCTCACCGTCTTGACGGCAGAAACTAGTCCGCCTTAGCATGAGTTAGAAGTAGGCGGAACCTGCGTTGTGAAGAGTTCACGTTCGCACTCGCCGCGCCCCACACACGCTTTGTCGCGGCGGAACTAGTAGCGAAGGCACCCGCGGATGAGTGAGACCCCAGAGCAGTTTTCCACTGTGGCACCACGGCGACGCCCACTCGTGCTGCAGATCATCCGCTTCCCAATCAAGGCGGTGCTCTTCGTTGTCCTCGGTATCAGCATGCTCCTGAGGCGCCACTCCCGGTTCTCGGTGGTGCTCTTGCTCCTGCTCATTGTTGCTGGGGCTGGCTTGTACTACTTCTCGCCAGTTCTCTTCCCTTCGACGTCCACATTATCGACAGCCACTTCTGGTGGCCCCGCACTCACCTCCGCCCAGGGTTCGCTGCCTTCACCACAGGCACCTGTCGAATACTTCCGGGCCCAGCAGGCGGGGGATGCGAACGCAATCTGGAACCTTCTTAGCGACTCAGTGAAACAAGGGGCAAGCGTGCAGGCACTGCAGACTCAGTTGAATCAACTGAAGCCCCAACTGGGATCGATCCAGCAGATCACCTACGTAGGTGGAGTTCACGAACAGGATGGAGACTCGGTCTACCTCTACCTCTTGACTGTGAGCCGCGGAGGGCAGATGTCGCAATTCACCTACCTCTTCACTCTCGATCCTCAAGGTAAAATCTTGAAGCTGCAGTGAGTCTCCATTCGTTCCACAACTCGGCTCATCCCTGAGAGAAAGGGGTTCAACCCTTGAGCAGCCAACCCACTCCAAATCCAACTCTCGGCGCATCGATAGACGATGGTCTCGACCGTTTCTTCGGCTGGCTGGGACGCAACATCGCGCGCGTCATCATCGCCATAGTGGCAATTGCCGTCTTCTGGTGGCTCGCCTTGCCGCTACTCATAAAGTTCTCATCCGCCTTACCGATCGTCCTCTCTTTGCTCTTCCAGTTACTCTTCGCCGTCTTCTTCATGGTCATCCAGTTTGCGGCGCTCATGTACTATCTCGGCCGGCCGCGTATCTACTGGCTGCGCCCTGGTGAATCCGGCTTTACCTTCAAAGACTATCGGGGGAATCCTGAGGTCCTGGAGGTCGCACGCCGCGTCGTGACCCTACTCAAGGGCGTCAAAGAGTTCAAGCAAATGGGCGGAGAGCCAACCCGCGGCCTGCTCCTGTATGGGCCTCCTGGAACAGGCAAGAGCTACCTCGCACAGTGCATCTCCACCGAAGCAGGAGTGCCCTTCGGATACTGCTCCAGTGCGGGTCTACAGAGCATGTGGATGGGCATGGGCTCCCTGACCATCAAGAACCTCTACCGCAAAGCGAAGAAGCTGGCTAGGAAATATGGCGCCTGCATCCTCTTCTTGGATGAGCTGGATGCCATTGGTCAGAGCCGTAGTGGTCAGTCACCCACAATGGGCATTGGCATGATGGGCATGGGCGGCAACAACGGGATCATCAACGAGCTTCTCATGCAGCTCGACCCGCCACCAATGGACCAGAGCTGGCGCACCCGATTGCGCCGCCGCTTCGGCTTCCAGAAGGGGAAGGTTGAGCGTGTACCAGTGCTCACGATCGCTGCCACCAACCTTGTGGAAACCCTCGATCCAGCGCTCCTCCGGCCAGGACGCTTCGACCGCAAGCTCGCAGTCCATCTTCCGAACGCCGAGGGACGGCGAGAGATCCTCGACTACTACCTGGGCAAGGTATGGCACGAGGAGCTGCCAATGGACACGATCGTGTCCGATACCATCGGTTACACTCCCGCTGCGATCAAGCACATCATCAATGAAGCGTTGATTCAGGCGCACTTCGATAGCCGGAAAGCCGTCAGCTATCACGACATCAGCCGTGCTATCGACGTGCATGAGTTGGGCCTCAAAGAGCCGATTC